>NZ_CP115465.1:1241564-1562347 GCF_027912535.1 Brevundimonas sp. NIBR11 | reverse complement strand
CCGGGTTGCGGAGAGGCCTCACGTCAGGCGACCGTGGCGAAGGGCGGCGTTCCGTCCAGCGACTGCTGCTTGGCCAGCCGGGCATAGAGATCGCCCTTCTCGACCAGGGCCGAGTGGGTCCCGGTTTCGACGATCCGGCCGGCCTCCAGCACGACGATGCGGGTGGCGTGACGGACCGTGGACAGGCGGTGGGCGATCATCAACGTCGAACGCCCGGCCATCAGACGCTCGAGCGCAGCCTGGACCAGGGTCTCGCTCTCGGTATCGAGCGCCGAGGTCGCCTCGTCCAGCAGCAGGATCGGGGCGTCCTTGAGGAAGGCGCGGGCGATGGCGATGCGCTGACGCTGGCCGCCCGACAGACGCATGCCGCCTTCGCCCGCGCGCGTCTGGTAGCCGTCGGGCAGGGCGATGATGAAGTCGTGGGCGGCGGCGGACCGGGCGGCCTCGGCAATCTGTTCGGGCGTCGCATCAGGCCGGGCGTAAGCGATGTTGGCGGCGATGGTGTCGTCGAAAAGGAAGGGCTCCTGCGTCACCAGGGCGATGCGGGCTCGGAGGTCGGACAGCGAGAGCTCGCGCAGATCCGTTCCGTTGATCGTCAGCTTGCCCGCGGTCACGTCGTAGAAACGCGGCAAAAGGCTGAGCAGGGTCGACTTGCCGCCGCCGGACGGACCGACCAAGGCGACCGTCTCGCCGGGCTTCACGGTCAGGGAGACGTCGGTGATCGTCGGCGCCGAACCATAGCTGAAGGTCACGTCGTCGAAGACAACCGTCGCCGGACCGGGCGGTAGGGGCTGCGGCGCGGCGGCCTCGCGGATTTCAGGCGCGATGTCGAGCGAGGCGAACAGACGGCGCGCGGCGGTCAGGCCCTCGGCCATGACGGTCTGGAGATTGGTCACCTGACGCAGCGACTGACCGGCCGACATCAGCAGGCCCACGTAGGCCGCGAAGGCGCCGACCGTCATCTCGCCCTGACGCGCCTGCCAGCCCGCATAGGCCATGACGGCCGCGACGATCAGCATCGCGACCAGGTTGGAGAAGGGGCCGGCGAAGGCGCGGCTGTCGGCGGACTTGATGACGTGGCGCTGGCGGCGGTCGATGACCTCGGCGACTCGGTCCTGTTCGGCGGCCTCGCGGTTCTCGATCTTGATCAGGCGGACGCCGTCCAGGTTCTCCATCAGGGCGGTGGAGAGGTTCTCGGTCTCGACCATGGCGCCGGTCGTGGCCTTCCTCATCCGTTTGCCGAAGCGGCGGATGACGTAGGCGATCAGGGGCGCGCCGAGCAGGACGATGGCCGTCAACTTCCAGTCCGACCAGGCCATGTAGAGGATGACCGCGATCAGGGTCAGGCCGTGCTGGGTGTAGTTGACGACGCCGTTGGTGAAGGCCTCGCGCACGAGGTTGGCGTCGAACAGGACGGATGAGACGAAGGCGCCGGAATGCTGGCTGCGCAGGCGGGCGAGATCCGCGCGGATCATGGCGCCGAACAGCCGAACCTGGATGTCCCCGACGATGCCGTGACCGATGCGGTTGACGAGCGCCGCCTGACCGAGCGCAGCCATGGTCCAGATCAGGGCGATGCCGACGATGACGGCGGGAATGGCCAGCAAGGCTTGCTCGGGCTGAACGACGAAAAAGCCGCCCACGGTGACGGGCTTCGACTGGAACATGCCGTCGATGGCCGGCTGCAGCATCTGCAGGATGGTGGCGTTGGCGATGCCGGCGACGGCCGCGCAGACCAGCGACAGAATCAAGGCCGTCTTCCGGCCCGACAGATAGTCGCGCCAGATGCGGCCGACCAGGGGACGCGAGGCGGCGTCTCCTTGCGGGACTGACGGGACGGGCGAAGTCATCCGCCCGAGGTCGGACGGCAGGGGGAGGAAGTCAAGCGATGACGCCGTCGCCTCCGCACACTATGTGGAGCGCCATGACGCGTTTCGATGTGAGCACGGAGGCCGGGCGGCGCGCGGCCCAGCGGGACTTCTTCTGGAACGACCATGCGTTTCTGCGTCTGGCGTTCTCGAACGCCCACTGGCTGGGCCCCGATCTGGTGCGCACCAACCAGCCGTCGCCGCGCCAGTTGGAGGGCTGGGCGAAGCGGGGGATAAGGACTGTCATCAACCTGCGCGGCGAGCGGGACGAGGGTTATTACTGGCTTGAAAAGGCGGCCTGCGAGCGGCTGGGCCTGACGCTGATCGACGCTCCGCTCGATTCGCGGGATCCGCCGGAGAAGGCGCGCGTGCGCCGGGCGCGGGATCTGTTTGGCTCAATCGAATATCCGGTCCTGATCCACTGCAAGTCCGGCGCGGACCGGGCCGGGCTGATGGCGGTCTTCTATCGCCACTTCCATCTCGGGGAGCCGATCTCCGAGGCTATGCGCGAGCTGTCGAAGAAATACCTTCACAGCCGCGAGGGGCTGACCGGCGTGCTGGACCACTTCCTGGAAACTTACGTCGAGAAGGTCGAGCCGACCGGCGTGGGCTTCATGGAGTGGGTCGAAAGCGACGCCTACGATCCTGAGGCGATGCGTAAGGAGTTCCGCACCAACTGGTGGGGGACCCTGCTGACCGAGAAGTTGCTCAGGCGCGAATAGCCGGCCCCGAGACCCTTAGCCCCATGGACCGGTAGGCTCGCGCTTCGGCTCGTCGTTCTTGCCCTGTTCGGCGGCGAGACGGGCTTTGCGGTCGGCCTCCCAATGCCGGAACCATTTCGCATAGCCGCGCTCGCGGCCAAGCACGATGAACCACAAGGCGAGCGTGGCAAGAAGGCCCACGAGGGCGGCGATCTGAGCGCCGTCGAGAGTCGCGCCGAACAGGGTCACGACGCACGCTCGATCGGCAGCGTTTCGGTCGCGGCCGGGGCGACGACCACGGGCGGCGTCAGGGTGGGCGCGTGGGCGAAGGGATCGTCCTCGACCGGGCCTGCGCCGGCGGGCGTGATCGGATCGTTCCAGGCCGTGTCCTGATCGGCGCTGGGGACCACCGGGGTCGGGGTCCGGCGCGTGGCGAAGGCGACGATGCCGACGCCCAGGGCCAGCAGTCCGAGAACGATCAGGGTCGGGATCATGTGACGCTCCTCTAACTGTACGCCAGCGTAGACGACTAGAGCGTCCGCGTCCCCGCGACGGTTCCGCCTGCGACGATCAGGCGTCGCCGCGCGGATCGATCATCCGGTGGGCGTGCAGAATGAAGAAGCGCATGTGGGCGTTGTCGACCGTGGCCTGGGCGCGAGCCTTCCAGGCGGCCTTGGCCTCGGCGTAGTTCGGATAGGCGCCTACGAACTCGACCTTGGACAGGTCGCGGAACACCGGGGCGTCCAGGTGACGCAACTCGCCGCCGATCACGAGGTGAAGCAGTTGGTCGGTGTCGTGGTGGGCGTCGGTCATGGGGCGGGTCCGCAGAAGGGGAGAAATCAGGTCGCCAGCGGGATAGGCGTTGTGCGCCTCAGGATCAACGGGTGCAGGGCCGGGGCGGCGCAGACCAGGCTGGCCTGGCGCGCGTCCGGCCGGTTGAACAGCCATGGGCGGCCATGGTGATCGCTCACCTTCGCGGACGCCTCGCCAGCGATCAGAGCTCCGGCACAGACGTCCCAGTCCCATTTGGGCGTGAGCGCAATCGCCGCGTCGAAGGCGCCTGAGGCGACCAAGGCCATGCGGTAGGCCAGCGCATTGCGGTTCTCGTAGCGCATCGGCGGCCAGGGCTCGGGCCAGTGCGGCCCCTCCATCAGGCGCGCGTCGGCCAGGACAGCGGCGTCGTCAAGCGTATCAACGTCGGAGGCGCTGATCGGGCGGCCGTTCAGGCGAGCGCCGCCGCCCGCCGTGGCCTCATAGGTTTCCCCGGTCGCGGGCACATGGATGACGGCGGCGACGGGTTGGCCGTCCTCGACCACAGCGATGGGCACGCACCACCAGGGCTGGTTCTTGAGGAAGGCGACGGTGCCGTCGATAGGATCGACGACAAACAGCCGACGCCGGGTCAGGCGGTCGGGGGTGTCGGCGGTCTCCTCGGACAGCCAGCCATAGTCGGGCCGGGCGGTGCGCAGCCGGTCCTGCAGCATGGCGTCGACGGCGAGGTCGGCGTTGGTGACCGGGGAGCCGCCGTTCTTGTGGGTGATCTTGAGGCCCTTGTCCCGCTCGGCCTCGGCCAGGGCGCCGGCCGCGAGGGCTGCTTGCCTGATAAGCTCGAGGTCGGCCGCGAGATCGATCATTTGCCGGCGATAGCCACGCCGTCGAACAGCACCGACGGGCTGTTGAACCCGCCCCGGAACTCCAGGTCCGACCCTGGAACCAGCCGCATCCACAGGTCGACCAGATTGCCGGCGACGGTGATCTCCGAAACCGGATAGGCGGCCTCGCCGTTCTCGAACCAGTAGCCGGACACCCCGGCGGACCAGTCGCCCGTGTTGGCGTTCAGCGAAGGGCCGAACATGGAGGTGATGACCAGACCCGTTCCCGCCTGACCCATCAGGCCGTTGAGGTCGGCGTCGCCGGGCGTCAGGTGCAGGTTGTGGGTCTGGACGCCCGAGGGCCCGACCAGACCGCGAGAGGCATGGCCCGTGGTCGTCAGACCCAGTTGGGCGGCGGCGGAGTGGTTCAACAGCCAGGTCGTCAGGACGCCGTCGTCGACCAGATTGCGCGCCTGGACCGGGGAGCCTTCGTCGTCAAAGGGGGCGGAGGCCATGCCGCGGATGCGGAACGGGTCGTCGACCAGGCCGACGCCCTTGGGCAGCACCTGTTGGCCCATCCGATCCTTCAGGAAGGAGGTGCCGCGGGCGATGGCCAGGCCGGAGATGGCGCCCAGCAGGGGCGACAGGACCTGGGTCGCGACCCGGCGCTCGAAGATGATCGGGGCGGTGGTCGAGGCGATCTTGCGCGGGCCCAACTTGGCGATAGCGCGCGCTCCGGCCTCGGCGCCGATGCCTTCGGGGCCGGGCAGGTCTTCGAGCCAGCGGGTCGAGCGGCTTTCGCCGCCGCGCTCCATGGCCCCGTCCTTCTCGGCGATGACCCCGACGCCCAGCGAGAAGCCGGTCGAGGCATAGGCGCCGTCGAAGCCCTCGGAGGTCACCAGACGCCAGCGGGTCGAGGCGGTCCCGGCGTGGCCGCCCTCGGACTTGGAGACGCCGGGGACGGCCAGGGCGACGGCCTCGGCTTCGCGGGCGACCTGTTCCAGCTCGGCGGCGCTGCGTTCGGACGGGTCGAACAGCTGCAGGTCGGGGAAGGGACCGCGCGCCAGTTCGGCGGCGGGAACCATACCGGCATAGGGGTCTTCGGGCGCCAGTTTCGCCATGGCGACGGCGCGCTCGACGAGCCGGGTACGGGTGGCCTCGGACAGGTCCGAGGCGGAGACGGTGGCCTGACGCTTGCCGATGAAGACGCGCAGACCGAGGTCGCGGCTCTCCTCGCGCTCGACGTCTTCGAGGGCGCCGTTGCGGACGCCGACGGACAGGGAAGAGCGCTCGGCGGTGGCGGCCTCCGCGCCGTCAGCCCCGGCCTTCAGGGCGGCGGCGACGATGTCGTGGAGCAGGTCGGAAGCAGGGAGGCTGTCAGGCATGGCCCGATATGGCGGACCGGGGGCCGGGCCGCAATGTCGCCGGACCCGACTCCGGAAAACGGAGTCGGGATAGTCCGTTAAGTCGGGTCGGTCGGAGCCGATACCGACCCCGGGATTGGAGTCGGGATAGTCCGTTAGGTCGGATTCTCACGGACGATGTCAAAGATCGGTCTCCGCCACGCCTCGGGACCGAGGTATGATGGGGATCGGGATGGTCGTTTTCTAGCCGTGCGGCGTGCCGACGAAGGCGTGAACGACCAGCATGGCGCCCGCGGCCAGCAGGGGAAGCCAGGTCAGGGCCATGCCGAAGAGGCGGCCGGCGGTAACGCCCTTGGTGCTGAGACCCGCCGCATGGACGATCCGGCCGACGAACAACAACCCGCCGAGGACGTGCAGGACATACGCGGGCATGCCGAGCAGGCTGAGGCCCAGCAGAGCGCCGATCGCAACGGGAATGTATTCGGCGGCGTTGCCGAACACGCGGCTGGCCAACAGGACCGCCTCGTTGCCGCCGTCGCCCAACAGAACCTTGTTGCCGCGCCGGGCCAAGGCGACGCGAACGCCTAGAACCACCAGCAGGATAATCATAAGTCCGCTCCACAGAGCGGCGGCCTGAGCCGGGGTCATCGCCGTCAGCACGTCCATGTCTAGTCCTCCCGTCCGACCGGATAGAGTCGGTAGCGGGCATCATAGAACGGGGTTCGTTCGTAGAACCACGCCAAACGGGCATCGCCATTGGCGGCGAACTCCGGCTCGGCGGCGAGTTTGGCCTCGAATTCGGTTTTCAGCGCGGGATCGGCGGCCATCATGGCCTCGGCCAGCGGGGCGATGGCGTAGCCCTCGATGTATTCGACGCGGCTGAGGACCTCGGGGAACATGCCCCAGGCGAAGAAGCTCTCCGACGACTGCGGCTCCAGCAGGAGGACGGCGATGTCGCCCAGAGGCTGATCGGTCGGGATCCGGACGGAGCCGGGGGCATAGGTCCATTCGCGACGCTCGGCCGTGACGTCGGTGACGGTCGCCTGGACGTGGCCTTCGTTGGGCCGGCCGGCCAGGGTCGGGTTGTCGAGGTGCAGCATCTCGACCGACACGGTGTGCGGCGCATCCAGCGTCTCCATCGTCAGGCCGTGGAGGCGAAGCCGTTCGATGATGTCGGTGCGATAGGCCGGCACCCAGTAGGCGGTCGGGCGGTTCAGACGGATCCCGGCGCGCGAACCGTAGTAGGGCAGGCGCCACACCTCCGGGTCGGGACGGCCCAGCCAGCGGATCTCCTGACGGCCGGACGCGGGGCTGTCGTAGGTCTCGTAAAGCACGCCCTTGAAGTCGCGGGTCTGGTGCGGGACCGGATCGGATTCGAAATTGGCGAGGATTTCGGCCGGGCGCCGGGCGCGGTCGGCCGCGATCGCGGCGCGCAGGGGCGCGATATTCTCGGCCAGGATGCGCAGGGACGCCTCGAGGAAGACGTAGGTCCCCAGCACCCGCTGCTCGTAGGGCTTCAGGCTGTGGTTCTCGATCAGGATGGTCGGCACGTGGGCCGCATCGCCCCAGCCATTCGAGAACCGCTCGCCCAGACCTCCGTCGTTCAGGCCTGCGCGCGGGTTCTGGTCGTCGATGCCGAAGACCAGCGGGCCGGGGATATGGCCCTCCGCCTCCAGCGCCTCGTTCATGGCGGGCTTGAACACCCGGTCGAGCCAGCGGGCGCTGTCGGGCGACCGGCTGAAGGCGTCGAACTCGCCATTGAAGCCGTAGGTGACGTCGTACTGGTAATCCATCCCGTCCGTGACGTGGATGTCCAGATAGAGGTCAGGCTTCAGCGCATTGATGAAGGTGCGCAGGGCCTGCATCTCCGGCTGGTCCAGCTTCATGAAGTCTCGGTTGAGGTTCTGGTTCGTGCCGGTGTTGCGCCAGCCCTGAATGCGGGGACCTCGCTGGTTCGGGCGGCTATAGGGCGAGGCGCGCTCGTGACCGTCGACCGACAGGATGGGGATCAGGACCAGGTTGGCGTGGTCCAGAAGGTCGCCTTTGTCGCCAAACGCCATGTCGCGCAGCAGCATCATGCCCGCGTCCTTGCCGTCGATCTCGCCGGGGTGGATGCCGGCCTGGGCCAGGAGGACGGGCTTGGATGGATCGAGCGCCGCGCCGTCCTTCGAGGCGATGACGGCGTAGATCGGGCGGCCTTCGGGCGAGACGCCGAATTGCTGGATGCGGATCAGGTCCGACGCCGCGTCGAGCCGGTCAAACCAGGCGCGGGTCGCGGCGTAGTCGGGGCTGAAGTCATGCGCCGGGTCACGCTCGAAGTCGGTGATCCGCGGGTTGGAGGCGTCGGCCAGCAGGGCGCGGCTGGCCCCGTTCCACTCCAGCGGCGGCGGCAGGAAAGGCTGATCCCAGGGGGCGGGGGTCGAAACGGACTGGGACATGGCGGGACTCGAGGCGAGGGCCGCCAGGGCGGCGAGGATCAGGAGGCGGATCGGCGTCATGGCTACAACACGTAACCCGACAGGCCGATCACCAACAGAGCCGCATTGATGCGGTGGTCCCGAAACAAGGCCACGCCCCCCATGACCGCAGTGAACCAGCCGACAGTGATCAGGCTGGGCAGACTGATCATGCCGGACCAGTACTCGGCCGGCGTGGTGACGAAGGCGGTGAAGGCGAACCCCGACAGCATGTTGGCCAGCCAGACCCCGCCGACGACCCAGCGCTTGTGGGCGTCATAAAAGGCGTCCAGCGAGGGCCATTCATCGAGGTCGTCGGCGAACACCATCGAAGCGGCCAGGAAATAGACACCAGCGACCATCACGCCCACGACCAGCAGCCCGAGGCTGATCTGGATGTCCTGCAACATCCCCCAGGTGTTGGCCCAGAAGCTGGCGAGGTCGACGAGCAGCAGCACGGCCAGAAGCGGCGTGACGTAGCCGACCTTGATGCGTCGACGTTGCTTCAGCACCCGGGCCACGCCGGTCATCACCTCGACGACCGAGAGCCCAAGGATCAGGCCGAAGAAGCTGAAGAAGAACTCGAACGCGCTCATGTCAGCTTCCCATAGGCGGGAGCGACCAGCCGCCCGCCTCGATAAGCACTAATGCCGATCGGACGACGTTGAACAGGCTGTAGAGGACGAGGGCGATCAGGGCGCAGCCGGCGATACCGCGCGGGGCGAAGGCGGCGGCAGCGCTGCCCAGGCCGAAGACCGCGAAGCCGATCCACAGACGCGCGCTCGACAGGCTGGCGAAACCGGCGTCGACGGACATCAGAGCCACGAAGATCACGCCGATGATGACGTTGGCGGCCAGGATGCAGCTGAAGATCAGCCTTCGGTGAGCCCAGAAGTGGTCGTTCAGGTCGATGCGCTCGTCCACGCCCTCGGCCGTCACGCGTGGGAAAGTCACGCTGGCGGCGACGTAGAAGGTGGCGGCGACGACCAGACCGATGAACAGCAGGGCCAGGTTGAAAGGCGCGCCCCTGAAGATGGTCCACGCCTGGCTCCAGAAGGTCGCTACATCCATGGCCACGAATAGGGCCAGCAGGGGCGTGCGCCAACCGAACCGCACCCGCTGACGCTCGTGCAGAACCCGCGAGAAGCCGCCGACCAGTTCGGCGACGGATAGGCCGAGCAGCAGGCCGTAGAAGCTAAAGAAGAACTCGAACGCGCTCATTGGCCCCCCGGCGGTTGATCCGGCAACCTATTTCCAGATCGGCGTTCCGTCACCCGGCAAACCAAGCCGGTCCCACATGCCGCTGACCTTCTCGACGACCTCGGCGTCCATGCGGATTTCCTCGCCCCATTCGCGTTTGGTCTCGGGCGGCCATTTGTCGGTGGCGTCCAGTCCGATCTTGGAGCCGAGGCCGCTCTCCGGGCTGGCGAAGTCCAGATAGTCGATGGGGGTGTTCTCGATCAGGGTGATATCGCGCGCCGGGTCCATCTTGGTCGAGACCGCCCACATGACGTCCTTCCAGTCGCGGGCGTCGATGTCGTCGTCCACGACGATGACCCATTTCGTGTACATGAACTGTCGGAGGTAGCTCCAGACGCCCAGCATCACCCGCTTGGCGTGGCCGGGGTAGGCCTTCTTCATCGACACTACGGCGATGCGATAGCTGCAGCCCTCGGGCGGCAGCCAGAAGTCGGTGATCTCCGGAAACTGGGCGCGCAGCAAGGGGATGAAGACCTCGTTCAGCGCCTCTCCCAGCACGCTGGGCTCGTCCGGCGGGCGGCCGGTGAAGGTGGTCAGATAGATGGGATCGCGGCGCATGGTGATGGCCGTCACCTGGAAGACCGGGAAGGTTTCGACCGAGTTGTAGTAGCCGGTGTGGTCGCCGTAGGGGCCTTCGTCGGCGTGTTCGTCGAGCAGGACATGGCCTTCCAGCACGATCTCGGCCTGGGCCGGGACCATCAGGGGCACGGTCTTGCAGGCGACCAGTTCGGCCTTGGCGCCGCGCATCAGGCCCGCGAACTGGTATTCGCTCAGAGTTTCCGGCACGGGCGTCACGGCGGCCAGGATGGTCCCCGGATCGGCGCCGAGCACGACGGCGGCGGGCAGGGGCTCGCGCTTTCCGGCCTTCTTGTGCCGGGCGTAGTGCTGGGCGCCGCCGCGGTGTGCCAGCCAGCGCATGATGGCCTTGTCCGTGCCCAGCACCTGCATGCGGTAGATGCCGAGGTTGAAGTCGTCCTCACGCTCGTCCGACGGACCCTTGGTGACGACCAGACCCCAGGTGATCAGGGGCGCGGGCTCTCCGGGCCAGCAGGTTTGGATGGGCAGCGTTGTCAGGTCGATCTTGTCGCCTTTCAAGACGACCTCCTGCACCGGCGCCGACTTCACGATCTTCGGCCGCATGGACATGACCGTCTGGGCCAGGGGCAGCATCTCCATGGCGTCGCCGAGGCCGCGCGGAGGGGTCGGATTGCGCAGGAAGGCCAGAAGTTCACCGACCTCGCGCAACTCGGCGGCCGTGGTGCGGGCCTTCTTCTCCAGCGTCACCCCCATGGCGACGCGCTTCACCGTGCCGAACAGGTTCGCGAGCGCCGGGATGGGGCTGATCGAACCATCGGGCATGACCGGCTTTTCGAACAGGACGGCCGGGCCGCCGTTGCGGAGAAGGCGGGTCTGGATCTCGGTCATCTCCAGCACGGTGGACACGGGTTCGGTCACGCGGACGAGTTCGCCGTCGGCCTCCAGCTGGGCCATGAAGTCGCGCAGGGATTTGTAAGCCATGCGGCCCGCTTAGGACGGCGTGAGGGAACTGTCACCCTTGCCGAGCGCGGCCAGCCCGCGATCCAATGCCGCGACGATCAGGCCGAGGGTCAGGAAGAAAACGAGCAGGGCGCCGAAGTTGACCAGAGCCGGTCCCCAGCCGAGCGCACCGATGTCGATGAACCAGTAGGGATACCAGCCGACGTGCTGGCCGTGGATGACTGTGAAGACGCCGTAGAGCAGGGGATAGGCCAGCCACTTCACAGGGTCGATCCAGCGCAGCCGACCCTTGGGTGTGAACAGCAGCCAGTCCAGCACGAAGGCGATGGGCATGACGGTGTGCAGGACCTGATTGACCACCGCCAGCGCGCCTTGCGGCGCCCAGGTCGCGGCCAGAAGCGCGTGGTACACGATGCCGACCACCGCGATGTACATGGCTACGGCCGCGCGAACGCCCTCGGTCGTCGTCCAGCGGCCCAGCCGACTGTCGGGGAACACGGCGGGCGCCGTCAAGGCGAGGGCGACCAGCACATTGGTCAGGATGGTGAAATAGCTGAAGAAGATGACCGTCGAGCCGACGACCGACCGCGTTCCGCCGTTCAACAGCAGCACATATTGGGCCACCAATCCGGCCCAGCCGACCACCGCAAACAGAATGCGCCAGCCGCGCGCCGCGCCGTGCATCCTCTGGATCATCAGTAGGCCGGACGGTCGGAGACAAGCGCCCACATCGGCAGGCGCAGGGTGCGCGTGGCGGCGGCGATCTGGAGCGCCGTCAGATGGGCGCGACCGGCTTCAGCGCGGCGTTCTTCCTCTGGAGTGATCTTCAGGGCCGCGGCGACGGCGTCGATGTCGACGCCGCGCTGTTCCCGCCAGCGCTTCAGGCGGGCGCCGATGGCCGCATCCTGCGGATCGATGCCGGGAAAGCCGAGAACAGAGCCCATGGGTCGCCTCCGTGCGCGGCTTGGCGTCGCGTCTGGCCTTATTCTTGGTCCCAGCGGAAGTCCTTGTCGAGCCAGTCGCCCAGGCGGCCGTCAGGGCGGGCCAGGGCGTGGATGCGGGCCATCTCTTCGTCAGAGAGCTGGAAATCCCAGATGTCGAAATTCTCGGCGGCGCGCTCGGGCTTCTGCGTGCGGGGGATGGCGACGACGCCCTGTTGCACCAGCCAGCGCAGGGTGACCTGTCCGTTCGACTTGCCGTGGGTCCTGGCGATCTCGCCGATGATCGGATCGTCGGCGATCTGTCCCTGGGCCAGGGGCGACCAGGCGGTGATCGACGACCCGAGCTCTGCGGCCGTGGCGCGCAGGGTCTTCAGCGACAGGTAGGGATGGTATTCGACCTGGTTTGTGATCAGCCGGGCAGGGGACAGGCTCTGCGCCTGACGGAACTCGGCGGACGGGAAGTTGGACAGGCCGATGGCGCGGGTCAGACCCCTGTCCTTTGCTTCGTTCAGCGCGCCGAGCGTTTCGGCGAAGGTCGGCGTCGCCTTCGGCCAATGCAGAAGGAGCAGGTCGGGCGTGAACCCGAGGCTGGCCGCCGATTCCTCTGCCTGACGCAGCAGGGCGTCGTGCTCGAAATGGGCGACCCAGATCTTGGTGGTCAGCCAGATGTCTTCGCGCGCGACATGGCCGGCCTCGATGGCGTCGCGGATGCCGTCGCCGACCGCCGCCTCGTTATGATAGATCCACGCGGTGTCGATGTGGCGATAGCCGATGCGGAGGGCCTCCGCGACCATGCGCCGCGCGTCGGCGGGCTCCAACTGCCAGGTGCCGAAGCCGAGCTGGGGGATGGTCAGGCCGTCGATAGTGACGGAAAGCTGTTCGGACATCGGGCGGCTCCGGCAAGGTTGTGAAGGCTCGATATGGGGGCGCCGCGTCGGGACGCCACCGATTCGGCGAACTCAGCCGCCCTGATCCACAGGCGCGTCCATGGTGCGTTCAGCCGAAATACGCTCTTCGGGGCGGATCAGGCCGGCGCGATCCATGCGGAAACGGCCGGACCAGTCGCCGACGATATGCCACCGACCTTCGATCTCAGCCGCCCTGATCCACAGGCGCGTCCATGGTGCGTTCAGCCGAAATACGCTCTTCGGGGCGGATCAGGCCGGCGCGATCCATGCGGAAACGGCCGGACCAGTCGCCGACGATATGCCACCGACCTTCGATCCGGCGGCCGTCATCGATCAGGGCGCCGGCGTATTCGATCTGATCGGCGCCGTCGGTCGGGGTCTTGGTGAAGACGACGCTGTCGCCGATCCGCTCGCCCTCGATCTCGGCGGTCCGCTCGGGCCCGTCGTACAGCATGTCCGGTTCGCGAACCCAGCCGGTGAGCACGCCCGCCCGGTCGATCAGTTCGGCCACGAAGGCGGTCGGCGGCCACAGGTCGTCGGGATTGTCCGGATGGTCCTCCGGATAGAAATAGATGCCTGTCCAGCTGCCGGCGACGGTCTCGCTCATGCGCCGGTCGAGGCCTTCGACACCCGCTTCGGCACCAGCTTCAGCCAGCGTTTTTCCAGGGCGCCGCGCAGCCAGACGGGATCGACGGTCGCCAGTCGTGCCAGGACGATGGGATAGCCGCGATAGTGGTCGGTGACGTGGAAGGTCTCCGGCTCGGCCTCCATCAGCATGTCGCGGTGATCCTCCGAGTCGACATAGACGACCACGCTGTCGTCTTCGGGGCGCAGGCGGGTGAAGAACTTCCCCGCCGCCTTGAACGACGGCCAGCCGTGCGTCGTGCCGGTCTCCGTCTCCGGGAAGGCCAGAACCAGCGTGTGGAGCTCTGCGGGCGTCATCGCGAGAGCCTAGGCCGGATGAGCCGCAAAGAAAAAGGCCGCGTCCCTTGCGAGACGCGGCCCTGATCGTTGCGAATGGCGAGAGGCCTATTCGATGTCTTCGTTCAGCAGACCCACCTTGTAGAAGCCGTTCGACTGCAGGTCGTTCATGACTTCCATGAAGGCGTTGTACTTCACTTCCGGCTGGGCGCGGACGAAGACGCGCTCTTCCTTGCAGCCCGGGTTGCCGCCGCCCAGGGCCGCGCAGACGTCGGCGGCCAGGGTTTCGATCGTGGTCTGCTTTTCGGCGATGAAGATCGAGCCGGTGTCCTGGATGGTGATGTAGACCGGATCCTTCTGCTCGGCGTTCGGATCCGGCGGGGTCGCCGGCGGCAGGTCGAGGCGGATCGACACGGTGGCCAGCGGCGCGGCGACCATGAAGATGATCAGCAGCACCAGCATGATGTCGACGAACGGCGTGACGTTGATGTCCGCGTTCTGGGAGATGGTCTTGCCACCCTGTCCCTTGGGGCCTGCGAGCTTGGTGCCCATGCGGTGCTTCTCCATGGAGGCTCGGGCGCAGGGCGCGAGCGACGCGTTACGGTTCGGACGGTTTCTTGGCGTCTGCCGTCTGGCTTGTAAAGCGGTCTCGGAAGGAAGTCGGTTCCCTAAGGGCGCTTTTCGCCCGAACGGGGAGAAATCCTCCTGAGCCAGAGGCAAAGGAGGATTTATTCATCAGCCCTTGGCCAGCTTCAGGAAGCGCTCGACAAGAGCGGGGTTCTCCTTGAACGCGCCGGTGAAGCGGGTGGTGATGGTCGAGACGTGACGGTGATGCACGCCGCGCGTCGTCATGCATTGGTGCTCGGCGTCGATCAGGACAGCCACGCCGGCGGGCGACAGGTTGTCTTCCAGCGCCTTGGTGATCTCCTGGGTCAGGGTCTCCTGCGTCTGCAGACGCTTGGAGAAGATCTCGACTACGCGGGCGATCTTGGAGATGCCGACGACCTTGGCGGTGGGCATGTAGGCGACATAGGCCTTGCCCAGAAACGGCGCCATGTGGTGCTCGCAGTGGCTCTCGACCTCGATGTCGCGCAGCAGGACCATGTCGTCATAGCCCTGCACATCCTCGAACGTGCGGCTCAGTTCCTTGGCCGGGTCGGCGTCGTAACCTTCGAACCACTCGGAATAGGCGTCGACGACCCGCTTGGGCGTGTCCTTCAGGCCTTCGCGGTCCGGGTTGTCGCCCGACCAGGCGATCAGGGTGCGAACGGCGGCGAGGGCCTCCTCGCGGCTGGGCTTCGTCACGCCGTGATCGTTTCCGATCCGGAGCGCATTGGTGATCTGGGCGTCCATAGATGTCTTGAAGCAGCTTAGTAGCGCCGGAACGAGGGTTCCGGATTGACGCGCGCCGCTCTCCCTTTTCGTCGCCACGGCTATTCGACGCGGCAGCACGGCTATATGGGACGACGGGCCCGTCCCGCAAGAAAACCGACTGCACAAGATTCGATGACCCTGCATCTGCACGACACCCTGCGCCGCGAGAAGCGTGAGTTCACGCCTCGGAACCCCGATCGGGTGACGCTCTATGTGTGTGGGCCCACGGTCTATGATTACGCCCACATCGGCAATGCACGCCCGCCTGTGGTGTTCGACGTTCTGGTGCGGTTGCTGCGCCGGACCTATGGCGCGGACAAGGTGATCTACGCCCGCA
The DNA here is from genome assembly GCF_027912535.1 of Brevundimonas sp. NIBR11. Lineage (NCBI taxonomy): Bacteria > Pseudomonadati > Pseudomonadota > Alphaproteobacteria > Caulobacterales > Caulobacteraceae > Brevundimonas > Brevundimonas sp. NIBR11. Next base: position 1,547,128 of record NZ_CP115465.1, on the reverse strand, counting down.
ACGTCACGGACGTGGACGACAAGATCAATCAGAAGGCCGCGCGCGAGGGCGTGGCGATCGGCGAGGTCACGGCGCGCTACGAAGCCGCCTATCTGGCCGACATGGGACTGCTGAACGTCTCGCCGCCGGACATCGCGCCGCACGTCACCGACCATATGGACGCCATAGTGAAGCAGATCGGCGAGATCGTGGATCAGGGCTGCGCCTATGCCGCGGAGGGTCATGTGCTGTTCGACGTGTCCAGCTATCCGTCCTACGGCGCCCTGTCGGGGCGAAACCTCGACGACATGATCGCCGGGGCGCGGGTCGAGGTCGCGCCCTACAAGAAGAACCCGCACGACTTCGTCCTGTGGAAGCCGTCCAAGGAGGGCGAACCGTCCTGGCCGTCGCCCTGGGGCGAGGGGCGTCCCGGCTGGCACATCGAATGCTCGGCCATGATCGAGAAGACCCTGGGCCTGCCGATCGACATCCACGGCGGCGGAATCGATCTGGTTTTCCCTCATCATGAGAACGAGATCGCCCAGGGCGTCTGCGCCCACGGCCATGCGCATGGCGAGGCATCTCACGACGAGTACAGCCGCTACTGGATGCACAACGGCTTCCTGACTGTCGATGCGGAGAAGATGTCCAAGTCGATCGGCAATGTCCTGTTGCTGCACGACCTGGTCCAGTCGATCCCGGGCGAGGTGGTGCGGTGGGCGCTGCTGAGCGCGCATTACCGTCAGCCGCTGGACTGGAACCAGGGGCTGCTGGACCAGTCGCGCAAGAATCTCGACCGGCTCTACGGCGCCCTGCGGCGGGCCGCGGACGTCGCGGCGACCGAGACCGACCCGCCCGCCGAGTTCCTGGCCTCGATCGAGGATGACCTGAATACGCCGGGGGCCATGGCCTCCATGTTCGCCCTGTCGAGCGAGATCGAGCGAGCGATGACGGCGGGGGACGAGGGCGCGGTGGCGCGGGCCAAGGGTGAACTGCTGGCGGCCGGGGCCATCATGGGCGTGTTGCTGGCCTCGCCGGACGCCTGGTTCGAGGGCGGGGCCGACGAGGGGCTGAAGGCCGAGGTCGAGGAACTGCTGGCCGAGCGGGTCACGGCGAGGGCGGAGAAGAACTGGGCCGAGGCGGACCGTATCCGCGATCGGCTGACGGCGTTGAACGTGATCGTGATGGACGGACCCGCCGGGGCGACGTGGCGGCTGAAAGAGTAGTCCCTTTGCTTCTCCCGCAAGGGGAGAAGGAAGAGATCAGCTGCCCCGCATCAACTCGTCCGCCAACGCCGCCGTCAGATAGCCGTCGGGAATCCGACCGTGCGCCGATTGCCACTGCTTCAGCGCGCGGCGAGTGCCCGAGCCGATGACACCGTCGATGCCTCCGGGGTCATAACCGGCCCGCGCCAACGCCGCCTGCGCCCCAAACCGCTGCTCGCGCGAGATGGGCCCGTCGTTGGGCCAGGTCCCGACCAGACCCGGACGCCCGGCGACCCCGTCCGCCGTCAGGCCGATGGCGAGCGCATAGCTGACCGAGTTGTTGTAGCGGCGGATGACGTAGTGGTTGGGCAGGGCCAGGAAGGCCGGTCCCCGCGCGCCCTGAGGCAACAGGATGACGCCGTTCTCGGCCGCTTCGTCCGCAGTGGGAGCGCCGCCCCGGGCCACGCTCACGCCGCGCTGGGCCCAGAAGCTCCACGGACGTCCGTCGGCCTCAGCCAGTGCGTAGTCGAAGTTCGCCGGCAGCCGGACCTCGTACCCCCAGCTCTGGCCGCGCTTCCAACCGGCCTGCGCCAGCAAGTTCGCTGCTGACGCCAGGGCGTCCGCGTCCGAGCCCCAGATGTCGACCCGGCCGTCGCCGTTCTGGTCGACGCCCAGCCTCAGATAGTTGTCAGGCATGAACTGGGTCTGGCCCATGGCTCCCGCCCAGCTGCCGCGCAGGCCCGCGCGGTCGCGTCGACCGTCGATGACGATGTCGAGCGCGTCCTTCAGCTGGCCCTCGGCCCAGTCGCGACGGCGGCCCTCGAAGGCGAGGGTAGCCAGCGACCGGATCACGTCCTTATCGCCCTGCACCTGGCCGAAACTGGATTCGTTGCCCCAGATGGAGACCAGGATCTCGGCCGGGACGCCGAAACGCTGGGTGACCGCCCACGGCACTGCGTCTATGCGGCGGCGCGCCTCGGCGATCCGGGCCGCCGAGGCGGCGTTAGAAATATAGGCCCCGGCCGGGCGGCTGAACTCCGGCTGATTGGTGTCCAGGCGGATGACCTCGGGATCGAAGGTCAGCCCGGCCATCTGCTGCTCGTAAAGGGCGCGCCGAGCGCCGCCGTTGCGGGCGAAAAAGCCCTGCTTCCAGGCCTCGAAGCCTTCGGCGGTCTGCGGATAGGCGGTCCGGGGCGTGTTCGCGGCGCCCCCGGGGGGTGGAGTGACGACGGCCGGGCTCCACCCGGTCGACGGAGCCGCCCCTGGTGCGGTCGGGGGCGTGACGACCGGCGGCGCCTCGGGCAGCATCGGCGCGCAGGCCGAGACGGCGGCGATCAGGGCGAGGCGGTAGTCGAAGCGCATGAGGCGAGGGTTTCCCGAATGAATCCGAGCGGATCAAGAGCCTGCAAATAGCGCGCGAGTATGGCCGAGCGTTGCCGCAAAAAGATGAATGCTATTTCAACCCTGTTTGATTCCGCCGATTTAAGATCTGTGCGACATTCTGTCCTCGCTCTCGGACACGGCCTGGTGGCGGAGGGGCGACGCGGCGGGGGTGCAACCCTGCAGACCCTCCGTTCAACTCGGAGGCCAGGCCTCCATCCTTTCTTGAAGAGGGTGTCCGACCGAGCGTATCACGCCGACGTGAACAGCCCCGCTTCCACCGCTCGCATCGCACCCCGCCGTTTCGAGGCGCTGGATTCCCTGCGCGGGGTCTGCGCGGTTCTGGTGGTGATGTTCCACATGCCGGTCGCCAGCCACTGGCGCGACTGGGCCTTGGTCCAGCACGGCTATCTGTTCGTCGACTATTTCTTCGTCCTGTCGGGCTTCGTCATCGCCCACGCCTACGCAGAACGGCTCAAGACGCCGCGCGACGCCGGGCGGTTCATGGCGCGCCGGCTCGGCCGGGTCTGGCCTCTGCATGTGCTGATGCTGGCCGCCTTCATCGGGCTGGAGCTGTGCCGGCTTTGGTTCCACATCGATGGGGCCACGCCCTTCGTCCGAGACCGCTCGATCGAGGCCATCTTCGCCAACCTTCTTCTGGTTCAGGCCTGGCACATCTTGCCGTCCCTGACGTGGAACGGCCCGGCTTGGACGCTCAGCGCCGAGGTCGCCTGCTATCTGATCTTCGCCGGACTGGTGCTGACGGCGCCCAAGCGGTTCCGCTGGATCGGCGCGATCCTGGCCGTGGTTGGCGGGATCATTGTGCTGATGTTCGCCAAGCGATGGATGAACACCACCTACGACTTCGCCGTGCCGAGGGCGGTTTACGGCTTCTTCCTAGGCTGCCTGCTGCAGGGACTGTGGATGCGGATCCCCCGGCTGAAGGGCGAGGCCGCGACGGCGCTGGAGATCGCGACCGTGCTGGCCATCTCGGTCTTCATCGCCTGGGCGCAGGGACCGGTGACAGTGCTGGTGACCCTCTTGTTCATCGGCGTCGTCTGGGTCTTCGCAGGCGAGGACGGGGCCGTGTCGAGATTGCTCGACCATCCCGCCCTTGTGACCCTCGGGCGATGGTCGTTTGCGATCTACATGGTCCATATGTTCGTGCTGACGGTCATGATGATCGTCGCGCGCAAGCTGCACTGGGTCCCACGGGCGCGGATCGACTTCGGCTCCGTCTGGATCAATGATCTGTTCGCGATCGGCATCTTCGGCCTGATCGTGGTGCTGGCGATCGCGGCGCACCGCTGGGTCGAGACCCCGGCCCAGCGCCAGATCGATCGCTGGACGGCGGTCAAGCGAGACTAGGGGAGGCGATCATGGCTGAGAACAAGACCAAGCCGACCGCCATGTCGGTCGAAGATTTCATCGCCTCGGTCGAAAACCCCGGCCGCCGCGAGGACGCCAGCGCCCTCGTCGAGCTCATCGAGGCCGAGACCGGCGAGACGGCCACGATGTGGGGCGGGTCCATCATCGGCTTCGGCGCCTACCACTACCGCTACGACAGTGGCCGGGAGGGCGATGCGCCCCTGGTCGGCTTCTCGCCCCGCAAGGGCAATCTGGTTCTGTACGTCGCCTCAGACGAACCGGCGCGGTCCGAACGGCTGGCCCGTCTGGGCAAGCACAAGACGGGGTCGGGCTGCGTCTATGTGAACCGGCTGTCGGACCTGGATGAAGGCGTGCTGCGCGAGGTCGTCAGGGCGTCGGTAGAGACGCTAAAGGCGCGCTACCCCGGTTAGGCGGCCAAGCGGAAGTCGTCGTATCGCGCGTCGACCGCACGGGCCTCGTCCCACAGGGCGTCCTCGTCCGAGTAGCGAGCGCTGGCGCGGGCGTCGATGACGTCGACCACCTGTTCTTCGAGCCGGTCCCAGATCACCGCCAGATCTCCGCAGCCGTTGGCTTCGCACGGGACGATCATGTAGCGCGAGGCGTTGATTTGCGTCTGGGGGGCGAAAGCGCGGGCCATGGGGTGTCTCCGGTCTCGAAGCGGTTGCTGTTGATGATGAGATAGGACAGTGTTGCGTCAGTTTCGGACGTATCTCCGGGAGGCAGGCGGTTGCGGCACGACAAGGCGGTGATGGTCATCGAACTGGCGCGGCGCATGGCGGCGTCGGCGGAGGGTTTGACGCTGGACGAGATGGCGTTCGAAACGGGGGTCGGCCGCCGCACCGCCGAGCGGATGCGCGACGCCGTCATCATGCTCTTCCCTTCGGTCGAGGAGGTTTCGGACCCGCCGACCAAACGCTGGCGAATCCGGGGCGGCCTTTCGGCCTTCGAGCAGGCCCCGACGGCGACCGAACTGCTGGAACTGTCCAAGGCGGCGCAGGGCCTGCGAGCCTCGGGCGAGGCCAGCCGGGCCGCCGCGCTGGAGGGGCTGGAGCGCAAGCTCAAGTCGGCGATGCGGTCGACGACGCTGAACCGGCTGGCCCCCGACCTGGAGGCCTTGGTCCGGGCGGAGACGATCGCGGTTCAGGCCGGGCCTCGCCCCAGCGCCGACGAGGCCATGCTGGCCACCATCCGGGGCGCGGTCCTGGCCCAGGCGCCGCTCGGATTCACCTATTCACGGCCGGGCGCGGAGGCGCGGCGTCGCAGCGTCGCCCCCTGCGGCGTCATGTTCGGCCGAGCCAACTATCTGGTCGCGGCGGACCGTGAGAGCGGCCGAATCCAGACCTTCCGCCTCGACCGGATGAGCGCGGTGGAAGCTCAGGACGGCTTCGCCCCGCCGCCGCCCGAATTCGACCTCGGCGTCTTCGCCAGCCAGTCTTTCGGCATCTATCAGGACGAGATCGAGGACGTCGTGCTGCGCGTCTCGCCAGAAGGCGCGGCCGAGGCGCGCGGCTGGCGCTGGCACCCGACCCAGACGCTGGAGGACGAACCGGACGGCTCGGTCGTGGTCCGGTTCCGGGCCTCCGGCATGCGCGAACTGGCCTGGCACCTGTTCACCTGGGGCGAACAGGTCACAATCGTCGGACCCCAGCGGCTGAAGGCGGTCATGGCCGGCGAGCTCGCGGCAGCCCAGCGCGCGCTGGACGCCGCGCCCTAGAGCGCGCCGAACGGATAGGGGCTGACCGACTTCGACCAGTCGTCTACGCGCAGGGGCCGGTCCACCGGCGGGGCGGCGCGCTCGGCGCAGGGGTGGCGGTGGCACAGGCGGCAGGCGGGGCCGATGGGGGTGACATCTGGCGAGGTCAGGTCCAGCCCTCGCGCATACATCAGGCGGTGAGCGTCCTTGAGCTCGCAGCCCAGCCCGATGGCGAGGTCGTGCGGCTCGCCGAACCCGTCGTGGCCCTGACGATCCACGGTGCGGGCCAGGGTGAACCAGCGGCCGCCGTCCGGCGTCTCGATGATCTGGGTGACCAGCTTGCCCGGCGTGCGGAACGCGCTGTGCAGCCGCCAGCGGGGGCAGGCGCCGCCAAAGCGGGCGAAGGGAAAGGCGCCGGAGGCATAACGTTTGGAAACATTGCCCGCCTGATCCACCCGCATCAGGAAGAAGGGCACGCCGCGCGCGGTCGGGCGCGACAGGGTGGTCAGCCGGTGAGCGACCTGTTCGAATGAGGCGCCGAAGCGGGTCTGCAGCCGGGCGATGTCGTAGCCTGTCGCCTCGGCCAGCCTCTGGAAAGCGGCGTAGGGCATCAGGATGGCGGCGGCGAGGGTGTTGGTCAGGGCGACCTTCATCAAGGCGCGGGTCGTTTCGTCGGGCGCGCGGGCGGCGTCGGTCAGGGCGCTCAGTTCGGCCTCGTGCTCGGCCAGGGCCAGCTGATAGGCGACGGCGAAGGCGCGGGACGACGAATCCAGTGTCTCGGACAGCAGCAGGCGACGCCGGTGCGGATCGAATCGTCGCGTCCATTCCACCATGACCTCTGCCGGCATGACGCGGACCTGAAGGTTGTGGCGCGACTGAAGCCGGGCGCGGGCCAAGGCCTCGAAGCCATCGCCGGTCTGGTTGGGGTCCAGTGCGGCGTGCAGAGCCTCGCCCAGCGCATCCAGTTCGGGAAAATGATTGGCCCTCGACTGGATATGGTCACGCACCCAGTCGGCGGGGGAGGGGCCATCCGTCGTATCGCCGCCATCGATCAGCGCCGCGCGGGATCGGTCCCTCTGCTTGGCGAAGGCGCGATAGAGCCGCAGCAAGGCCTCGGCGGCGGCGGGCGCCTCGTCGGTCAGTTGCAGAAGTTCATGGCGAGGGACGTTCAGACCCTGGAACAGGGGATCGGCCAGCGCCTCGGCCAGCTCCGCCTCGCCCGCCGGGCCCGCCTTCCCGAGCTGGCGCAGATCGACGTCATAAGCGTCCGCGAGCCGCAGCAGGAGCTGGGCCGAAACCGGCCGCTGATTGCGCTCGATGTGGTTCAGGTAGCTGGGAGAAACCCCGAGGTCGCCCGCCATCGCCGTCTGGGTCAAGCCCCGGTCGCGCCGCAGCCGCTTCAGGCGCGCGCCGAGAAACAGTTTGCGATCGACCAAGCCTTCCATCGGCGAACGATGTCACATCATGACTTAAGGTGCAATGTCACGTTGTGACTTAATGACACGATGCTGGCGGTCCGAGATGTATCAGAAATGACAGTGGCGTGTTCTCTGTCCTGACCGACGCGACGTTCGCGTTGATCCAGACCGTGAGCAAAGCGCCATGACCACCTTCGCCGATCTCGTCCCTTCGCCCGCAGGCCGCTTCGACGGCATCGAGCGTCCGTACACGCCGGAGGACGTCCTGCGTCTGCGCGGTTCGGTGCCGGTCACCCACACCCTGGCCGAGCGCGGCGCGAACCGTCTTTGGGAGTTGCTGCACACCGAGCCCTTCATCAATGCGCTGGGGGCCGTCACCGGCAACCAGGCCATGCAGATGGTCCGCGCGGGCCTGAAGGCCATCTATCTGTCGGGCTGGCAGGTGGCCGCTGACGCCAACACGGCCGGCGCCATGTACCCGGACCAGTCGCTATACCCGGCCAACGCCGCGCCGGAGCTGTGCCGCCGCATCAACCGCACCCTGCAGCGCGCCGACCAGATCGAGCATGCCGAGGGCGGCGCCAAGCGCGACTGGTACGCCCCCATCGTCGCCGACGCCGAGGCCGGTTTCGGCGGGCCGCTGAACTCGTTCGAGATCATGAAGGCCTTCATCGAGGCGGGCGCTGCGGGCGTCCACTTCGAGGACCAGCTGGCGTCGGAGAAGAAGTGCGGCCACCTGGGCGGCAAGGTCCTGATCCCGACGCAAGCCCACGAAAGAAACCTGATCGCCGCCCGTCTGGCCGCCGACGTCATGGGCACCCCGACCGTCACGGTCGCCCGCACCGACGCCGAGAGCGCGCAGCTGATCACCTCCGACATCGACGAGCGGGACCAGCCCTTCATCGACCGCGACAACCGGACGCCGGAAGGCTTCTTCCGCCTGAAGCCGGGAACGGGTCTGGACCACTGCATCGCGCGCGGCCTGTCCTATGCGAACATCGCCGACCTCTTGTGGTGGGAGACCTCGCATCCCGACCTGGACGACGCCAAGAAGTTCGCCGAGGCGATCCAGAAGGAGCACCCCGGCAAGCTGATGGCCTACAACTGCTCGCCCTCGTTCAACTGGGAAGCCAAGCTGGACAAGGAGACCATCGCCAAGTTTCAGCGCGAGCTCGGGGCCATGGGCTACAAGTTCCAGTTCGTGACCCTGGCTGGCTTCCACGCGCTGAACAACTCGATGTTCGAGCTGGCGGACGGCTATCGCGACCGCGGCATGGCGGCCTACTCGGAGCTGCAACAGCGCGAGTTCTCGAACGAGGCCATCGGCTACACCGCCACGCGCCACCAGCGCGAGGTCGGCACCGGCTATTTCGACCAGGTCGCCACCGTCATTTCCAACGGGCAGTCCTCGACGACCGCCATGAAGGAATCCACCGAAACCGCGCAGTTCGTCGCAGCCGAATAATCAGAAGGAGACACGCATATGGAACCGCTGACCCGCCCCCAGGCCATCATCGACTTCTGCTTGGCCCCCCTGTCGCTCGATCAGGGCACCGAGGCCGAACGTGAGGTCCGCCGCCGTCTGGAGCACGTCATCAAGACCTTCCAGACCAAGCTGGCCACGGCCTCGGCTCCAACCTCAGTCGACTTCTCGCAAATGCCCTCGCAGGTGATCAACGAAGCCGCCCACGGCTACGAGTAGACCGGCCAAGAAGAAGGCCGCCGACGCTTCGCGGTGTCGGCGGCCTTTGCCGTTTTGGACCGCCAAAATTGGCGGCGTCGGCCGTTCAAGTCGCCGAGATTTTGCAGTTCACGCCGCTGCGGCCTTTTGCTGATTCTCACCGCCGAGCTCGGCGACCACCGCCAGCAACTCCGCCGCGTCGAACGGTTTGGCCAGGTGGCGGTCCGCGCCGGCGGCCCGGGCCTGGGCGACGTGGTCGGGCAGGGCGTTGGCCGTAAGCATGACGATCGGCGCGCGGGTTCGACCCATGGCCAACTCGTTCAGGCGGATTTCCCGCACCGCCGTCAGCCCGTCCATGACCGGCATCTGCATGTCCATCAGGATCATGTCGAAGCTTTGGGCCCGGCAGGCTTCCAGCGCCTCGGCGCCGTTCTCGGCCTGAACCAGGTCGACGGGCGCTTGCGACAGGATCAGCTCGACCACCTTGCGATTGGTCGGATGATCGTCGGCCACCAGCACGCGCAGGCGTTGATCCAACGGATCGTGAGCCTCCCCAGCAACGGGCGCCGCGGCGGTCGGGGCTTCGGCCACGACGAGAGGCAGGGTCAGGATGAAAGCCGAGCCGCCGCCGGGCTCGCTCTCGCAATCCAGCTCGCCGCCCATCATGTCCGCCAGCTGACGGCAGATGGCGAGGCCCAGGCCGGTGCCGCCGAAACGACGCGTGATGGTGCCGTCGGCCTGTTCGAAGCGGGTGAACAGCCGCGCCTTGGCAGCGGCGTCGAAGCCCACGCCCGTGTCCTCGACGGTGAAACGCATGATCGGCGCGCCGTGACGATCCTTGCCGACGCAGGCCGTCAGACTGACGAAGCCGGTGGTCGTGAACTTGACGGCGTTGGAGACCAGATTGGTCAGGATCTGCTTGACGCGCACCACGTCGCCGCGCGCCCATACGGACGCCTCGGGCTCGATTTCGACAAAGAACTGCAGCCCCTTGGCCGCGGCCGGTTCGCGATACAACTGGGCCGCATCGCTGACCGCACGGGCCAGGTCGAAAATTTCGTCGGCGATCTCCAGCCGGCCGGATTCGACGCGCGCCAGGTCCAGAATATCGCTGAGGAGGGTCTGGAGCGTGTGCCCTGACGACTGGATCAGGTCCAGCATCTCGCGCTGATCGGCGTCTAGCGGCGTACGCGCCAGGGCCTGGGTCAAGCCGATGACCCCGTTCAGCGGCGTCCGGATCTCGTGGCTCATGTTCGCCAGAAACTCGGACTTCGCCCGGTTCGCGGCTTCCGCAGCGTCCCGCGCTTCAGCCAGTGAGACAGCATCGCGCTTCAAGTCCGTGATATCGTTGACGACCGTGACGATGCCGCCATTTGACGTGCGACGGTCCTGCACGCGCAGCCAGCGGTCGCCGACGATATGCTGCTCCATCGTGTTGGACAGGTGGCGACGCGCAGCCATCCGCTCGGCGAGCCAGTCCTCCTCACGACCGATCGCATCGGCATAAAGGCCTTGATCGAGACCTAGCTTCAGCATGTCGCGGAAGCGCACGCCCACCGCCAAGGCGGGAGCCACTTCGGGGTTCACCTCGGCATAGCGGGCGTTCCAGATCAGCAGCCGGTCTTCGGCGTCATAGAAACCCAGACCGTCCGGCATGGTGTCGATGGCCTCGCGCAGATGGCTGAGCGCCGACGTCCGTCCCCACACCCCCAGACCCGTCACGACGGAGGCGACCAGGACCACCAGGGTGGCTCCGCCGACAACCCACAGCAGCAGGCCGGATTCGGAAATCAGGCTGGCCGACAGGACCGACGAAGGATCGGGCGCTATCGCCATCGCGGCCATGCTGCCGAAGTGCAGGGTGACGACGCTGAGGACCGCGAACGTCGTATTGGCGGGGATGCGCCACCAGCCGTCGCGCTTGACCCAGACGGCGGTGCAAAGGGCGAGCAGCAGGCTCAGGCCCACCGCTGTCGCCGCGCCCGTCAGATTCCAGGCGATCACGCCGCCCTCGATCCGCATGGCCGCCATGCCGACGAAATGCATCGCGGCCACACTCGTCGCCGCCATGGCGGCCACGAGGCTGCGCGTCAGGCGCGATCCCCCAATCAGGGCCACGCCGACGCCCAGCACCAAGCCGACGACCACAATCCCCAACGACAGCAGAGTTTCGCCGACCGCGTACTTGATCAGGGCGCCCGACCGGTAGCCGAGCATGGCTAGGAAATGGGTGGCCCAAACCGCGAGACCGCCGACGACTCCGGCAGCGGCGCCATAAACCGTACGCATGCGTGCAGGGCTATGTCGGGCCATGCCGATCAATGTGATGCAGGTGGCCAGCCCGACCACGCAGACGGCCGCCGCAAGAAGCGTGAGGCGCCAGTCGTGCTGGACCACCAGGCAGTTCAGGATCCAGTTCAAACGCGTGTCTTCCTCGGTATTCGACATCACCTTGAACGGCATAGGTAAAAAAACAGGTCTATACCCGCTCGCGTCTGTCCGGCCGGAATCCGCTCGCCTTTCTGGCAGGTCTCGTTTTAGGAAAAGGCGAAGACGTCGGAGGGGCCGCGCGTCGTCAGGAGCGCGACGACACCATGCCGTTCGACGAATCTCCGTCTCCCGTCGCTCCGCTGGCCTCTTCCCGACTCTGGACCAACGGCGCCACCGGCGGCGTAGCCGTCATCATCATGCTGGTTCTGGCTTCGGCTCGCCCCGACGCCGCGCCCTGGCTATTGGCCGGGGCGGCGGTCATCGGCTTCATGACCCTGATGGGGCTGCGAAGTCGGCGAAGGATCGAGGACCCGACGTCCGCCGTGGTCGCCCGCGCCGGCCCGACCGCGCCGGAAGACGCCAGCCTTCTGGACAGCGTGTTCGAGGCGTTGGACGACCCGGTCCTGATCGTCAGCGGCGGCGAGGCCGACGACATCGCCGGCCGTCGCATCGTCCTGGCCAACCGTGCGGCCCGCGACCTGCTGCGCATCCAGAGGGAAGGGGCCCTGCTGGTCTCGGCCATGCGCGATCCGAACGTGCTGGAAGCGGTGGACGAAGCCCTGTTCGGCGGCGTCAGCCGGACCAGCGACTACAACGCCGCCGGGGCCCGCACCCGGCACTGGAAAGCCTGGGTCCGACCTCTGCCGTCGCCGGGTGGGGCTTCGATGGCGATCCTGGGCCTTCGCGATGAGACCGATGTGCGCCGCATGGAGATGATGCGCGTCGACTTCCTGGCCAACGCCAGCCATGAGCTACGCACCCCTCTGGCCTCGCTCAGCGGCTTCATCGAGACCTTGAAGGGTCACGCCAAGGACGACCCGAAGGCGCGCGACAAATTCCTCGACATCATGGCCGCCCAGGCCGACCGGATGGGGCGTCTCGTCGCCGACCTGCTTTCATTGAGCCGGATCGAGCTGAATGAGCACATCCCACCGTCGGGCAAGGTCGATCTGCCACGCGCGGCCTCCGATGTCGTCGATGCGGTCAGCGTACTGTCCCAAGAGAAGGGCGTCACTGTCGTCCTGACCGCCCAGCCGGGGGAGGCGAAGATCATCGGCGACCGCGACGAGATCGTTCAGGTGATCCAGAACCTGACGGACAATGCGATCAAATACTCGCCTGTGGGCGGGACCGTCGATTTGGAGATCCGCCACGGGCTGGATGTCGAGGCGGCGGCCGGCGCGCGCATGCCGGGGGCGACGCGCCTGTCGCTGCTGACGCCCGACCGCGAGGCTGGGGCCCGTTATGTCTTGATCACGGTGCGCGACCATGGGCCGGGCATGGCGCGCGAGCATCTGCCGCGTCTCACAGAGCGATTTTATCGCGTCGAGGGCCAGAAGAGCGGTGGCGAACGCCCAGGCACCGGTCTGGGCTTGGCCATCGTCAAACACATCGTCAACCGTCACAGGGGCGGCCTGATGGTCGAGAGCGCGCCCGGAGAAGGCTCGCTGTTCAGCGTCTATCTGCCGCTGGCCACCGGTTCTGCGAACCCGGCGGAGGCCGCCTGACGCCTCCGGAACGCCGATCGCCTACGGCGTTGCAGAACTGTCATGGAACCGTCCTAATCCGCTGACCATCCGAGGGCAGTTATCGCGCCGGGACAGGCCGGACTTCCGCGCACGTTCCGATTCTTCGCGTGCGCTCCCGGGGCCTGATGATCTGGCTAGTCCTTCCATTGATCGCGGTGCTGGCCGTGCTCGCCTATCTGGCCGGGCGCGGGGCGGCGCAACGCCGCGCCGCAGCCCTCGCTGGCGGTGAGAAGGCTCACTCGCGCCCGCAGCAGCATGGCTACTACGCCCTGATCTGGGTCGCCGTTCCAGCACTGGTGGTCACCATCATCGCCGGGGTCTTTTCCGGCCCAGTGGCGCACAACCTTCTCGCCGCCGACGCGCCGCAGATCGTCCAGGACCTCGAGCCCTTCCGCCGCGAGGCTTTCTTCAACGATGCCCGCCTGACCGGCGAGGGCCAGCGCGCCTTCCAGGTCTGGCACGGCGAACTGGGCGAGGTCCTGAACGCCGAGGCCGCGCGGTCGCACCGCGTGCACCAGACCCTGACCTGGGGCGGCGTTCTGGCCGCGATCCTGGCGGCGGCCATGGGCGGTCTGTTCGCCTTCAGCCAGATTCGTCCGAGCCTGCGCGCCCGCAACCGGGTCGAGGGCTGGATCGGCGGACTGCTGTTCGCCTGTTCGGCGGTGGCCATCCTGACGACCGTCGGCATCGTCTTCTCACTGTTGTGGGACAGTCTTCGTTTCTTCCAAGCCGTGCCGGTCACCGACTTCCTGTTCGGGACGCAGTGGAGCCCCCAGATCGCCATTCGCGCCGATCAGGTCGGGTCGTCGGGCGCGTTCGGGGCCGTGCCCCTGTTCGCCGGCACCTTCCTGATCATGCTGATCGCCATGGTGGTGGCCGCGCCGGTCGGCCTGTTCTCGGCCATCTATCTGTCGGAGTACGCCAGCGCGGTGTCGCGCGGCGTCGTCAAGCCGGTGCTGGAGATCCTTGCCGGCGTCCCGACCGTGGTCTACGGCTTCTTCGCCGCACTCACGGTGGGCCCGGCCTTCCGCGAGTTCTTCAACGGCATCGGCGCCATGCTGGTCGGCGGACCGCTGGACGGCATGGGCCAGTACCTGCTGCTGGTCCAGAACCAGATGGCCCTGGTGGCCGGCGCCGTGATGGGCATCATGCTGATCCCGTTCGTCAGCTCCCTATCCGACGACATCATCAACGCCGTGCCCCAGTCGTTGCGGGACGGTTCCTACGCCATGGGCGCGACCAAGTCCGAGACGGTGAAACGGGTGCTTCTGCCCGCCGCCCTGCCGGGCATCGCCGGCGCCCTTCTGCTGGCCATGTCGCGGGCCATCGGCGAGACCATGATCGTCACCATGGCCGCGGGTCTGGCCGCCAACCTGACCCTAAACCCGCTCGACACCGTGACCACGGTCACCGTCCAGATCGTCACCCTGCTGACGGGCGACCAGGAGTTCGACAGCCCGAAGACGCTCGCCGCCTTTGGTCTGGGCCTGACCCTGTTCCTGGTGACGCTGCTGCTCAACATCGTCGCCCAGCGGATCGTTCAGACCTATCGTGAACAGTATGACTGACACCGGCGCCGACAAGATGTGGGCCCGTCTGGCCGCCGAAGACCCCGCACGCGCCGCCCGGCTGCAGAAGGGTCTGAAGGCCCGCTATGCCCGCGAAACCCGTTTCAAACTGTACGGCGTCCTGGCCGTCGCGGTGGCCGTCGGCTTCCTGTTGCTCCTGCTCGGCCGTATCATCGAACAGGGCCACACCGCCTTCTACTCCAACCAGATGACGGTCTCGGTCTACATGGACCCGGCCCGCATCGACCGCGCCTATCCGCAAGGCACCAACTTCCAGCAGATGGTCGCCCAGCAGCAGCTGACGCGCCTGGGCGAGACAGACGACGAACAGGGCACGAAGGCCACGGCCTATCGCCAGCTCCTCTCGTCGGAGCTGAAGTTCCGCGCCGCCGATCTGATCCGCAACGATCCGTCGCTGATCGGCAAGACGGTCACCATCACCGCCCCGGTCTCGGACGAAGCGGACCTCTACTACAAGGGCGAGGTCACGCGTGAGACCGCCGCCGACCAGCGTCGCGTCTCGGACCAGCAGATGGCCTGGCTGGACGAGCTGAAGCGCGAAGGCCACGTCTCGACGAGCTTCAACACCCAGCTCTTCACCAACGGCGATTCGACCGAGCCGGAACTGGCGGGCGTTCTGGGCGCGGTGGTCGGTTCGGCGCTGATGCTGCTGGTCACGGCCTGCATCGCCATCCCGCTCGGCGTCGGCGCGGCCGTTTATCTGGAAGAGTTCTCGAAGAAGGGCCGGATCACCGACCTTATCGAGGTCAACATCAACAACCTCGCGGCCGTGCCGTCGATCGTCTACGGCCTCCTGGGCGTGGCCTTGTTCATCAACTGGATGCACCTGCCGCGATCCTCGCCCCTGGTCGGCGGTCTGGTCCTGGCCCTGATGGCCCTGCCGACCATCATCATCGCGACCCGCTCGGCCCTGAAGGCCGTCCCGCCCTCGATCCGCGAGGCGGCGCTGGCCATGGGCGCCAGCCGCACCCAGACGGTCTTCCACCACGTCCTGCCGCTGGCCATGCCCGGCGTGATGACGGGCACCATCATCTCCATGGCCCATGCGCTCGGCGAGACTGCGCCGCTTCTGCTGATCGGCATGGTCAGCTTCGTGCCGGGCATTCCGGGTGCAGTCGACGAACCGGCCGGCGCCCTGCCGTCCCTGGTCTATATCTGGGAGAACGCCTCGGAGCGCGCCTTCCACGAGCGGACGGCCGCGGCCATCCTGGTTCTCCTCGCCTTCATGATCGTCATGAACGCCGCCGCGATCCTTCTGCGTCGTCGCTTCGAACGTCGGTGGTAAGTCTATGAAACTCCCTTTCTTCCGCAGTCCTGACGGCGCCGAGGGCGGCTCGCGCGACGAGATCGTGCTGACGGCCGACGCCCCGGTGCCGACACCGCCGCTGCAGCCGGCCGGTCCCGTCGGTCCGACCAAGATCGCCGCGCGCGAGGTCTCGGTCTTCTACGGCGAGAAACAGGCCCTGTTCGACGTCTCGCTGGACATCCCGGACAAGACGGTCACGGCCTTCATCGGCCCCTCGGGCTGCGGCAAGTCGACCTTCCTGCGCACCATCAACCGGATGAATGACACCATCCAGGGCGCCAAGGTCACCGGCCGCATCCTGCTGGACGAACAGGATATCAACGCCAGGACCGTCGATCCCGTCCTGCTGCGCGCCCAGGTCGGGATGGTGTTCCAGAAACCGAACCCTTTCCCGAAAACCATCTACGAGAACGTCGCCTACGGCCCGAAAATCCACGGCCTGACCACCTCGAAGTCCGAGCTGGACGGCATCGTCGAGAACTCGCTGAAGAAGGCGGGTCTGTGGGACGAGGTCGCCGACCGTCTCCATTCGGCCGGCACCGGCCTGTCGGGCGGCCAGCAGCAGCGATTGGTCATCGCCCGCGCCATCGCCGTGCGCCCCGAAGTCATCCTGATGGACGAACCCTGCTCGGCGCTGGACCCCATCGCGACCGCCAAGATCGAGGAACTCATCGACGAGCTGCGTGAGCAGTATTGCATCGTCATCGTCACCCACTCGATGGCCCAGGCGGCCCGCGTCTCGCAACGCACGGCCTTCTTCCACCTCGGTCGCCTGGTCGAGCACGGCGCCACCGAGGAAATCTTCACGAATCCCCGCGAGCGGCGCACGCTGGACTACATCACGGGACGGTTCGGCTAATGAACCAGCACACGGTAAAAGCCTACGGAGACGAACTGAATCAGCTGACCGCCGAGGTCGCCCGGATGGGCGGTCTCGCCGAGGCTCAGGTGGCGGATGCGGTCGAGTCGGTGGCGCGACGCGACATCGCCCTGGCGCGGGCGGTGGTCGAACGCGACGCCAAGGTCGACGCCATGCACCGCGACATCGAGAAGAAGGCCATCCGCCTGATCGCCCTGCGTCAGCCGGTGGCCTCGGACCTGCGCAAGACGCTCGCCGCCATGAAGCTCGGCACCGATCTGGAGCGCACCGGCGACTTGGCCAAGAACATCGCCAAGCGGGCGCTGTCGCTGGCCGAGACCGAGCCGATGCAGCCCCTGACGCGGTCGATCGAGCGAATGGGCAAGTTGGTGTCGATGCGCCTGCGCGACGTGCTGGACGCCTACACCGCCTCAGAGATCGACCGGGCCATGGCTGTCTGGGCCTCTGACGACGAGGTCGACGAGCACTACAACGCCCTGTTCCGCGAACTCCTGACCTACATGATGGGCGACCCGCGGACGATCAGCGCCTGCACCCACCTGCTGTTCATGGCCAAGAACCTGGAACGGATCGGGGACCATGCGACCAACATCGCCGAGGTCATCCACTACGAGATCACCGGCGACGAGATGACCGGGGAGCGTCCGCGCTGGACGCCGTCTCCGGGAGACTGGGACGCCGATACCGGACACCTGCCCACGCCGCCTGCCGCCTGACGGAGAAACCTGAGTGCAGCCCTATATCTTGGTGATGGAAGACGAGGACGCGCTGGCGACCCTGCTTCAGTACAACCTGGAAAAGGAGGGCTACGATGTCGTCGTCGCCGCCGACGGCGAGGAAGGCCTCGTCCAGATCGATGAGCGCCAGCCGGACTTGGTCCTGCTGGACTGGATGCTGCCCAAGGTGTCGGGCATCGAGGTCTGCCGTCGCATTCGCGGCCGCCCGGAAACGCGCAACCTGCCGGTCATCATGCTGACGGCGCGGGGCGAGGAATCGGACCGGGTGCGCGGGCTCGACACCGGCGCAGACGACTATCTGACCAAGCCGTTCTCGATGACCGAGCTGATCGCCCGCATCCGCGCGGTGCTGCGTCGCATCCGTCCGGGTCTGGCCGACGACCGCGTGGGCCACGGCGACATCGTCATCGATCGCGTCGCCCACCGCGTGCGCCGCTCGGGCAAGGAGGTCCATCTGGGCCCGACCGAGTTCCGGTTGCTGGACCACTTCATGCGCCACCCGGGCCGGGTCTTCAGCCGCGAACAGCTGCTGGACGCCGTCTGGGGCTCGGACGTCTATGTCGAGGCCCGCACCGTGGACGTTCACGTCGGCCGCCTGCGCAAGGCGCTGAATGTCGACGACAGCGCCAACCCGATCCGCACCGTGCGTTCGGCCGGATATTCGCTGGATCTCGAGGGCTGAGGCTTGGCGGATCGGAGGTCCAGCCGGACTGCTGACTGATCACTGTTCATTGTCGCGCCCGCGCGGCCGTCGTAGCTTCGCCGTTCAAGCGATCCTTGGGAGGGGACGATGGCTGACGGAACGAAGACGCCCTGGCATCTCTGGCTGGTCGGGGTGGTGAGCCTGCTGTGGAATGGGTTCGGCGGCTATGACTTCTTCATGAGCATGACCCAGGGCGAGGTCTATTGGCGCGCGTCGGGCATGACCCAGGGGATGATCGACCACTACAACGCCATGCCGACCTGGATGTACGTACCCTGGGTGCTGGGCGTCTGGGGCGCCGTCGCCGGGTCGATTCTGTTGCTGCTGCGCATGAAGTGGGCGGTCCACGCCTTCGCCCTGTCGCTGTTCGGCGCGGTGGTCAGCCTGATCTACGGCCTGATGCACCCGATCGCCGACGTTCCGCCGGCCCTGGCCGCCATGACCTACATGCCCTGGGTCATCGCCGTGATCGCGGCGCTCCTTCTCTGGTACGCATCGGCCATGGGCAAGCGGGGCGTTCTCCGCTAACCGGCGGGGGTGTCAGACCGCACCCCCGTCACTTTGTCGCGTGAAGAGATCGCCGCCGTCCGGTCGTGGGTCATCCACGAGGACGCATCGACGATCGCCTTCGCGAAGCCTGCCGGCCTGTCCAGCCAGGGCGGCCGCATCCAGGCCCACACCCTGGACGACCTCCTGTGGGCCTTCGCCCGCTCGAACGGCAAGCGGCCGGACCTGGTCCATCGGTTGGACCGCGACACCTCCGGCGTCATCCTGGCCGCCAAGACCAAGCCTGCCGCCGGCTTCCTCGGCAAGGCGATCCAGGCCCACAAGCTGACCAAGACCTATCTGGCCCTGGTCTCCGCCGCCCCCGAGCCCGCCAGCGGCGACATCAACGTCCCCCTGGTCCGCCAGGAGATCGGCCGCGAAAGCTACATGCGGGTCGCCGCCTTCGACGCCAAGGGGGCGCAGGGCTCCCGCAGCCGCTATCGCACCCTGTCGTTCAGCGAGGACGGCGCCTTGGTCGAACTCCAGCCCTTCACCGGCCGCATGCACCAGCTCCGCGTCCACATGGCCCACATCGGCCGCCCCCTGATCGGCGACGTCCGCTACGGCGGCGCCTTGACTGCGGCGGGCAGGGGAGCGCCCCGCCTGATGCTCCACGCCGTGTCGCTGAGGTTCCCGCATCCGGACGGGGGAGAGGTCACGATCCGCGCCGAGCCGCCTGAGGATTTCGATGGGCTGGCGGAGGCTATGGGGCTCACGCTCTGAAGGCGATATCCATCAACGGATCGTCCGAATTCCTGAATCGGATCACCGGTCAGCTCTGCGGAGACGCATTTTATCAGGCGCCGCTGGAAACGGACTTAGACTGACCGCGTCTGTCTCGCCGCCCCATGTCGACCCGAACGCTTCGGACTCTTCGGACGCTTCGGACGGTGTTTTAGGGTCCGGATACCATCGGGCTCGCCGGAACGGCTTGGCCTGCTCGCACGCTAAGCGTTTGATATTCGGAGCAAGCACCCATGATCCGCACCCTCGTCGTCGCGACCGCCGCCCTCAGCCTCGCCGCCTGCGCCAGCCTCGCCCCCTACGGCCCCCAGCGCGGCCCGAACGGGCAGGGCTATTCCGAGCGCCGCATCGAGAACGACCGCTATCGCGTTACATACAACGGCGTCGGCGCGCCCGGCCCGGTTGCCGACATGGCCCTTCTGCGCGCCGCCGACCTGACGATCGAAGAGGGCTACGACTGGTTCGAGGTCACCCAGCGCTATGTCGACGGCCGCCCCGACAGCGCGGGCGGCTTCCGGCCCAACATCTCGGTCGGCTACGGAGGCGGCTCGGGTCGCTACGGCGGCTATCGCTATTCGTCTTCCGGCGTGGGCGTCGGTGTGGGGCTGAACTTCCAGGGCCCGTCGCCGACCTCGACCGTGCTGGAGATCCGCCTCGGCCGCGGCGCCCGCCCCGACGGGGGCGAGACCTATACGGCGCGGGAGGTGCGATACTCGCTCAGCGGCCGCGAGTAAGGGCGCGGTATTCGACGAGCCGTTCCTTGTCGCGCCGCACCTGGTCGCCGATCGTATTGTCGACGTCCAGCGACGCGTAACGGACCCAGCCTTCCACCCCCAGCTTGTCCTTCACCGCCGCCGTCGGCGTCTGCCAGCGGTAGTAGCTCATCCAGGAGACCAGAACGGCCAGGCCCAAGGCCACCAACTGCAAAATCCGGAAGCCGGCTTCATGAGCTGCGGGCGCCGGCCAAATGGCGAAGACGGCCAGCCAGACCAGGAGGACGAAGGGCGTCGTGATCCGCCCGACCCATCGCATCCAGTACCGCTCGCGACGCACGCGCCACAGTTCCATCTGGGCGAATTTCTCAAGGTATTCCATGCGTGCGGCGATCCACATCACCAATCGCGTTAGGAACAGGGCGCGCTGTCCCCAGCCCTTGCCGTCCATCTGGAACTGGGTCTCGGCCTGATCCGACAGGGCGCGGGCATTGGTGAACAGATTCTGCAGCTCGCGCGTCCGCTGCACGACCTCGCGGCTCAGCTCATAGGAATCGTTCTCCAGCCGGAACCTGTACTGCACAAACAGGATCGCCGAGACGCCGTAGAAGACGCCCGCCGTAATCAGCATGCCGAGCACCGCCAGACCCAGCCCCTGAAGCTGACCGCCCGTCCACTCCGCGAAAAGGCCCGGCCCCAGGATCGCCATGGCCGCGAACCCGATCAGGGCCAGGCCCTGCGTCAGACGCTTGGTGAGAACATGAACGCGCAAGGCATTGAAAACGCGACGGCCGTAACCGTGGACACGCCCGCGGATGTCTTCATCGGCCGGGAAGCGTTCCTCGATCTGGCGGGTGAAAAGGACATGAAATCGGTCGGGTTTGTTTTCGGTCTCCCAAAACGGGAAGATATCGAGCGCCTGGTTGAAATACTGGTCGATGTTGGCCGAGATGATCCGGATCGCCTCCGGATCCATGGTGAAATAATCGCTCTCCTGGATGGGCCTCAAAATGCCTTCCTGAGCGGTGATCGGCTCGGGCGCGGGCGCGGGCTTCGCTGGCGGGATCGGGCGATCGGGAATGTCTTCCGCGCCGGGCGGCGGCGCCGGCGCCGACACAGGGATAGTCAGGCTGGGGCCCTGCTCAGGGGCATGGTGATCGTCATGCGACATGGCGGTCGGTCGAACCTCAGGGAACTCAGCCCGGCAGTATGTCAGAACCCGCCGCCGGATGGACGGGGTTCTCTCGCAACGCGAAGCTTGAGCATCGCCGTTAACCCTGTAACGCGGCAAGTGAAGTTTCGGTCAGGTGACCCCAGAGGTGACGCGGAGCCACAGCGCGCTATAAGGCCCCGATCATGACAAGACTTCTGCTCGTCGCCCTCGGCGGGGCCTTGGGCTCCATGGCGCGCTACGGCGTGGGACTGGGCGCCGCGCGCCTGTTTCCCGCCTCGGCCTGGCCCTGGGGCACGCTGACAGTGAATGTCATCGGCGGTCTGGCCATGGGGCTGCTGGTCGGCTGGATGGGGCTGAAGGCCGGGGCGAGTCAGGATACGGTGCGCGCCTTCGCGGCCGTCGGCGTGCTGGGCGGTTTCACGACGTTCAGTGCCTTTTCGCTGGAAACGGCCCTGATGATCGAACGGCGAGACTACGGCTTGGCCAGCGCCTATATCCTCCTGTCGCTGGTCCTGGCCGTCACGGCCCTGATGGCCGGACTGTGGCTGGCCCGCCGCGCCTTTGGAGCCGCCCTGTGAGTTACGAACCCAACGACACTGCGCCGCACGCGCCCGCGCCCAAGGGACCGGTCGGCTCGCGCGAGGCCCAGATCCTCTATGTCGCCGAGGCCGAAGACGGCATTCGGCTGGACCGCTGGTTCCGTCGCCGCTGGCCCCACCTGTCGAACATCCAGGTGCAGAAGATGGCGCGTGGCGGTCAGATCCGCGTCGACGGCGCCCGCATCAAGCCCGAGGGCCGCCTGACCGCCGGCGCGGCCGTGCGCGTGCCGCCGATCCCCGAGCCCATCGTGCGTGCGCCCGGCGAGCATATGCCTTTGACGCCCGCCGACATCGCCTTCGCCAAGTCGCTGGTCATCTACGAGGACGACCTCGTCATCGCCCTGAACAAGCCCTGGGGCCTGGCGGTGCAAGGCGGAACCAAGACCACGCGCCATGTCGACCGCCTGCTGTCGGCCTGGGGCGAGGGGATGGACCGGCCGCGTCTGGTGCACCGGCTGGACCGCGACACCTCCGGGGTCCTGTTGCTCGGCAAGGGGCCCGAGGCGGCCAAGCGGCTGGCCGGCGCTTTCGCGCGGCGTCAGGCCAAGAAGACCTACTGGGCCATCGTCATGGGGATGCCCAAGCCGAGCGCGGGCCAGATCGACCTTCATCTGAAGAAGTCGGGCATCAACGACTATGAGATCATGCGCCCGGCCGAACCCAAGGAGAACGGCGCCGAACCGGCCGAGACCGCCTTCGCCCTCATCAGCCATGCCGGTCAGCGCGCGTCGTGGATGGCGCTGCGCCCCTTCACCGGCCGGACTCACCAGTTGCGAGCGCATATGAAGGCCATCGGCCATCCCATTCTGGGCGATCCGAAATACGGCGATGAGAAATCCAGGGAGCTCAGCGGCCCGCTGAAGCTGCAACTGCATGCCCGGCGGATCGAGCTGGACCACCCGTCGGGCGGCAAGCTGATCGTGGAGGCGCCCATCAGCCCGGAGATGCGCGCCGGCTTCCAGCATTTCGGCTTCGACCCGGGAGAGGCGGATCATGACCCGTTCGAGGGCGTCAGGCGGATGCGATGAGCCGTCCGCTCGCCGTCTTCGACATCGACGGGACCCTCGTCGACAGTCGCGCCTCGATCCTGCAGGCGGCGACGGATGCGGCGCGAGAACTGGGTCTGCCGGATCCCGAATACGACCGGGTGCGCCAGATCGTGGGGTTGAGCCTGCCGCATGCTCTGGCCGTGCTGGAGCCGGGGCTGACGCCGGAAGAGCTGGCTCGGTTCACCGAAGGCTTCCGGGCCAGCTTCAACCGGCTCTACGCCTCGGGCCATGAGGAGCCGCTGTACCCCGGCGCGATCGAGGCGCTGCGTCGGCTGCACAAGGAGGGCTGGCGGCTGTCGCTGGCGACGGGTCAGAACCGGCGGGGCGTGGCGCGGAACCTGGCGCGTGAAGGCTGGGCCGAGCTGTTCATCTCGTCCCATTGCGCCGAGGACGGGCCGGGCAAGCCGGATCCGGCCATGCTGCATGCGGCGATGACGGCCTGCGGGGCGGATGCGGCCTCCACGGTCATGATCGGCGACACGGCTCACGACATCACGATGGCGGTGGCGGCCGGGGTCCTGCCGCAGGGCGTGGCCTGGGGCTTCCATACGCCGCAGGAACAGATCGCCGCCGGGGCCGCTCACGTCGCCACGGACTTCGACGACCTGGAAGCCGCCCTCGATCGTTTCGCTGCACGAGCCTTCGCATGAGCCATATCCCGCCGCTGGACCCTATGGTCGCCGCCCGGAAGGGGTTTCGGGAGTCCGAGGAACGTCTGAAGCGCTTCTGGAAAGAGGCGTCCGTCGAGGCCGAGGAGGCGGGCGGCTGGGTCGTCCTGCTGGACGGGCGCGCGCCCAAGACGCCCGCACACAACCGCTTCCTGCTGCCGACCGAGGCCGCAGCGCGAATGGTCGCCGACGAATGGGCGGCGCAGGGCGAGTTCCTCGATCCCGGCACAATGCCCGCGACGCGGATCGCGGCCACGGCCATCGACCGGGTCGCGGTGACGCGCGAGCCGGTGGCCGATGAGATCGCGGCCTATGTCGGGTCCGACCTGCTGTGCTACCTCGCCGAACACCCGACGCCGCTGGTCGAGGAACAGGCCCGGTCGTGGACGCCTTGGCGCCAGTGGGCGGAGCGGGAGCTCGGCGTAGTGGTCCAGCCTACCTTGGGCATCATTCATGTCGAACAGCCGCCGGAGAGCATGGCCCGGGTTCGGGAACTGGCGCTGGAACTGGACGACTTCCGGCTGACGGCGCTGGCCATGGCCGTGCCGCTGCTGGGCAGCGCGATCCTGGGGCTGGCCGTGCAACGTGGGGCGCTCTCGGGCGAAGACGCTTTCGACATCAGCCGCATCGATGAGGCGTTCCAGGAGCGCCAGTGGGGCGTGGATGCGGAAGCCGCAGAGCGGACCGAAGCGCGCCGGGCAGAGGCCGTGCTCATCGACCGGTGGTTCCGCGCCCTCGGCTAGAGGAAAAGATTAGACTTGGGCCTTCGCCTGAGTGATTCGAACGACAATGACCGTCCATACTCCTCCGCCCGAAGGCGGCCGCATCGTCGACGAGCCGATGGGCGACGCCCTGTCGCGGCGCTATCTGGCCTATGCCCTGTCGACGATCACGAACCGGGCGCTGCCGGACGTGCGCGACGGGTTCAAGCCGGTGCACCGGCGGATCATGTACGCCATGCACCAGATGCGGCTGAACCCGCAGGCGGCGGCGCGGAAATGCGCCAAGGTCGTCGGCGAGGTGATGGGCACCTATCACCCGCACGGCGACGCCTCGATCTACGACGCCCTGGTGCGCCTGGCCCAGGACTTCGCGCAGCGGTATCCGCTGGTCGACGGGCAGGGCAACTTCGGCAACATCGACGGCGATAACGCCGCGGCCATGCGCTACACCGAGTGCAAGCTGACGCCGGCGGCGGTGCTGCTCATGGAGGGCATCGACCAGGACGCGGTCGATTTCCGCCCCACCTACGACGACCAGGACGAGGAGCCGGTGGTCCTGCCGGCCGGGTTCCCGAATCTGTTGGCCAACGGGTCGTCGGGCATCGCCGTGGGCATGGCGACCTCGATCCCGCCGCACAATGTGGGCGAGCTGATCGACGCCTGTCTGCTGCTGCTGGAGAAGCCCGAGGCCTCGACGGCGGAGCTGGCCGAGATCGTGCCGGGGCCCGACTTCCCGACCGGCGGCGTGGCCGTCGAGGGCCATGCCGCGATGCTGGAGGCCTATGAGACGGGCCGGGGCGGGGTGCGTTTGCGCGCGCGCTGGGAGCGTGAGCCGCTGGAGCGGGGCGGCTATCAGGTCGTCATCACCGAGGTCCCGTATCAGGTCCAGAAAGGCAAGCTGATAGAGGCCTTGGCCGAACTGATCGAACAGAAGAAGGCCCCGCTGCTGGGCGACGTCCGCGACGAGTCGGCCGAGGACATCCGCGTCGTCATCGAGCCCAAGAGCCGGAACATCGACGCGGACAGCCTGATGGAGAGCCTGTTCCGGCTGTCCGATCTGGAGATCCGCTTCCCCATCAACATGAACGTGCTGGACGCCACCGGCACGCCGCGGGTGATGGGGCTGAAGGCCTGTCTGCAGGCCTTCCTCGATCACCGCCGCGAGGTGCTGAACCGGCGGTCCCAATGGCGGATCGAGCGGGTCGAGAAGCGGTTGCACCTGTTGGAAGGGCTGCGGATCGTCTTCCTGAATCTGGATGAGGTGATCCGGATCGTCCGCGAGGAGGAGACGCCCAAGGCGGTCCTGATCGCCCGGTTCGGCCTGAGCGAGGTTCAAGCCGACTACATCCTCGACACCCGCCTGCGTCAGCTGGCGCGGATCGAGGAGATGGCGATCGAGAACGAATACAAAGCCCTGGCCGAGGAGCTCGCGGGGCTGCAGGCGCTGACGTCGTCGCCGGCGAAGCAGTGGAAGAAGATCGGGCAGGAGCTTCAGGCGACGCGCAAGGCCATGGTCTCGCCGCGCCGTACGACGATCGCCGAGGCCGTGGATGCGTCGGCCTTCGTGGCTCCCGAGGCCTTCATTCCCAAAGAGGCCATCACGGTCATCCTGTCGGAGCGGGGCTGGATTCGGGCGGTGAAGGGCAAGGTCGAGGATCCGTCGGAGCTGAAGTTCAAGGAGGGCGATTCGCTCGGCTTCCTGGTTCCGGCTTTCACGACCGACAAGCTCTTGGTCGCAGCGTCGGACGGGCGAGTGTTCACGGTCGGGGCCGACAAGCTGGCGTCCGGGCGCGGGCACGGCGAGCCGCTGAGACTGATGATCGACCTGGAGGAGAGCGCCGGGATCATCGCTGTGCTGGCGCATCAACCGGGCGGCAAGCTGCTGATGGCGTCGAAGGCCGGCTACGGATTCATCGCGCCGGAGGACGAACTGCTGGCCCAGAAGCGGGGCGGGAAACAGGTGCTGAACGGCGACCTGCTGGCCGCGATCCGGATGACCGGCGATCACGTGGTCACCATCGGCGAAAACCTGAAAACCCTGATCTTCAAGGCCGAGGAACTGCCCGAGATGGGCCGCGGCAAGGGGGTGAAGCTGCAGTCCTACAAGCAGGGCGGCCTGACCGACATCGCCGTCTTCATCGGCGAGGCGGGGCCCGAGTGGGTCGACGGCGGCGGGCGTCGTCGGAATTGGCCGGACTGGAAGGACTGGCTGGGCAAGCGCGCCGGCGCGGGCCGGATGGGGCCGCGGGGTCTGAGGAAGTTCCGGTGATCCCGACCCTCTACGGCATCCCTAACTGCGACACGGTGAAGAAGGCGCGGGTCTGGCTGGACGAGCACGGCCGGGCCTTCACCTTCCACGACTACAAGAAGGCGGGCATCGACCGGGCCTCGCTGGAGGGCTGGGTCGCCGAGCATGGCTGGGAGGTCGTGCTCAATCGGAACGGGACGACGTTCAAGGCGCTGGATGCGACCGACAAGGAAGGGCTGGATGCGGCCAAGGCCGTCGACCTGATGCTGGCCCAGCCGTCGATGATCAAACGGCCGGTGCTGGATCTGGGCGACCGGACGATCGTGGGGTTCAAGCCGCCGATCTATGAGGCCGCGTTCGGAGGCTGAGTTTCGTCCGTTTCGTCATGACGCGTTTAGCGTGACGAAACGTGACGAAACGGACGACAGTTCGGAAAATGTTCAGCGAAATCAGCGGCAGCTCGATGAGGGGGCGCTGCGGGATTTCGTCAGGGTGCGGGCGCCCGTGTGTACGATTCAAAGACCTGACGCCGAGGTGGGGTGTCTGTCGGCCGGGCGCAAGAGGCCGGTAGGAAATAAATCCTTAACCGTCCAATCTCCGTCCACCCCTCGCCGGGTGCACGGGGCCGGGAGGGACTACCCCTCCACATCCGTCTCCGGGCGATCGTGGCCGTCGGCGCGTTCGGTGACCCAGTCGCCGTTGACGTCGGCGTATTCGATCGTGGCGTTCTCGTCCGAGACCTTCTGCTCGCGGGCGGCGCGGACGGCGGCGGCCTTGGCCGAGTCGTGATCGGGGAAGGTCTCGGAGAAGGTGTCGCCCACCTTGTAGGCCCAGCCGCCGTCATGTTCGACGATGCGATAGGTGACGTGGCTCATGGCGGTTCTCCGGTTTGACTGAGGCCTAGATGGCATTTTCTTCGGCGGCGTGCATCCATTCGTGCGGGCGGCGCCGACTACCCTTACGAAAGCGCAGGCAATGGGCCGGCGCCAATGGGGTGAAAGACGATGGAAGACCTGTTCCGTTCCTACTGGTGGCTTCTGTTTCCGCTGGGCTGGTTCGTGTTCGGCGGCTTCAACGCCATGGTGAACTACTACCGCCAGAAGAACGTGCTGAAGATCATCAAGACCTACGCCGACCGGGGCGAACAGCCGCCGGAGTCCTTGTTGAAGATCGTCGAGCAGCCGATCGACGACCGGCACGAATACACGCCGGGCACGCGGATGGACGACGGCAACTGGTTCTCGGTGGTTCTTTTCGGGATCATGGCGGTCGGCTTCGGCTACGCCAGCTGGTCGAACATGTACGGCGCCGGCGATGCCTTCCTGATCGTGGCCTTTGTGATGGGCGCTCTGTGCGCCGCCTCTCTGGTGTCGGGTCTGCTCGGCCGTCGCCGCCGCCGGGACTGATGTCGGTCTGTGGGGGACAATCTGATCGACGCCGGGCTGGTCCGCGAGGCGCGGGCCGGCTCGGACGCCGCCTTCGCGCGGTTGGTGGAGCGGCATCAGGCGCCGGTGCGAGCCTTTCTGAGGCGAATGCTGGGGCGCAACTGGGACGACGCGGACGACCTGGCGCAGGATGTATTCGTCGCGGCCTGGGGATCGCTCGGGCGGCTGAAGGACGTGGCCGGGTTTCGCTCGTGGCTGCTGGGGATCGCGTGGCGGAAGGCGCAGGATCGGATGCGGTCGGGCTTGCGGTCGCAGGCGCGGGACCGGTCATGGCTGGACGAAGCGCAGCGGTCGGACGGAATTTCGGAAGAGGACCGGCTGGCCCTGGCCGACGCGATGGCCGAGCTGCCGACGGATCAACGGGCCTGCGTCGCCCTGTGTCTGGCAGACGGATGGTCCCATGGAGAGGCGGCCGAGGCTCTGGGGCTACCGCTGGGCACCGTGAAGTCGCATGTTGCGCGCGGCAGGGCGCGATTGCTCGCCGTGCTGACGGGAGGCTCCGATGACGCCTGACGACAAGCTGGCCGCCTTCTTCGCCGAGGCAAGCCCGCCCGCGCGCGATCTGGGGTTCCAGGCGGCGGTGGCCGAGCGGGTGGCGCGGCGGCGGGCCTTCGCCACGGTCGGGGCGTTGATCCCCTGGACGATCGCGGCCATCGTCCTGTGCTGGGCGATCGGGCCGATGGTGGAACCGGTGATCGACGGGCTGGGCCGGACCCTGGCCCCAGCCGCCGCCATCCTGATGCTGACGGGACTGGGGGTGGTCGTTCTGACGGCGTCGGCGAGGCGGCTCACACCTATCTGAAGCGGCGGCTCTGGCCCGAGCGGGTCAGGTCGGCGCGGATGCGTTCCGGCAGGGCCTCGAAGGCGAGGCGCGCCATGCCGCGTTCGCAGACGGCGGGCGTGCCCATCCGGTCGGGCGTGACGACCGCGAGGTGGAGCGCGCAGTAGTCGCGGCTGGCCTCGCGCGTGCGCCGGACGAAGACCTGGACGTCCTCATGCCGGTCGAAGTCGAGACCGTGGATGGCGACGCGCATCGGGGGCGCGGGCGTAGGCGCCAGGCTGGCGGCGGCGAGAAGGGCGGTGAGCAGCATCAGGGGTCTCCGTATCGTTTGGGCGGGATCGCCTGAAGGACAGGAGGCGGCCGGCCGGGCCGGCGGATGCGGACATCTGGATTAAGCTTTGTCCATGCGGGCGGTCAGCCCTCGATGGGGCTGCTCATAAAGCCGAGGCATTCCTGCCTGGTCTCGGCCAAGGCCGGGTCGGTGACGGCGGTCACGGCTGCGATGGCGGCGGCGTTGTCGGGTCCGCTTTCGCAGGTCAGTTCGCTGGCGCCCCCCGTGGCCTTGAGCACGGACAGGACGCCGGGGGCGTTCTTCGACAGCGCCTTGTAGAGGGCGTCGGACAGGCCCTCGCCATACATTCCATCGGCGTGCGGGCGGAAATGCTGGGCCACGATCAGCCACTGGGCGTCTCCAGTGGCCACTCCGGCGGTGACCTTGTCATAGCCGGACGGGTCGGCCGGGCCGGTGAGGACGGCCAGAGTATGGGCCGCGCCGTCGGCGGCGATCAGGTTGAGGACGTGGTCGGCGGTCAGGGGCTGGGGCCGGGTCTCGGCCGGTATGACCTCGGCCCCGCTTTCGTCGATCGCGTCGGTGCGCGGCGAGCAGCCCGCGGCGAGGACGGCGCAGAGGGCCGTTAGCAGAAGGCGGATCGACATGAGTAGGCTCCGGCGGCGCAAATGCTCGAGGCGAGGCTAGGGGACTCTTAACGGGCGCGCCAGCGCGGGGCGGCGGCCGTCGGACATCGCATTACGAAGATTTCACCTCGGAAACCGCATCCGTTGGACCTCGCCGCCGCCTCTTGTGATCAGAAGGCTCGGGCATCAGGCTCCGGCCATCATCGAAAGAGGGGACATCCCATGGAAGACTTCATTCCGGTCATCGCCATTCTGTCGGTCTTCGGATCGATCACCGCAATCGCCTTCGGCCCGGCCTATCTGAAATCGAAGGAGCGCCGCGAGATGCAGGCGACCGTTCGCGCCGCCATCGACAAGGGCCAACCCCTGCCGCCCGAAGTGATCGAGGCCCTCGGCAAGGAAGCGACGAAGAATATCCCGTCGCGAACCCGCGATCTGCGCCGGGGCGTCATCTGGCTGGCCGTCGGCATCGGCATCGCCGCTTTCGGCGCGGTCAACGACATGTCCTGGGGCAACAATGGCTGGGATGGTCACAACTTCGGCGGCGGCCTGCTGGGCATCGCCTGCATCCCGGTCACCATCGGTCTGGCCTTCATCGTCCTGAGCTTCTTCAACAAGAACAAGGACTGAGCCCGGTCGGACAGGGGGAAGCTTGTCATGGCCAAGGCCCTGATGGACCAACACGACGTCGAGCTCGCCGCCCTCGCGGCGGCGGGCGGGCGTCGGGAGTTCGGCGAACTGGTCCGCCGCCACGGCTCGGCCGTGCGGTCCCTGCTGCGACGCATGGGAGCGCAGGGGGCCGAGGCCGACGATGTCGCGCAGGACGCCTTTCTGCAGGCGTTCGAGAAATGCGCCGAGTTTCGGGGCAAAGGCACCTTCGCCGCCTGGGTCAAGCGCATCGCCGCTCGGCTCTATCTGAAGCGCAAGGCCAAGGACGCCCGCTATGTCGCCGAGATCGAACCGGACGAGGATGACGTCGCTCCGGTCCCCGATCGGGCGGGGCTGGTCGACTTGGACGAGGCGTTGAAGTCGCTGAGCGAAACCGAACGTCTCTGTGTGTCCCTGTGCCATGGCGCGGGGCTGTCTCATCCCGAGATCGCCACGGCCATGAATCTGCCGCTTGGAACGGTGAAGTCTCATGTCAAACGTGGTCTGGATAAACTCCGCGCCCGGCTCGCGCCGGCCGGAGATGTGGGGAGGGCGGCGCATGTCGTCTGATGAATTCGATCCGATGATCGAGCGGCTGTTCGCCCGCTCGCCCCAGATGGCCGACGCGACCCTGTTCGCCGCCGAGGTCGAGGCGAAGCTGCATTCCTCCACGCGGGTTCGCACGGTGGCCCTGACCGTCGCCGGTCTGATCGGCGGAGTGATCGCGGTCAAGGAATCGATGAACCTGAACCTGCGCCTGTCCGACGATCAGGCGCCGGTCGCCGGTCGGGTGCTGGGCCAGGGTCTCCAGGCGGCCAGCGTGAACGTCCAGGACGCGGTGGGCGCCGGCCTGTCGCAACTGGGGCTGTCGGACATGACCTTCGGGTCGATGGGGGCGATGCAGATGTTCTGGATCGCCGCCGGCGCCCTGATCGCCCTGGCCGCCGCCGGGGTGGTGAGGCTGTCGCAGGACGTCTGATGCGGCGGGTGTCCGGGTCGACGGGATCGATCCGGACGCCTATCTCTGCGCCCCTGCCAGTGGAGAGACCATGTCGAGCCAGAAACAGGAAACCGTGAAACGCATCACGGTCCCGGAGATCACCGCGCGCAAGGGCGGGGAGCCGATCGTGGTCCTGACCGCCTACGACGCCCCGACCGCCGAGATCATGGACGCCCACTGCGACGTCCTGCTGGTGGGCGACAGCGTCGGGATGGCGGTGCACGGACTGCCGTCGACGGTCGGCGTGACGCTGGAGATGATGATCCTGCATGGCCAGGCGGTGATGCGGGGCTCGAAACGCGCGCTCGTGGTCATCGACATGCCGTTCGGCAGCTATGAGGCCGGGGTCGAGCAGGCCTACGCCAACGCCGTGCGCGTGCTGAAGGAAACCGGCGCCCAGGCCGTGAAGGTCGAGAGCGGTCCCGAGGTCCCGGCCACCATCGAATATCTGGTCAAGCGCGGCGTGCCGGTGATGGGACATGTCGGTCTGTTGCCCCAGTCGATCAACATCGACGGCTCCTTCAAGGCCAAGGGGCGCGAGGAGGCGGAGCGAGCGCGCATCCTGCAGTCGGCGCACGACACGGCCAACGCCGGCGCCTTCGCGGTCGTGATCGAGGGGACAGCGGAATCGCTGGCGCGCGAGATCACCGAAGCGATTGCCAAGCCCACTATCGGCATCGGGGCGTCGGCTGCCTGCGACGGTCAGGTGCTGGTCGGGCCGGACATGCTGGGCGTGTTCGACTGGACGCCGAAATTCGTGCGCAAGTACGCCGACCTGCGCGGCGAGATCGGCCGGGCGGTGGAAAGCTACGCCGCCGATGTGCGCGCCCGCCGTTTTCCTGCCGAAGTCGAGACCTACTTCTCCAAAAAGCCGGCTCTGCCGTAGTCCCCGTCGTGTCTCAACAGGCGTTGCGAGGGCGAGGGCGACCCTCTAGGGTCCGCGCCGATTGGCTTTTCAGCGTTTTTTGGGGCGGCTCCGCTAGTGACTGATGTCTTTGAAGAGGTCGAGGAGGACATCCGCTCCGAACGCCTCAAGCGCCTGGCGCGCAACTGGCTGCCCATTGTGGGCGGCATTCTTCTGGTCGCCCTGGTGGCGGCCCTGGCGTGGTGGGGCTGGCAGAGCTTCCAGACGAGCCGCGCCAACGCGGGTTCGATCGCCTATCAGCGTGGTCTCGAGGCCCTGCAGAGCGGCAACACCACCGGCGCCGAGACGGCCTTCGTCGAGGCCGGCGAGAAGGGCAACGGCGCCTACAAGGCCCTGGCGCTGCAACAACGCGCCGGTCTGGCTGTGACCGCAAACCGTATTCCGGACGCGATCGCCCTGTTCGACCAGGCCGCGAAGGCGGACAGCGACCCGATCCTGCACGACGGGGCCGTCTACAAGGCGGTTCTTCTGATGATGGACAACGGCGCCTCGCTGGAAGACATCGAGGCTAAGCTGGAGCCCCTGACCAAGGAAGGCCGCCCGCTGGCGCCCTTCGCCCAGGAAGCGCTCGGTATGGCGCGTCTGCAGTTCAACAAGCCGGCCGAGGCGCGCGAGGTGTTCGTATTGCTGACCCTGGGTCAGGACATCCCTGATTCGGTGCGCCAGCGCGCCCAGGCCGCCATCGGCATGATCGACACCGGCGTAGCCGCCGGCCTGCCGGCCATCGTCGCGGCCCAGGCCGTGACGCCCCCGGCCGCTCCAGCCGGTCCGACCCCGCAACAACTCGCCCAGGCGCAGGCTCAGGCCGAGGCCGCCCAACAGTGAAGACCCGCCTGATGACGACCGGAGTTGGGATGACGACCGTAACGCGCGTGCTGAAGACCGCTCTGGTGCTGGGGCTTGCCGCCTCGTTGGCGTCCTGCGCCTCGGCGCGCCGGATGCTGCCGTTCGGCCTGGGTCAGGACAACACGCCCCAGGCCACGGCCAGCGAGGGTCAGCGTGTCTCGATCCTGGCCTTCGAACAGCAGCTGGCCCCTGCCGCCGGTCTGGCGGGGCGCGACTTCTTCCTACCGGGTCCCGTCGCCGCCAACGCCTGGCCGCTGCCGGGCGGCAACGCCGAGTCTTCGATCGAGCATGTGATCGCCGCGCCGAACTTCACCATCGGCTG
The DNA here is from genome assembly GCF_027912535.1 of Brevundimonas sp. NIBR11. Classification (NCBI taxonomy): domain Bacteria; kingdom Pseudomonadati; phylum Pseudomonadota; class Alphaproteobacteria; order Caulobacterales; family Caulobacteraceae; genus Brevundimonas; species Brevundimonas sp. NIBR11. Next base: position 1,513,804 of record NZ_CP115465.1, on the reverse strand, counting down.
GCGTCGCCGCATCGGCGAAGGCTCGGCTCGCACGCGTCAGATCATGGCGCCGGTGGTCGCCGACGCCGGCAAGATCTTCGTCATGGACGGCGAATCGACGGTCACGGCTGTGGACGCCGGTACCGGTAATGTCGTCTGGAAGGTCGACGTCAAACCAACCGGCCGTGAAGCGTCGGGCGGCGTCTCCGCCTTCGGTCTGCCTGTGCCCTTCGTCTCGGAAGGCGGCGGTTCGCTGAGCGGCGGGTTCGGCGGCGGCGTGGCCGTCGGCGGCGGCAAGGTCTTCGTCTCCTCGGGCTATCGCACGATGACGGCGCTGGACGCCGCGACCGGCGCGGTCGTCTGGACTCAGCCCGTCGATGTGCCGATCCACGGCGCCCCGACGGTCGCGGGCAACCGCGTCTACGTCGTCGATGTCGACAACCAGATTATCGCCTTCAACACCACGACCGGCCTGCAGGACTGGTCGTATCGCGGCATCGTCGAGCCGGCCCGCGTCCTGCGCGCGTCCAGCCCTGCGGTCAGCGGCGACACGGTCATCGCGCCCTTCTCTTCGGGCGAGATCGTCGCCCTGCGCGCCACCAACGGCCAGCCGGTCTGGAACCAGGTCCTGTCGCGCACGAGCCGCACCAGCGCCCTGTCCGAGATCCGCGACATCGCCGGTCGCCCGGTCATCTCGCGCGGCTTCGTCTATGCGGTCAGCCACTCGGGCGTGCTGCAGGCGATGGACATCCGCACGGGCCAGCCGAAGTGGACCCTGCCGGTCGCGGGCGTGAACGCGCCCCTGCCTGCCGGCGACGTCGTCTATGTCGTGTCCAAGTCGGGCGAGCTGACGCTGATCAACCGCGATTCGGGCGCCGTCTACTGGACGCATGACCTCAACGAGGGTCGCGTTCGGCAGGAAGGCGGCTTCCTGGGCTTCTTCGACCGCACCGTGCGGCCGGAATGGTCGGGGCCGATCCTGGCGTCCAACCGCCTGGTCCTGGTCAACTCGGACGGCGAGGCCGTGGCCTTCGACCCGAAGACCGGCGCCCTGCAACAGACGCTGAACCTGGGCGCGCCGGTCTACATCGCCCCGGCGGCCTACAACGGCGCCTTGCTGGTCCTGACCAACAACGGCGAACTGATCAGCATTCGCTGAGCAGAATCCCAGAATTACGCTAGAAGGCCGACATGGCATTGAAGGTCGCCATCGTCGGCCGCCCCAACGTGGGCAAGTCGACCCTGTTCAACAGGCTGGTCGGCAAGCGTTTGGCGCTCGTCGACGATCGGCCGGGTGTGACCCGCGACCGTCGCTATGCCGACGGCAATATCGGCGACATGGACCTGACGCTGATCGACACGGCCGGGTACGAGGACGTCACCGACGACAGCCTCGAAAGCCGGATGCGCGAGCAAACGGAAGCGGGGATCGAGGACGCCGACGTCATTCTGTTCATGATGGACGCCCGCGAAGGCGTGACCTCGCTGGACGAAATCTTCGCCGAGCGCCTGCGGAAGCAGGAAAAGCCGGTCATCCTTCTGGCCAACAAGTCCGAAAGCCGTGAGAGCGGCGGCGGGGTGGGCGAGGCCTATTCGCTGGGTTTCGGCGAGCCGGTGGCCATCTCGGCCGAGCATGGCGAGGGTATGGCGGACCTGTACGCCGCCCTCGTCACCGCCAGCGCCGACATTTTCATCGAAGAGATCGACGAACCCGACAAGCCGATCCGGATCGCCATCATCGGCCGTCCGAACGCGGGCAAGTCGACCCTGATCAACCGGCTGATCGGCGAGGATCGTCTGCTGACGGGTCCCGAGGCTGGGATCACGCGCGACTCGATCTCGGTCGACTGGGAATACGAGGGCCAGAACATCCGCCTGGTCGACACGGCCGGCATGCGTCGCAAGGCGCGCGTGCAGGAAAAGCTCGAGAAGCTGTCGGTCGCCGACACCATCCGCGCCATCACCTTCGCCGAGGTGGTGGTCATGGTGATGGACAAGGACAACGCCTTCGACGTTCAGGACTTGCAGCTGGCCGATCTGGTCGAGCGCGAGGGCCGGGCCCTGGTCTATGTGGCGTCGAAGTGGGACCTCGAGGAGGAACCTCAGGCGCGTATGGCCGAACTGAAGCGGATGGCCGAGGACAAGCTGCCGCAACTGAAGGGGTCGCCCTTCGTCGCCCTGTCGGCGCATTCGGGCCGGGGCGTCGAGCGGCTGATGCCCGCCGTCCTGAAGGCGCACGAGACGTGGTCGGTGAAGGTCAAGACCAAGGACCTGAACGACTGGCTGTCCATGGCGACCCAGCGGCACCCGCCGCCCGCCGTCGACGGCAAGCGGATCAAGACCAAATACATGGCCCAGACCAAGGCCCGTCCGCCGACCTTCGTGCTGTTCGCCAGCCGGGGCGGGGCCCTGCCGGACCACTACATCCGCTATCTGACCAACTCGATCCGCGAGAGCTTCGACCTGCCGGGCACGCCGATCCGGCTGACGGTAAAGGGCGGCTCGGAGAACCCCTATGCGGCCGGCGGCGCCAAGTCGGGGCCGGAACGCTACAAGGGCGACGCCAAGACCGCGCCCCGCGCCGTCCGCAAGAAGGCCGAGGAAGAGTCGCACCTGCCCGGCAAGGCGCTGGAGCAAAAGAAGACCCGCGTCGCCAAGCCGCGCGTCATCTCAGGCGTGAAATCGTCTTCGAAGAAGGCGGGTTCGTCCGTGGCGGTCCAGAAGGGCGCGCGGGGCGGAGCAAGACAGGTGTCACGGTCGGGCCGAATCCGGACGGGTCAGAAGCACGCGCCGAAGAAGTAGGGGCGGGCGCGCCGTCTGAAACCCAAGTTGACGATATTGGTCTGACCAATCTTGTAGAGCGGTGATATGGTGAGGCTTCTTCAACGCGGAGCCTTCCCATGCCGATGATCAAGACCGCCGACGATGTCGAGATTTTCTACAAGGACTGGGGAACCGGTCGACCCATAGTCTTCTCCCACGGGTGGCCGCTGTCTGCGGACGACTGGGACGCCCAGATGCTGTTCTTCCTGCACAAGGGCTATCGCGTCATCGCCCACGACCGGCGCGGTCATGGCCGCTCGACCCAGACGGCGACCGGCAACGAGATGGACACCTATGCCGACGATCTAAAGGTGTTGTTCGAGGCGCTGGACCTGAAGGACGCGATCATGATCGGTCACTCGACCGGCGGCGGGGAGGTGGCGCGCTTCCTCGGGCGTCACGGAACCAGCCGGGTGTCCAAGGCCGTGCTGCTGGGCGCCGTGCCGCCGATCATGCTGAAGACCGAGGCCAATCCGGGCGGCCTGCCGATCGAGGTGTTCGACGGCTTCCGCGACGCGGTCGCGGGCAATCGGGCCCAGTTCTACGTCGATGTCCCAACCGGCCCCTTCTATGGCTTCAATCGGGAGGGCGCGAAGGTCGATCAGGGCGTGATCGACAACTGGTGGCGTCAGGGAATGATGGGCGGGGCCAAGGCGCACTGGGACTGCGTCAAGGCCTTCTCGGAGACCGACTTCACCGAGGATCTGAAGTCGATCGACATCCCGGTGCTGGTCCTGCACGGCGACGATGATCAAATCGTGCCGATCGCGGACTCGGCTCTGCTGTCGGCGCCGCTGCTGCCCAAGGGCGTATTGAAGGTGCTGAAGGGCCTGCCGCACGGCATGGCCACGACCCACGCCGAGCAGGTCAACGCCGAACTTCTGGCCTTCATCGAGGGCTGACGTTGCGTCGCCGCCGACGTCCTAGATCAGGGCGTCGGCGGGCAGGCCGGCCTTCCACTCCTTGAACGATACCCGCTGGGGCGGGGTCACGTCGCCGCGCGCCAGCTCGACGATCAGCGGGCCGATCTCGGACGGGGGGGGCAGGGTCATGGGGTCCTCGCCCGGGAAGGCCTGGGCGCGCATCTGAGTGCGCATGCGGCCCGGATCGAGGACGCTGATGCGGACGTTGGTGTTCTCGATCTCGTCGGCCCAGGACAGCATCAGGGCCTCGGCGCCCGCCTTGGTCGCGGCGTAAAGACCCCAGAAGGCCTTGGGTTCGCGCGCCAGGCTGGTTGTCAGATGGATGACGCGACCGGCGTCGGAGCCCCGCAGCAGGGGCTCCAGCGACCGGATCAGCCGGTATGTCGCGGTGAAGTTGGTCTTCTCCATCTTGGCGAAGCCGCGCGGCTCGATGTGGCTGACCGGGGTCAACCCTTGCGCGCCGAGGGTGGCGGCGGCGTTGACCCAGATGTCCAGCTTGCCGAAGCGGCCGAAGATGGCCCCGCCCAGACGGTCGATGCCGCCGCCGTCGATCAGGTCGAAGGGCACCAGCGTCGCGTGGCGACCGGTGGCGGCATAGATGGCGTCGTCCAGCTCTTCGAGCGCGCCCTGCGTGCGGGCGGCGGCGACGACGTGGGCGCCGGCGACGGCAAGGGCCAGGGCGGCCTCATAGCCGATGCCGCGCGAGGCGCCGACGACGAGGGCGATACGGTCGTTCAGTGGGAGGTCGGAAGTCATCGCGCCTGATAGCGCGGCGACCGGGAGCCGCCTAGTAGCGGTCTTCAGTAACCGGGGGCTGCCTGCCACAGGCTGAAGCTGAAGCCCTGGTCGTCGCAGACGACGCAGGAGAGGCCGGTCGGGGTTTCCGAGGGAATGGCCGCCTTGCCGCCAAGCTCGCTTACCCTGGCGCACGTCGCCTTGATGTCATCGACCCTGAAATACAGATTCGTTGCGCTGTTCGCCCGCTCGACTTTGGTGAAGCCGAACGGCGGGTTCGTATCCGCGACGTGGGCGTAGGTCGATTTCGAAGCGTCGGCGTCGAAGGTCCAGCCGAACAGGGCGCCGTAGAAGGCCTTGGCCTTGGCGATGTCGACCGTGTCGAGCGTGAAGTAGCCGAGTTGAACCTGGGCCATCGGGAGTCCTCAGCTTTCGCGTGTGAAGCTTAAGCGCTGACGAGCAGCGAAAGTTGCCGCGAAACCGCGTCGCGGCCGCCTTCCTCGATCTCGCGGTCTACGAGGCGGGTCGGATAGTCCCCGGTGAAATAGTGATCGGTGAACTGGGGCAGGGCGTCGTTGCGGCCGGTCTCGCCCATGGCCTTGTAGAGGCCGTCGACGGACAGGAAACCGAGCGAATCGACCTCCAGCATCTGACGCATCTCTTCCATAGTCTTGTTGGCGGCGATCAGCTGGTCCCGTTCCGGCATATCGATGCCGTAGAAGTCAGGCCAAAGGATCGGCGGGGAGGCGGAGCGCAGATGGACCTCCGTGGCGCCCGCGTCGCGGACGGCCCGGACCAGCTTCACCGAGGTGGTGCCGCGCACGATGGAGTCGTCGATCAGGACGACGCGCTTGCCTTCGATCACCGCGCGGTTGGGGCTGTGCTTCATCGCGACGCCCTTCTGGCGGGCGCCCTGGCTGGGCTGAATGAAGGTGCGGCCCAGGTAGTGGCTGCGGATGATGCCCATCTCGTAGGGAATGCCGCTCTGCTCGGCGTAGCCCAGCGCCGCCGGAACGCCCGAGTCGGGTACGGGCACAACGACGTCGGCTTCCACAGCGTGCTCAATCGCCAAGCCGTGGCCCATGCGCTTGCGCACGCCATAGACCGAGCGGCCATTCACGACGCTGTCGGGGCGCGAGAAGTAGACGTATTCGAACAGGCAGGGTCGGGCGGCACGGGCGGGGAAGGGCTTCAGCGAGCGCAGGCCTTCGTGATCGATGACGATGACCTCGCCATGCTCGACGTCGCGCACGAAGGTCGCGCCGATGGTGTCCAGCGCACAGGTCTCGGACGCCATCACCCAGGCGTCGCCCAACTGACCCAAGACCAATGGGCGGATGCCCAGCGGGTCGCGGGCGCCGATCATCTTGGTGCGGGTCTGGGCGACCAGGGCGTAGCCGCCCTCGATTCGGGCCAGGGCGTCGATGAACCGATCGACGATCTTGGCCTTACGGCTGCGAGCGATCAGGTGGAGTATGACTTCGGAGTCCGACGTGGACTGGAAGATCGAGCCTTCCCCGACCAGCTGGTTCCGCAAGTAGTGGAAGTTCGTCAGGTTGCCGTTGTGGGCGATGGCGATGCCGCCCTGGTCCAGGTCAGCGAACATCGGCTGGATGTTGCGCAGGAAACTGCCGCCGGCGGTGGAGTAGCGGGTGTGGCCCACGGCCGCCGGTCCCGGCATGCGTTTGGCCAGATCCGTGCCGCCGAAGGCCTCGCCCACATGGCCCATGTGTCGTTCGGTGTGGAAGCGCTCGGCGTTGACCGAGGCGATGCCGCAGGCCTCCTGACCGCGATGCTGGAGGGCGTGGAGGCCCAGGGCGACGATGCCCGAAGCCTCATCCTTCTCTGCGCCCCAGACGCCGCAGACGCCGCATTCCAGACGCGGACGGTCGTCGTCCGCTTCTCTGTGATGCTCGCGGTGGACGACCGGAGCAGAGATGTCGTGGGGCAGACTGCGCATCGTGGGGGCTCCGATGACAGGCGAAAATCTTACTGGGCGGCGGACGGCGCGGAGGTAGGGCGGGATTGGGTCGGAGGCAAGGCGTATCCGTCCGAAAAGCCTCTGCGGACAGAGGAATCGACGACCGGGCTGATCGCGTCGGCGCCGCGACCGATGCCGGGCAGAATGATCTGGATCGCGCGGGCGGCCCCGGCGCTGATCGGGCGAAGCGTGGCCTCCGAGAGCCAGCGAGGCGTGCGCTCGCCCGGCATGGCGGCGACGATGACCAGGTGGATGGCGCCGAGAAGGACGAGCGACCGGCCCGCGCCGACCAGGACGCCGACGAAACGGTCCACGCCGCCCAGCGTCGGATGAGCCTGGGCGCGCTTGGACAGGACCGAGCCGAAGATGCGGATGCCAAAATAGATCAGCAGGAAACTGACGATCGCCGCGAAGATCGATCCAGCCCAGTCGGGATCGACCAGGGCGCGACCGATTGGGGCGGTGAGGGGAAGGGCGACCAGCGCGATGAACGCCGCCAGCACGAAGCTGAGCAGGGTGATCAGCTCGCGCGTGCCGCCGCGCACCCAGCCGGCGGCGGCTGAGGCCAGGATGACGATAATGGCGAAGGCGTCGAAGCCGGTCATTCGGTTCCCGTGCGGACCACCGGCATCAATACCTGTTCTGCGAGATTCGTTCGACGGCTTCGGTCAATCGGTTGACGCCTGTGACCGAAACGCCGCCGCCCTTGACGGTCAGGGGCGGTGAGAGAGCCTGATCGAAACCGAGTTTCTGCGCCTCGCGCAGGCGAGCTTCGGCGCGGCCGACGGCGCGGATTTCGCCGGACAGGCTGATCTCGCCGAAGACGATACAGCCTTGGGGAAGGGGCATGTCGGTGGCGGAGGAGATCAGGGCGGCGGCGGCGGCGAGGTCCGCGGCCGGCTCGTTGATGCGCAGGCCCCCGGCGACGTTCAGATAGACGTCCTGATCCCCGAACCCGAAGCCGCAGCGGGCCTCGAGCACCGCCAGGATCATGGCGAGACGGCCGGTCTCCCAGCCGATGACGGCCCGGCGGGGGGTGCCGTAGGCGGATTTGGAGACCAGGGCCTGGATCTCGACCAGGACGGGGCGGCTGCCCTCGATGCCGGCGAAGACGGCCGCGCCGGGCGCGCGGTCATTGCCCTCGCCGAGGAAGAGGGCCGAGGGGTTGGAGACTTCACGGAGCCCTGCGTCGCCCATCTCGAAGACGCCGATCTCGTCGGTGGCGCCGAAGCGGTTCTTGCCGGCGCGCAGGATGCGGAACGGATAGCCGCGCTCGCCCTCGAAGCTCAGGACCGCATCGACCATGTGTTCGACGACGCGGGGACCGGCGACCTGACCGTCCTTGGTGACGTGGCCGACCAGAACGACGGCAGGGCCGCCGGCCTTGGCGAGGCGGACGAGTTCGCCGGCGCAGGCGCGGACCTGGGTGACCGAGCCGGGGCCGGCCTCATGGGCGTCGGACCACAAGGTCTGGATCGAATCGACGATGACGATGTCGAACTTGTCCCGCTTCAGGGTGCCGAGGATGTCGCGGAGCGCCGTGGCGGAGGCGAGCTGCACGGGCGCGTTTGACAGGCCCATGCGTTTGGCGCGGCTCCGGATCTGTTCGATCGCCTCCTCACCCGAGATATAGGCCACGCGGATGCCGGACAGGGCGGCGCGACCGGCGACGTCCAGGAGCAACGTCGACTTGCCGACGCCGGGATCGCCCGAGAGCAGGATGGCCGAGCCGGGCACCACTCCGCCGCCGCAGACGCGGTCGAACTCGGTCACGCCGGTGACGATGCGCGCCGGTTCGGGCGTCTCGGACAGCAGGGATTCGAACTGGAGGCCGCGAGCCTTGGCGGTCGTGGCGGGCTTCAGGGCGCCGGGCGGCGAGGCGGAGCGGCCTTCCTCGACGATGGTGTTCCACTGGCCGCAGGCGGAGCACTGCCCCGACCACTTGCCGTGGACCGCCCCGCAGGACTGACAGACATAGATCGCACCGTCTCTGGCCATGAAGCCGACTTACAGGAGTCGTGTCCGGACGGGCAGGGGGAGATGGCGGCGGGTGCGACCGTTTCAGACGCAGGCGCTCTAGATTTGGAGGCTTGCGCAAGCCTCCAAAACGCCGTTCGGTGTTTGAAAACTCACGGTGGAAACCATGAAGACTATCGCCGCCTTGTCCGTCGTCGCGCTTGCCTTGGTCGCGTGCCAAAATCCGGAGGCCAGCAAGGGAGCAGGGGCGGGAGACGCGCCAGCGGGATCGGCCGAGGCTGTCCAACGCATCCTCGCCCTTCCTGTAATGGAGCGGTGTGGCAGCGACTGGCCCGGTCATCCTGCCCCGACCGCAAACCAGGTCGTCGATCTGGGCGGGGGCGCCTTCGCCGTCCTAACAGACTGCTATCCAAGCGAAGAGGGCCAGGCCCCGTGGAAGACCCTGCATGTCCAGGGCGCGGACGGTGTGCTGAAGGCCCAGCCGCTGATCCTCTACAATGGCCCGGAATATGAGGATGGCTACGACTGGGAAGTGAGCCAGACCTCCCAGGCGAGATGGGATGCGGCCGCCAAGGAGTTCGTCTGGTCGGACACGCTCACGTCCGACAACGCCGGCGTGCCGAAGACGCAGGTTCGCACCATGCGCTGGCGTTGGGACGGGTCCAAGATCGTCATGGTCAGCGCGGTCCGCGTGACCCCGGCCACGCTCAGTGCGCCCCCAACAGGCCAGGTCACCGGCTGGCCCGCCCCCGGCGAGACCGATCCGACACCGGCCGCTACCCTCGTCCCAACCCAAGGATAGATCCATGACCCATCCAGTTCTGAACGCCGTCGCGGTCTGCGTCCTGCTGACGGCCTGTCAGCAGCCGGACGGGAAGGCGGCCCCGGCTGCCGCGACCGAGGCTCCCGTCGCCGCCGCGCAGCTGGAGGCGCTGAAGACCCAGGTCGTGACGCTGGTGACGGCGGATGAGGATTGCAGCCTGCCGGAGGGCATGGAGAGCCAGCGGACCGCGCAGACCATCGATCTGGGCGGCGGCGACGCGGCGGTCCTGGTGGTCTGTTCGACTGGCATGGCGGATCAGTGGAGCCGAGTCTACGTCAGTCAGGGCGGGGCGGGGCCCGTTCACACGCCCCTGCCGCTGTACAGATACCAGGGCGCGGAGGGTTGGCAGACATGGGAATCGATGTCGAACATGAGCTGGAGCCCGGCCGAGGGCTTTGCGGGGTCGACTCGTCTGCAGGCGACCGGATGTGGGGAGGGCGCGACCTGGCGCTGGCGGAACGGGCGTCTGGAGTTGGCGACCCAATGGCACATGGACTGCGACGCGATCGGCGCCGACGGCGAACTGCCGGATCCCATACAGGATTTCCCGACGACCCCTCCGACCGAACAGCCGGCGGTCATCCAGCCTCAGGTCTGACCCAGGTAGGTGCGCTCGCAGCGGTTGCCGATGGAGGTCAGCAGTTCGTAGCTGATCGTCCCGGCGGCCGCTGCGGCGTCGTCCAAGGGACGGTCGGCGCCGAAGATTTCGACGCGGTCGCCGATCGCGACATCGGCGCCTGTGACATCGACGGCCATGACGTCCATCGAGACTCGGCCAAGCAACGGGCGCAGGCCTCCGGCGATCCAGACCTGACCCCTTGGACTCATGCTGCGCAGGAGGCCGTCGGCATAGCCGGCGCCGCAGGTGGCGATGCGGCGCGGCGCGTCGGCGACGAAGCCGCGCGAGTATCCGATGCTTTCGCCGGTCGGTACGTCGCGGATTTGCAGGATTTCGGCGGACAGGGTGGCGACGGCTTTGAGCCGGGCGTCGGGGCGGCCTTCGGGCCCGCCGCCATACAGACAGATGCCCGGACGGACCGCGTCGAAGGCGTAGTCGGCGCCCAGGAAGCAGCCGCCAGAGTTGGCGAAAGACTTCACGGCGTCAGGATAGAGCGCTGAAATCGCGGCGAAGGCGCCTTGCTGGCGGCGGTTCATCGGCTCGGCTGGAGCGTCCGCGCAGGCGAGGTGGCTCATGACCAGTTCGAGGCCGTCGAACGGACCGGGCGCGTCTTCGGGTCGGAAGCCGAGGCGGTTCATGCCGGTGTCGATCTGGACCCCGCAGAGCCCGCCGCCGACGGACGTCCACTCGATCAGCTGGTCCGCGTGGTTGAGGATGGGGCGCAGGTCGGCCGACTTCAGCGTCCCCGCGGCGCCGGCGACACAGCCATCCAGCACGTAGATCGTCGGCTCCGCGCCGATCGCTTCGCGCAGGGCGACGCCCTCGTTCACCCGCGCCACGAAGAAGGTCCGCGCGCCCTCGGCCAGCAATCGTTTGGCCACCGGGATGGCGCCCAGACCATAGGCGTTGGCCTTCACCACCGGATGCACGGGCACATGGGTAAGGGCTTCCAGCGCATGGAAGTTGTGCGAAAGAGCGTTCAGGTCGACGGTCAGGGAGGCAGGCGCGGTCATCGTCGCCTTATGAAGCAAGATCGTTGCGGGAAAAGCCGAAAAGCGAGGTCGGAGGCGTTTCTGGGGCATCCTTGACTTGGGGGCCTGCGTGACCGACCTACGCGCCTCGTTTTCAAGGTCACGCCTCCCATGTCCGTCAAGGTCCGTTTCGCCCCGTCGCCCACCGGCAAGCTCCACGTCGGCAATGTCCGGACCGCCCTGGTCAACTGGATGTTCGCCAAGGGGCAGGGCGGTTCGTTCGTGCTGCGCATCGACGACACCGATCTGGCCCGTTCGACGCCCGAGTTCGAACAGGGGATCGAGGACGACCTGAAGTGGCTGGGCCTCGTCTGGGACGAGCGATACAACCAGTCCAAGCGGTTCGATCGCTATCACGACGCCGCCGAACGCCTGAAGGCCGCCGGCCGTCTGTATCCGGCCTGGGATACGTCTGAGGAGCTGGATCGTCGTCGCAAGGTGCAACTGTCCCGCGGCATGCCGCCGATCTACGACCGGGCGGCGCTGGCCTTGACCGACGACGACAAGGCCAGGCTGGAGGCCGAGGGGCGCAAGCCGCACTGGCGCTTCAAGCTGGATGGGCGTCGCGTCGCCTGGGAGGACCTGTCGCGCGGCCATTGCGAGGTCGACACGGCCTCGATGTCGGACCCGGTGCTGATCCGAGAGGACGGCCTTTATCTCTACACCCTGCCGTCGGTCGTCGATGACATCGACATGGGCATCACCCACGTCATCCGGGGCGAGGATCACACCACCAATACCGGCGCCCAGATCGAGATCTTCGAGGCGCTGATCGCGGCGGGCCTCGGGACGGCGGTGCCCACCTTCGCCCACATGCCGCTGCTGGTCGGGGCGGATGGCGCCGCGCTGTCCAAGCGTCTGGGTTCGCTGTCGGTCTCGGAGATGCGGGATCAGGGCTATGAGCCGATCGCCATCACCAGCCATCTGGGCCGGATCGGCACCTCGGATCCGCTCGAGGTCGCCGACAGCATCGAGGCGCTGGGCGCGGGCTTCAGCTTCGACAAGATGGGCCGGTCGCCGGCGCGCTACGACACCGAGGATCTGGATCGGCTGAACGCCCAGGCCCTGCACGCCATGCCTTATGCGACGGCGAAGCCGCGGCTGGAGGCGCTGGGCTGCGATCTGGGCGAGACCTTCTGGAATGCTGTGCGGGGGAACCTGAAGACGTTCGGCGACGTGACCGATCTGGCGACCATGGTGCGGGGGCCGGTGACGCCGGCGATCGAGGATCCGGCCTTCGCGGCGGCAGCCCTGGCGGTCCTGCCCGAGACGATCGACGAAGGCGCGTGGTCGACCTGGACCAATGCGGTCAAGGACAGCACCGGGGCCAAGGGCAAGGCTCTGTTCATGCCGTTGCGCCACATCCTTACTGGCCAGCCGCACGGGCCGGACATGGCGACGATGGTTCAGCTGATCGGGCGCGAGCGGATCGTGCAGAGGCTGAAGGGCGAAGTGGCCTAGAACGAAAAAGGGGCGGCCCGGCGGGCCGCCCCTTTTGCTATTCAGACCGCGCCGATCAGGCGTTGCAGACGGCCAGCTGTTCGGCCGAGAGGGTCGTGCCCTTCCACGAGAACTCGGTCACCGCGCCGAAGCGGGCGACGACGCGGCGGCAGGCGCGCGGAGCGGGCTGCTGGGCGCCGCCCGTGGCGGTGCAGGTCTGGCCCTCGCACCGCCAGTTGGCGCCGTCGATGATGGTGGCGCGGGCCGGAACGCGCGAGGCGTCGGCGAAGACCGCGCGGGTCGGGGCAGGCGTCTGAGCGACAGTCGGGGCTGCGGCGAAGGCGGCGCAGAGAGCGACGAGGGGGAGGGCGGCGCGCATGGGGAGACTCCGATGAGGGGGCGGACCGACACGGTCCAGCGTCAATACCGGCATAGTGCGTTGTTATTCGAAACTGTCAATCCGGGTTTTCAAAATGAACGGACCGCAGGCGCAGACTGAGCGATGATTACTTATCGCTGATCATGTTTCAAGGTCGAGGGTGTCGCACCGGCAGCCAGGACGGCCATCGCCTCTTCTACCGTGTCGCAGACGGTCCAGGCCTGGAGGAATGAGGGCGGAGTGAAGCCCGTCTCGACGCTCTGGCGCATCAGGGCAAAGAAGGTCTCCCAGAAGCCGCCGATGTTGAGGAAGATCACCGGCTTGCCGTGAAGGTCCAGCCGCTTCCACGACAGCAGCTCGACCACCTCTTCCAGGGTGCCGATGCCGCCGGGGGCGACGACGAAGGCGTCCGACTGGTCGTACATCAGCTGTTTGCGCTCGTGCATCGAGGTGACGACGATGGTCTCGACCTCGTCGAACAGGCGTTCACGGCTGCGCAGGAAGGCCGGCATGATGCCGACCACGCGACCGCCCGCCTCGTGAGCCGCACGCGCCGAGGCGCCCATCAGACCCACGCCGCCGCCGCCGTAGACGAGACGCCAGCCGGCCTTGGCCGCGGCCGCGCCAAAGGCGGCGGCGGCGGCGGTGTAGACCGGATCGGCGGCGTCGGAAGAGCCGCAGAACAAGCAGACGGACTGGCCCTCGAAGGGGGCGATGGCGGGGATGGACGCGGACATGAACCCTCGGACGTGACGGCAAGACTGGAGACAGGCCGGGCGCGCCGGTCTATCTGGGCGGATACTCCTACAGACCCGACGAGCAGGATGAAACGAAGGATCGCATCGACGCTGACGGCCGCGCTGTCGCTGGTCGGCGTTCTCGTGTTGTGCGCCTGTGGAGAACAGGCCCAGCCGGCGACGGAAACGGCGCAGGAGAGCGGCTGGGTCATGCCCCCCCAGGTCGACGCGGTCGCGGCCACCGGGCGTGAGCTGATCGTGCGCGGACAGGCCGCGCCTCTGGGTCGGGTCGTGGTCAGCGGGGCCGGCGACCTGGCCTATGCCGTGGGCGCCGACGATGAAGGGCGATTCGAGCTGAGGGTGCCGCGACCGGCTCAGGACACCCTGTTTCGGGTGGAGGCGCGGATGGGGCAGGCCGGCTTTCCTGCGCCGTATCGCCTGCTGATCTCCGCGAACCCCCGGGCGCCGATTGCGCTTCTGACCATCGGGGCGCCGACGCGGAGGCTGGACGGGGCGGGCGGGCTGGACGCCGTCGACACCGACGGGCGGGCCGCCTTCGTCTCCGGGCGAGCGCCGGCGGGCAGCGACGTGGTCATCGATGGCAGCGCGCAACGTCGGGCGACGGCGGACGCGGCGGGACGCTGGCGGCTGGCCGGCTCCGGGGACGGGACCACCCCGCTGAAGATCGGAGGACGGACCTATGCACCGCAACCAGGCGGGGCGAGCGCGGCCGACGTTCTGGAGAGGGCGGGGGCCGGTTGGCGCATCGCTTGGTCCAGCCCGGGCGGCGGCGAACAGACGACCTGGTTCCCGGATCGGATGGAAACGATCCGTTAACCAATTCGGATCACCGATACGGTGTTCTCTTCGAGGGCACCCACCATCACCGAACTTCTTCAGCCCGGCGCCCGCGTCGGGCTTTTTCTTTGGTTCAGCCGGGCAGGGCGTCTGACAGGTCCTCGGCGAGGTCGCCGCGGTCTTTGACCTCGACACCGCTCAAGCCGAGCCATCTCGCCATCCGCACCAGCTCGCCGGCCAGCCGTTGCGCCGTCTCGGGCGTCGCCAGAGGCTCGCGCCAGGCGGCCTGGACCAGCAGTACGCCGGCCTGACGTTCGGCCTTCAGGTCCACGCGGGCGGTGATCGCCTCGTCCTCCAAAAAGGGCAGGACGTAGTAGCCGTGGGCGCGTTTGTGGGCCGGGGTATAGATTTCCAGACGGATGCGGACGTCGAACAGCCGCGCGGTGCGGTCGCGGAACCAGATGAGGTTGTCGAACGGCGAGAGGAGGGCGGCGCCCTGAACCTTGCGCGGTCGCCGGGCGTCCGCCGCGACATAGGTCGGGCCGCGCCAGCCCGTGACCGTGGCGGGCATCAGGGCGCCTTCTTCAACCAGTTCGGCGACGCGATCCTTGAACCCCTCGACCGGCAGGCGGAAATAGTCGCGCAGGTCGGCGGAGGTGGCGATGCCCATGGCCTCGGCGGCGATGCGGATCAGGGCGCGCTGGGCGTCGGCCTCGGTCGGGGTCGGCCGGTTCTGGACGGCGGCGGGGATGACCCGTTCGGTCAGGTCGTAGACCCGCTCGAAATTGCGCCGGGTCTTCGTGGTGATGAACCCGGCCCAGAACAGCCATTCCAGGGCGCGCTTGCCGTCCGACCATTCCCACCAGCCGGGCTTGCCGCGAGGGCCGGAGGCGAAGTCCGCGCCGGTGACGGGGCCGCGCCGTTCGATCTCGGCCAGCACGGTGTCGATATAGTCCCGCCGCTCGCGGCCGAAGCGGTTGATGCCGGTCCAGATGCCGTGGCCGTCGCGCGCCCGCGCCATCCGCCAGCGCATCAGGGGCTGGGTCTCGACGGGCATGAGCGAAGCCTCGTGGCCCCAGTATTCGAAGAAGGTCGGCTTTCGGCCCCAGGCCTCGGTCTCCAGCAGGTCGCGCGGATAGGCGCCGAGGCGGGAGAAGGCAGGCAGGTAGTGGGTGCGGCTGACGACGTTGACGCTGTCGATCTGGATCACGCCCAGACGCCGGGCGGTTTCGCGGAATTGGCGGGTTCCGGCGGTCTTCGGATGGGGCTTGCCGAAGCCCTGGGCGGCCAGGGCCATGCGGCGGGCGAGGGCGGGCGAGATCTGTTCGGTCATCTGCGACGACCCTATCCGGCGGCCTCAGCCCTGTCTCGTCAGCGACGCTCGCTCCAAAGGTCGAGGTCCGATTCCCGCCCGATCAGGGCGAGGCCCGAGGCGATGGATTCGAACTCGCCGCCGGTCTCGATCTTCGTCCTGTCGAATCGGCGGTGGAAGATGTCGCGCACGGCCGGGACGAAGGAGGTGCCGCCGGTGAGGAAGATGCGGTCGATCTGGTCGGGATGCAGACCCGATCCGGCGATGGCTTCGTCGACGGCGGTCTCTATGGCGGCGAGCTCGGGCGCGATCCAGCTCTCGAAATCCGAACGCGCGACCTCGGCTTCGATACGGACCGACCCGGCGTGGAAGGCGAAGGCGGCCGTCCGATCGCGTGACAGGTCCATCTTCAGGCGGGAGACGGCCTGGTAGAGGGCATAGCCGTGGTTGTCGTCCAGCACCTCGATCAGGCGGCCGAGCTTCTCGGGCTCCTCGGCGGTGCGGGCGAGGGCGCGGATGTCCTTCATGTCGCGCGAGGCGCGCAGCAGGGCCAGCTGATCCCAGCGAGCGAAAGCGGAATAGTAGCGCTGGGGGATCGGCAGACGCTTGCCGACGGCGCGGTACAGACCGCCCTTGCCCAGTTCGGGCGACACCAGCTGGTCGATGATGCGGTAGTCGAAGGCGTCGCCGGCAACGCCGACGCCGGACCGGGCGAGCGGCGTCGAGCGCAGGCCTTCGCGCGTGGGCTCGAAGCGGACGATGGAGAAGTCGCTCGTGCCGCCGCCGAAGTCGGCGACGAGGACGTTGGCGGGCTCGGTCAGGGTGCGGGCGAAGAAGAAGGCGGCGCCGACAGGCTCGTAGGCATAGCGGATGTCGGTGAAGCCGAGCCGCTGGAAGGCAGTCTCGTAGCGTTGCAGCGCGAGTTGGGGGTTGGGAGAACCGCCGGCGAAGGTGACCGGACGACCGACGATGACGCGGGGCGGCAGGGCGTCGAGCTGGCCGTCCGCATGGTGCCGCACCCGCAGGAGGAAGGCGGCCAGCAGATCTTCAAATTTGTAGCGGCGGTTGTCGATGACCGTCTCGGTGAAGGCGGCCGATGCGGCGAAGGTTTTGAACGACTGGATGAAGCGGGTCTCCAGCGGATCCTCGACATAGGCGTCGATGGCCCAGGGGCCGGCCTCGACCACACGCTCCGGCGTACGGCCGTCCGCGCCGGGGTGGAGCTGGAAGCTGAGGGTCGAACGGAAGGTGGCGAGGTCGCCGCCGGGCGCGTCGAATCGCACGACGGCGGTCGAGCCATCCGGGTCGGTCAGGGCGACGACAGTGTTGGTGGTGCCGAAATCGATGCCGATGGTCGCGGGACGCGGATACATGAGCCAGGCCTCGGTTTGCCGACGGGAGGTCGCCGGCGAATTTGGCGCGCCGAGACGCTCATCGCCGAAAGGCGGCAGGGCTTCTTCGTTTTCGGGCTAAAGGCCCCGAGTGGCTCCGCGGGTAGGATTCGAACCTACGACCAGCCGATTAACAGTCGGCTGCTCTACCACTGAGCTACCGCGGAACAGAAACTCGGGAGGCGCGCCTATAGCAGCGGCCTTCTTGATTGTGCAACGGGAAAAGTCAGCCATCGCCATTCAGTTCATCGAAGACCCCGCCGATCCCCGCGTGGCGGCCTATCGCGACATTCGCGAGCGCGACCTGACGGGGCGCGAAGGCCTGTTCGTGGCCGAGGGCGAGGTCGTGATTCGCACTTTGCTTTCGCCCTCTTCCCTGTGCCGGGCGCGCTCGCTGCTCATCGCGGCGAACCGGGTGGAGGCACAAGCAGAGCTGATCGCAGCGGCGGGCGCGGGCGTGCCGGTCTATGCGGCATCTCAAGGCGTGATCGATGCAATCGCCGGCTTTCCCTTGCATCGCGGCCTGCTGGCTCTGGGAGAGAAGCCGGCGGAGCGGCCGGTGGACGCGGTGCTGGCCAGGCTGCCGGAGCACTGCGTCGTTCTGGCGGCGGCCGGAATCGGCAATCACGACAATATGGGCGGGCTGTTTCGGAACGCGGCGGCGTTCGGGGCGGCGGCGGTTCTGCGGGACGAGCGGTGCTGCGATCCCTTCTATCGCAAGGCGATCCGGGTGTCGGTCGGTGCTGTGCTGAGGACGCCGAGCGCGGCTTCGACCTCACTGGCCGGGTTGATCGCGGCGTTGGAGGCCGAGCGTTTCCAGGTCATCGCCCTGTCGCCGGGCGCGACGGAGCCGCTTGTGGGGCTGAGCGGCGGGGGGCGAAAAGCCGTTCTGGTGGGCTCGGAGGGTCCCGGCTTGCCGCCGGCCGTCATGGAACGGGTGAAGACCGTCGGCATTCCCATGGCGGGCGGTTTCGACTCCCTGAATGTCGCCGTGACCAGCGCGCTGGCCCTCTACCAGATCACGACCGTGTCGGATCGCTGACACCTCCGCGATTTCAGCGCGTTAACGATCCGTGCACCTTGATGAACGTCGATTTCCGTGACGCTATGGGTCGTCTGGGGAGGACGACATGACGGGTATTCTGGGTTTCATGAGCCGGAACATGCGGATCGCCGTGGCGATCGGCGTCGTGGCGGCGGCTGTCGGCGGCGCCGGCGCAATCGGCTGGCTAACGGCCCCAATCTGAAGAATCATCGCGATCTCAATGAGATCGCGATGGAGGCCTGACCGGGAATCGAACCCGGGTGCAAGGATTTGCAGTCCTCTGCGTCACCACTCCGCCATCAGGCCATAGGGCTCTTCGAGAGGGCCCCAGATCGCGAGGGGCGTTCGCTATCAGATCGGTTCAGCCGCTGCAACGCGGATTGTCGCATGCGATGCACGGACCTATAAGCGCGCCAGATTTCCGACCGTTCGGGTCGCTCGCTTCAGGGATTTCGCCGCAGATGGATTACGCCGCCGCTCGCAAGGTCATGGTGGACTCCCAGGTCCGGGTGAACGACGTCACCGACCGGGGGCTGCAGGCCGCCCTGATGACCGTGCCGCGTGAACGCTTTTGCACCCCGGATCAGGCCTTCGCCGCCTATGGCGAAGTCGAGGTCGAGATCGCGGCCGGCCGTCGCCTGATGCAGGTGCGCGAAGTCTCCAAGCTGATTCAGGCGCTGGACGCCCGCGAGGGCGAGACCGCCCTGGCCCTGGCCGGTCCTTACGCCGCCGCCGTTCTGGCCGCGATGAAGGTTTCGGTGACGGCGCAGGAAGCCGATCAGGCCGTGCTCGACATCGTCGGGCCGGCTCTGGCCGAGGCGGGCGTGGCGACGGTAACGGCGCCCCTGACGCAACCCACGGGAGGCGACTGGGACATCATCGTGTCCGAGGGCGCGGTCGCGGTTCGCCCGACCGCCTGGCTGGCGGCGCTGCGGGTCGGCGGTCGCCTGGCGGTGGTCGAACGGCCCGGCCCGAACGGCCGTGCGGTGCTGTATGTCAAGGGTCGCGAAGGCGTGTCGCGCCGCGAGCTCTTCGATGCGGCGCCGCCTGTGCTGGCGGAAATGACGCCCGCGCCCGCATTCGCCCTCTGATTGACGCGATTACGACGGAGTCGGGTGGCGGTCGCGTGAAAAAAACTTAACTGGCGTAGCTTTAGCTGGTCACGCATCAGGCTCGCATAGGATACCGGCGCCGTTTGCGACGCCCATCGGGATACTGTCATGTTCAAACGTTCGCGCGCGCTCGCCTCGGTCGCTCTGGTCGCCGTCACGGCCGGTCTGGCCGCTCCCGCCTGGGCCGAGACCCTGCAGGAAGCCATCGCTCTGGCCTATCGCACCAACCCGACGTTGCAGGGCCAACGCGCTCAGCAGCGGGCTCTGGACGAAGCGGTGCCCCAGGCCCGGGCCGGACTGCGTCCGACCCTGTCGGTGAGCGCTTCGACCAGCTATCGCAACACCAGCTCGCCCGTTCCCGGGGTCGACTTCAACGGAGACGGGATCGACGAGATCCCCCCATCGCGCGAAACGACTGAGAGCGACTCGGTCGGCGCGACCATCGCGGTGGACCAGACCCTCTATTCCGGCGGTCGTCTGGCGCGCGGCATCGATGCGGCCGAGGCCTCTGTTCGCAGCGGCCGCGAAGGGCTGCGCAGCATCGAGCAGCAGGTTTTGGCGGCCGTGATCCAGGCCTATGTCGACGTGCAGCGCGACGTGGAGATTCTGCGCATCCGCGAGGCCAACCTGGCAGTCCTGCGCCGCCAGCTCGACGAATCGAACGCCCGCTTCGAAGTCGGCGAGATCACCCGCACCGACGTGTCCCAGTCCGAGGCGCGCCTGGCCCTGTCCGAAGCCGATCTGGCCGGCGCGCAAGCCCAGCTGTCGGTCTCGCGCGCGACCTACGCCGCCATCGTCGGTCAGGCCCCGACCAATCTGGAAGAGCCGCCGGCTCTGCCGGGCGTGCCCGCCGACTTCGACACGGCCCTGGACATCGGCCTGGCGGAAAACCCCAATCTGATGGCGGCCGAGTATGATCTGCAGGCGGCTGAGGCCCGTCATGCCCAGGCCCGCTCGGCCTATCTGCCGTCGGTCGGCCTTTCCAGCTCCTACGGCGCGGCGACCTCGGTCAGCGGTTTCGATCTGTCGGACCGCACCAATACCTTCCAGGCGGGCGTCAGCCTGTCGGTGCCGCTGTTCACCGGCGGTCTGAACAGCTCGCGCGTCGCCCAGGCCCTGGAGCAGGCCAACGCCGCCAAGATCGAGATCGACCGCCAGAAGCGCTCGGTGCTGCAGGGCGTTTCGAGCGCCTTCGCCCAGGTCGTGTCCAACCGGTCGCAGCTCGAAGCGGGCGTCGCCGGCGTCAGCGCGGCGCGCATCGCCGCCGAGGGCGTGCGTCAGGAACAGCAGGTCGGCCTGCGCACCACGCTGGACGTGCTGAACGGCGAGCTGGAGCTGCGCAATGCCGAGATCAACCTGGCCGTGGCCAAGCGCAATCTCTACGTCGCCCAGGCCTCGCTGCTGTCGTCGATGGGGCGTCTCAGCGGTGAAGACCTGGCGCCCGGCATCGAGGTTTATGACGCTGCGGCGAACGCCGAGCGCGTGCGCAACCGCGGCGCCCTGCCGTGGGACAGCCTGATCGAGACGCTGGACCGCGTCGCGGCCCCTCCGGTCACGCCGGCCAACGAGACCGAGAACGCCCCGATCGACACCCAGCTGGACGGCCAGATCGTTCGCACGGCCCCTCCGGCCCAGTAAACGCCGACGGATTAACCAGCGACGCGAAAACGCCCGTTGATTCCAAAGGGCGTTGATGCGACGAAAAGCAGTGGGGCAGGGCGGACCGTCGGCCCCGATCCACTTTGTTCGTCACGCGTTGGCCTGATGGGGTCGGCGCCGGTTCATCGAAGGCTCGACCATGACCGACACCACCGCCCAAGAACCGACGATGGAAGAAATCCTGGCGTCCATTCGCCGGATCATCTCCGAGGACGACACCCCGGCGGCGGCGGAGGCCGCGCCCGAGCCCACGCCCGAGCCGGTCGTCGAGCCGTCGCCCGCCCTGATGGACGCGACCCCGTCGATGCAGGAGCCCGAGCCGGCGGTCGAGGAAGAGGAAATCTTCGACCTGACCGACCGCTACGAAGCGCCGGCCGCCCAGACGATCGGCGACCTGGACGTCACCGCCCCGGCCGATCCCGAGCCGGAACCTTTCCCGACCGCGTTCGCCGAGCCGGAACGTCCCGCGCCCGCGCCCCAGCCGGTGTCCGAGGAGGCGATCGTCGGCGCGAGCGCGGCTGCGGCCTCGGCTTCGGCCTTCGCAGGCCTATCCGCCGCTTTCGCCAAGCCCGCCGAGCCGACCCCGACGGGGGGCACCGGCCCGACCATCGACGACCTGGCCCGTTCGCTGCTGCGTCCGATGCTGAAGGACTGGCTCGACGCCAACCTGCCCGGCATCGTCGAGGCGGCGGTAAGGAAGGAAGTCGAACGCATCGCCCGCACCGCGGGCTAGCCCCGCTCGCCACCGGCGACTAAGACCAACAGGGGCGGCTCCGATGGGCCGCCCCTTCTGCTTTTGAGATACCTGATGCTTGAGAAGACGTTCAATCCGAAGGCCGCCGAAGGCCGGATTTACGCCCAGTGGGAGGCCTCCGGCGCCTTCGCGCCGACCGAAGGCGCGGCCGAGGCCTATTCGATCGTCATCCCGCCGCCAAACGTGACGGGCTCGCTGCACATCGGCCACGCGCTGAACAACACCTTGCAGGACATCCTGGCCCGCTATCACCGGATGCGCGGCAAGTCGGTGCTGTGGCTGCCGGGTACGGACCACGCGGGTATCGCCACCCAGATGGTGGTCGAGCGCCAGCTGGCGGCCGCGGGCAACGTCAGCCGCCGCGACATGGGTCGCGAGGCCTTCATCGAGAAGGTCTGGGGGTGGAAGGCCGAATCCGGCGGGACCATCGTCCAGCAGCTGCGGCGCCTCGGCGCCTCCTGCGACTGGTCGCGCGAGCGGTTCACCCTGGACGAGGGGCTGAACGCCGCCGTCCGCAAGGTCTTCGTTCAGCTGCACAAGGACGGGCTGATCTATCGCGACAAGCGTCTGGTGAACTGGGACCCGCAGTTCCAGACGGCCATCTCGGACCTGGAGGTGGAGCAGCGCGAGCTCGAGGGCGCCTACTGGCATTTCGCCTATCCGTTGGCTGACGGGGTGACGTTCGAATACCCGATCGCCTTCGACGACGAAGGCAAGGCGACCGAGTTCGAGACGCGGGACTTCATCGTCGTGGCGACGACCCGGCCGGAGACCATGCTGGGCGACACCGGCGTGGCCGTGCATCCCGACGACGAGCGATACAGACCGCTGGTCGGCAAGTTCGTGACCCTTCCGATCACGGGGCGCCGCATCCCCATCGTCGCCGACGACTACGCGGATCCGGCCAAGGGCTCGGGCGCGGTGAAGATCACGCCGGCGCATGACTTTAACGACTTCCAAGTCGGGAAGCGCGCGGGGCTGCAGGCCCTGAACGTGCTGGACGCCTTCGCCCGGATCACCACGGCCGATACGCCAGACATCCCCGCCGAGTACGACGGCATGGACCGGTTCGCCGCCCGCAAGGCCATCGTGGCCCTGGCGGAGGAGGCTGGCTGGCTGCGCGAGATCGAGAAGACTCGTCACGTCGTCCCGCATGGCGACCGCTCCGGCGTCGTCATCGAGCCGTGGCTGACGGACCAGTGGTACGTCGACGCCCACACCCTGGCCCAGCCGGCGCTGAAGGCTGTTGAGACCGGCGACACGGTCTTCGAGCCGAAGTCATACGAGAAGATCTATTTCGAATGGCTGCGCAACATCGAGCCCTGGTGCATCTCGCGCCAGCTCTGGTGGGGGCACCGCATCCCGGCCTGGTACGACGCAGACGGAAACATCTACGTCGCCGAGACGGAGGCGGAGGCCATCGCGCAGTCGGGCGGCAAGGCCTTGGCGCAGGACGAGGACGTCCTCGACACCTGGTTCTCCTCGGCCCTGTGGCCGTTCTCCACCATGGGCTGGCCGGAGAAGACGGAGGATCTGGAGCGGTTCTATCCGACCTCGGACCTCGTCACGGCGGCGGACATCATCTTCTTCTGGGTCGCCCGGATGATGATGATGGGCCTGCACTTCATGGACGAGGTCCCGTTCAAGCGCGTCATCATCAATGGCCTCGTCCGCGACGAGAAGGGCCAGAAGATGTCGAAGTCCAAGGGGAACGTCATCGACCCCCTGGTCATCATCGACGAGCTGGGCGCCGATCCCTTGCGCTTCACCATGGCCATCCTGTCGGGCACGCGCGACATCAAGCTGTCGAAGCAGCGGATCGAGGGCTATCGCAACTTCGGCACCAAGCTGTGGAACGCCGCCCGCTTCTCCGAGATGAATGAGGCGGTTCGGGTCGAGGGCTTCGATCCGGCGAGGGTCGAGCAGACGATCAACCGCTGGGTTCGCGGCGAGCTGACCAAGGCCGAGCGGGCGGTGTCCGAAGCGGTCGAGGGCGGGCGTTTCGACGACGCGGCCTCGGCGCTCTACAGGTTCGTCTGGAACGTCTTCTGCGACTGGTATCTGGAACTGGCCAAGCCGGTCTTCAGCGGCGCCGACGAGGCCGCCAAGGCCGAGACGCGGGCGATGACGGCCTGGACCCTGGACCAGACGCTGAAGCTGCTTCATCCGGTCATGCCTTTCATCACCGAGGAGCTGTGGGCCGAGCTGGGCAAGGAGGGCGCCCCGCGGGACGAGGCGACATTGATCGGCGCGGCCTGGCCCGTGCTGCCGGACAGCTTCATCGACGCGGACGCCGAGTCCGAGATCGGCTGGCTGGTCGATCTGGTGGGCGAGGTGCGCGGCCTGCGCGCCGAGATGAACGTCCCGCCGGGGGCCAAGCCGCCGCTGACCTTCGTGGCGCCCGATGCGGCGACCTCGGACCGGGCGACGCGTCACCGCGATCTGATCCTGACGCTCGCCCGGGTGTCGGAGGTCGCGACGGCCGAGGCCGCGCCGGCCGGGGCGGTGACCTTCGTGTCCGGCGGTTCGGCGGCGGCCCTGTCGCTGGCCGGGATCATCGACCTGACGGCCGAGAAGGCCCGCCTGACCAAGGAGATCGGGGCGTTCGAGAGCGACGTCGGCCATGTGATGAAGAAGCTGGGCAACCCAAACTTCGTCGAGCGCGCGGCCCCAGCCGTGATCGAGGAACAGCGGGCCAAGCTGGCCGAGGCCGAAGCCGGCAAGGCGCGTCTGGAAGCCGCTCTGGCGCGGCTGGCCGATCTTGGCTGACTTCGGGCCGAAGATGCGGCTGGACCATCTGATGGTCCAGCGCGGTCTGGTCGAGAGCCGGTCGCGGGCCAAGGCGGCCATCGAGACGGGCGGCGTCACCGTGGATGGTGAGCCCGCCCGCGCGGCGTCCCAGGGCGTCAGCGAGGACGCGGTCGTGACCGTGGTCGAGCCGCACGGCTGGGTCGGGCGGGCGGCGCTGAAGCTGGATCACGCCCTGACCCTGTGGCCGGTGACGGTCGAGGGACGGGTCGTGCTGGACGTCGGCGCCTCGACCGGGGGTTTCACCGAGGTCTGTCTCGCGCGCGGCGCGGCGAAGGTCTTCGCCGTCGATGTCGGTCAGGGCCAGATGCATTCGAAGGTCTCGGGCGACCCGCGCGTGATCAATCTGGAGAAGACGGACGCCCGCAGTCTGGACACCGAAATCATTGCCGAGACGCCCGGCCTGATCGTCTGCGACGCCAGCTTCATCGGCCTGGCCAAGGTTCTGCCGGCGGCGCTGGGGCTGGCGGAAGAGGCCGCGGACCTGATCGCCCTGGTCAAGCCCCAGTTCGAGGGCGAGGGACCAAAGGACTCCGGCAAGAAGGGCGTGGTCAAGGATCCCGAAGCTCACGCCGAAGCGGTCCGCAAGGTCTCGGACTGGCTGGAGAACAGCGGCTGGTCGGTGCAGGCGACAGCCGAAAGCCCGATCACGGGCGGCGACGGCAACGTGGAGTTCCTGCTGTGGGCCAAGCGAGCCTGACCAAGCTCCGTCGCTCAAGCAGGGAGCCGCCGCGCGGCGAGCGTCGGCGACACCCAAAAAAGAAAACCGCCGGTGGATTGCTCCACCGGCGGCTCCGTCACGACCCTGATCGACAGGGGGGCTGAAAACTAACCAGGGCCGCGATGGGCTTGATCTCAGCGCGGCAGCCAGCCGCGGCGCGGATCGAAATAGTAATGGCCATCGGCCGAGATTTCGTAGCCGTTCTCATAGCGACGGTCGTCCCGGCGGTCGTAACGATAGTCGTCCCGGTATCCACGATCGTCGTAGTAGCGACCCGAGTTGTACGCCCGATCGTCGTAGCGGTCGTTCGAACGATAGTAGGTCTGGGCCGGCGAATACGTGGTGGTCGAGCGGCAGTTGTCGTTCGAGGAGCGACCGACCTGGGCGCCGACGATGGCGCCGAGGACGCCGCCGATGACCGAGCCTTCCGTTCGGCGACCGCGCGCTGCAATCTGGGAGCCGGCGACGGCGCCGATGCCGGCGCCGAGGGTGGCGCCCGCTGCGGTCCGGCCTTGGCCGTAGGTCTCGCAGCGATCGTAGTAGCGGTCGTTGTAGGACTGGCTGTAGCCTTGGTTGTAACCATTGCCGTAGCCGTAGCCGTACGACTGGGCCGAGGCGGCGGCGGGAACCATGGTGGCGGCGGCGGCGAGTGCAGCGGCGGCGACGGCGGACTTCACGAAGGCGGTCATATCGAAAACCCCTGTTCGGCGCCAGGAAGGTCCGGCGTCTTGTTGAGGCGATGTATGGGCCTTCGAACCTGAACGCGTTTTGAGCGGGTCGTTCATCTTCGTTCAGGTTTCGATTTTTTGTTGGACCGCCTAGAAGCCCCGGATGACGACGACGCTGAAGATCGACCGGGTGGCCGGGCAGGGGGACGGGATGGCCTTCGTGGTCGGGGGGGCCGTGTTCGCACCCCTGACCCTGCCCGGGGAAACCGTGCGAGGCGAGGTCGTCGACGGGCGAATGGAGACGCCGGAGATCCTGGAATTCAGCCCGGACCGGATCGCACCGGTGTCGCCGCAGTACGGGGACTGCGGTGGGTGTTCGCTGCAACACTGGGCGAGCGGACCCTATCTGGACTGGAAGCGAGATCAGGTGATCGGCGCCTTGGCGCGCGAACGGATCGAGACCGAGGTCGAGGCCACGGTGGCCGTGCCGCCCGGGACACGGCGACGTCTGGCCCTCCATGCGCGGCGACTGGAGGACGGGCAGGTCGTCCTGGGATTCAAGGCGCGGAAGTCCTGGCGGCTGGTCGAGGTGTCGAGCTGTCCGGTGGCGGATCCCCGGCTGGTGGCGATGTTCCCGCCCCTGAAAAAGGTGGCGGCGGCGTTTCTAGAGCATCCGAAGTCGGCGCCCAGCCTGCATGTGACCTGGACTCTGGATGGGCTGGACGTCGATGTGACGGGGGTGGAGCGCAAGTCGGGCGGCCTTTCGGCGGATCGGCAGATGCAGGCGATCCGAGCGGCGCGGGAAGCCGATGTCGCCCGGCTGTCCATGGCCGGAGAGACCCTGATGATGGCGCGGCAGCCGAGGATCCAGTTTGGGCCGGCGACCGTGCCCCTGCCGGCGGGCGGCTTCCTGCAGGCTGTGCCGGAGGCTGAGAAGGCGATGGTGGATCGGGCGCTCAACGCGGTGAGGGGGGCGAAGAAGATCGCGGACCTGTTCTGCGGGACCGGGACCTTCACCTTCCCGTTGGCGACGGTCGGGAGCGTGCTGGCGGCGGACGCCTCGGCGGCCGGGATCGTGGCCCTGAAGGCGGGGATCGGCTCGGCCAAGGGGATGAAACAGATCACGGCGGAGGCGCGCGACCTGTTCCGCCGGCCGCTGACGCCCTACGACCTCAAGGGGTGCGAGGCCATCGTGTTCGACCCGCCGCGGGCCGGCGCCATCGATCAGACGGCCCAGATCAAGGACACCAAGGCTTCGGTCGTGGTCGGGGTGTCCTGCAATCCCCAGACTTTCGCTCGGGATGCGCGGATGCTGATCGACGCCGGGTTCCGGCTGGAGACGGTCACGCCGGTGGACCAGTTCCTGTGGTCGACCCATGTCGAACTGGTGGGCGTGTTCCGACGCTAGGCGGCCTGGGCCTTGGCTTGCGGCGCGCCGATCAAGGGCTCGAGCAGGTGGTGGGCCAGGTGGCGGGCGACAGGGACGACGACGCCGTCGCCGGTCAGATGGTAGGCGTCGGAATAGCGGCGCGGAAGGATGTAGCTCTCCGGCAGGCCCATCAGGCGGGCCGTCTCGCGCGCGGAGATCAGGCGGGAGCGGATGCGGGGACCGTCGATCACCAGGATCGTCTGGCGGCTGGAGCCTCCGGAAGGGGTTCGGAGGCAGCCGGCGACGTCGTCGAAACGGACCTCGGCGCGCTGGACCTTGTTCCCCGAGGCTTCGGTGCGGGTGCGGCGATAGACGCCGCCCACCATGCGGCGACCGGCGCGTTGGGCGGCCTGGACCTTGGCGCGGTTGACCGGGCTCATCATCGAGAGGAGGCGGTCGGTTTCGGCGGGCGTGTGCCAGGCGATGCTGTCAGGCGCCTCTTCGATCAGGTCGGCGAAGACCTGGGTTCGGTGGGGCGGGGTCGGGAGGTTCCACCACAGGGCCTTGGCGCGGAGGTCGGCGGGCAGGCGGTCGACGGCGCGAATGACGGCCGGGGTGTGGAAGGGGGCCAGCGGCTCGGGCGAGGTCAAGCCCTCGGAAAGCTCTGTGTCGGCGTGGAGGCCGACGACGAACAGGCGGGGGCGGGACTGGGGCGTGAAGAGGTCGGCGTTGATAACCAGGGCGCCGAAGCGGTAGCCGGCCTCGGCGAAGGTCCGGGCCATGGCCTCGAAGTCCTGGCCGTTCCGGGATGTCAGGGCGCCGCAGACGTTTTCGACGGCGACGAGGCGGGGGGCGCGGCCCTCGGCGGCGAGGCCGGTGACGAGATCCCAGAAGGCGTAGAAGGTTCCGGAGCGCTCTCCGGCCAGGCCCTTACCGTGGCCGGCGAGGGAGAGGTCCTGGCACGGGAAACTGCCCCAGACGAGGTCGGGGCGGTCGGGCAGGGCGTCGGCGGACAGGGCGCGGATGTCGCCGACGGTCAGTTCGCCGCCCGTGCCCCAGTTGGCCTGATAGGTCAGGCCCTTTCTGGCGTCGAAGTCGTTGGCGAACAGGCAGTCCCAGCCCGCGCCGAGACCTGCGCGGACCATGCCGCCCCCGGCGAAGAACTCGTAGAAGCCGGGCATGGATCAGGGGCGGGGGCGGGAGTCGCGCATTCGGACAGGGTGCCGATGGGGGTGAGTCGGGTCCACCGGGGATTTGGACTCTGGCGACACCGAGTCCAGAGAGTCCATTTTCAGGAGAGGCCTTGGGTTCCAGAGGGTTGAGGACAAAACCTCATTGCACTCGACAAGAGCGAGGGAGCGGAAGATCAGCCGAACAGTTCCAACTGGGGGCGCGCATCGGCAGGCACTCGAAACTTCGTTTCGTCCAGCTGATGCCTCGGCCCGTCGAGGCCGTAGCGTTTGACCGCCGCCTTGAAACGGGCGGAGATGAGGTCGGCGACAGGGCCCGCACCCTTCATGCGCTGGGACCAGTCGGCGTCGTAGTCCTTGCCGCCGCGGGTTTGCCGGACCAGGGACATGACGCGGGCGGCGCGGTCGGGGCGGGCGTCGGCCAGCCATTCGCGGAACAGGTCCTTGATCTCAAGCGGCAGGCGCAGGGTGACATACATGGCCGTGGTCGCGCCGGCCTTGGCGCCGGCTTCCAGCACGGCCTCCAGCTCATGGTCGTTGAGGCCGGGGATAACGGGGGCGAAGCCGATGCCGACAGGGACGCCGGCGTCGGCCAGCCGCTTCACCGCGTCGAGGCGACGGGCGGGCGTCGCGGCGCGCGGCTCCATGGTGCGGGCGAGATCGCGGTCCAGCGTCGTGATCGAGACGAAGGCGCTGGCCAGACCGTCGCGGCCCATCGGGCCCAGGATATCCACATCGCGCGTGATCAGATTCGATTTGGTGATGATGGAGAAGGGCTGATTGAACCGTTGCAGGACCTCCAACAGGCCGCGTGTGATGCGCTGAACGCGCTCGACCGGCTGATAGGGGTCGGTGTTGCCGCCTATGTGGATACGTTTGCAGACGTATTTGCGGGCCGTGAGCTCCTGTTCCAGGAGACGCGGCCCCTCGGGCTTGAAGAAGAGCCGGCTTTCGAAATCCAGGCCCGGGGATAGGCCCATGTAGGCATGGGATGGACGGGCGTAGCAGTAGATACAGCCATGTTCGCAGCCTTTGTAGGGATTGATCGAGCGGTCGAAACCGATGTCCGGACTGGTGTTGGTGGTGATGATCTTGCGGGCGTGTTCGGGGGTTAGGGTGGTCCGGAGCGGGGCGGGCGTCTCGTCCTCGGCGGTCCAGCCGTCGTCGAAATCCTCATGGACGACGGGTTCGAAACGACCGGAGGCGTTGGTGCGCGCGCCGCGTCCTTTCTTCGGCAGGGGAGCGGGAGACATGACGGAAGGCTAAGTATCCTATGGGAACAAAGCAAGAACAAAGTGGCCAGTGTTTCTATCTGCAGAGCTAGACAGTTAGGCTTGGTGAACGCCAGATTCGGTCGTGACCAAGGAGAGCCGCGTGCCCGAGATCGACCAGGCCACCGCGGCTGCGCTGGGGTGGCCCAAATCGAAATACGCCTGGATCGAGCGTGAGCGCCGCTGGCTGTGCCGGGCCGTGCCGTTCGACCGGGTCGCTCGGAGCGAGGCCTACGAGGACCTCTATGTGACGGGGACGCAGTTGCGGCTGCGGCGGGCCGTGCCCACTGACGGCGGGCCGGAGATGCTGCGGCTGGGTCGCAAGGCCGACGTCAATCCGGCGGTGCGGCTGCTGACCTCGATCTATCTGTCGCCGGAGGAGTACCGGCTGCTGTCGGCGCTGCCGGGAAGGATGTTGCGCAAGACGCGGCATTATCTCGGCAAGATCGATGGGGCCGATGTGTCGGTCGACGTGTTCGAAGGCGCGTTGGCCGGGCTGATCATGGGCGAAGCCGAGTTCGAGACCGTGGAGGCGATGGAAGCCTGGCCGACGCCGGATTTCGCCTATCGCGAGGTGACGGACGACGTACGCTACACAGGCGGACGGCTGGTCACCGAGGGCCTGCCGGAGGATTTCGCATCCTAGAACCGTGCGGCGAAGGTCACGGCGATTTCACTATCCGGCGACCACGGCGCGCGCGATAATCACCGGCATCGCAGGGGACACCATCTCATGATCACTCTCATCGTCATCGGCGTCATCGTCGTCGTCCTGATCTTCGTGGTCATGGGGAGCTACAACAAGCTGGTCGCGCTGGATCAGAAGGCGGATCAGTCGTTCGCCGACATCGACGTGCAGCTGAAGCAGCGGAACGACCTGATCCCGAACCTAGTGGAGACGGTGAAGGGTTACGCCGCCCACGAGAGCGGCACGCTGCAAGCCGTGACGCAGGCGCGCGCCGCCGCCGCCGGGGCGACGACGGTCGACCAGAAGGTGCAGGCCGACAACATGCTGACCAGCGCCCTGGGCAAGCTGTTCGCCGTCGCCGAGGCGTATCCTGACCTAAAGGCCAACACCAACTTCCTGGAGCTGCAGCGGGAGCTCTCGGACATCGAGAACAAGCTGGCGGCCGCCAGGCGGTTCTTCAACAACGCCGTGGCCGAGTTCAACGCTGTCCGGGCCCAGTTCCCGACCGTGCTGTTCGCCGGGCTGTTCGGCTTCGGCTCGGAGAAGCCCTTCTTCGAGGTCAGCGCGGCCGACCGCGCCGCCATGAACGCCGCCGCCCCGTCGGTGAAGTTCTAAGCCTGCATGGCCGCTGTCGGTCTTCAGACCCACATCTGGGCGAACAACACCCGTTCGACCCTGCTGCTGATCGGGTTTCCGGTCATGCTGACCCTGGTCCTGTTCGGGCTGGAGCTGGTCTTGATGGGGTTCGGCTACCTGCCCAACTCGGGCGGGACCCTGGGGCAGGACCTCGGCTATGCGGTCAATATGCTGGCAGGGACGATCCCGCTGGCCGTCGTGATCGCCCTGATCTGGTTTGCGATCGCGTGGTTCGGCAATCAGGCCCTGATCGACGTGATGACCGGCGCGCGCGCGGTCACCCGCCAGGCCGAGCCCGAGCTCTATAATCTGCTGGAGAACCTGGCGATCTCGCGCGGTTTGCGGACGCCGACGCTGCGGATCATCGAGTCGGACAGTCTGAACGCCTTCGCCTCAGGCATCCGCGAGGGCCACTACAGCGTGACGGTGACGCGCGGGCTGATTGCCGCGCTGGACCGCGACGAGATGGAGGCGGTGCTGGCGCACGAGCTGACCCACGTCATCAACAAGGACGTGCGGACCATGGTGATCGCCTCGATCTTCGCCGGTATCATCAGCGTCATATGCCAACTGGTGTTCCGGGGGCTGTTCTATGTTCGGGGCAACAGCGGCAAGGACAACAAGAACTCGGGGCCGCTGATCCTGATCGGGTTCGCCATCGCGGCGGTCGGCTATCTGTTCGCCATCGTGATCCGGATGATGCTGTCGCGAACGCGGGAGTATGTGGCGGACGCGGGCGCGGTCGAGCTGACCAAGAACCCGGATTCGATGATCGCGGCGCTGAGGAAGGTGTCGGGGCGGTCCAAGCTGCAGGCGCCGGACGATGTGCAGGGCATGTTCCTGGACAATGAGCGCGAGGGGTTCACCGACGCCCTGTTCGCCACCCATCCGTCGATCGAGAAGCGGATCGCAGCCCTGGTCAAGTTCGGCGGCGGGCGCGATCCGGGGCCGTGGGACGGGGTGGAGGCGCCGGTGTTCGGATCGGCGACTGCGGCGCCGCAGACGAGCTCGACCGCAGTGCCCTATACCTAATCGACGCGGGTCCAGCCGAGAGGCTTCAGGACCTCCATCGGACGGAAGCGGGCCTTGTAGTCCATCTTGGGCGAGCCCTGGACCCAGTAGCCCAGATAGACGTAGGGCAGGCGGACGGCCTGGGCCTGACGCAGGTGGTCGAGGATGGCGAAGACGCCGAGCGACCGCTTGGCCAGGTCGGGATCGAAGAAGCTGTAGACCATCGAAAGGCCGTCGCTGAGCAGATCGGCCAAAGTCACGGCGACCAGATCGCCCGGTCCTCCGTCGCTGGAGGGCAGGCGGTACTCGATCAGGTGGGTGCGAACCGCCGTGTCTTCGACCATGGCGATATAGTCCTGCCAAGTCATGTCGGTCATGCCGCCGCCCGGGTGGCGATGGGCGAGGTAGCGTTTCAGGAGGGCGAACTGCTCCTGGGTCGCCTCGGCTTCGACGAGGTCGCGCGACAGGTCCTCGTTTCGGGCGAGAACCTTGCGCTGGCCGCGCGAGAAGACGAACTCCGGCGCGGGCAGGCGGACGGAGACGCAGGCGTCGCAATCCTCGCAGGCCGGACGGTAGGCGATGTTCTGGCTGCGGCGGAAGCCGGCGTGGGTCAGCTCGTCGTTGACGTGGGCGCCGTCCGAGAAGGGCAGATTGGCGAAGACCTTCCGCTCGGTCATGCCGGGCAGATAGGGGCAGGGCGCGACCGCCGTCATGAAGAAGCGGAGCTGGCGTGTCGGTACGTGCTGCGTCACGTCTCTACGTCCGCACCTTATTGGGACCGGCGTGTGGCGGGACCGCTGTCATCGAACGATTTGGCGACAAAGCGTGCTGCGCCGCAAGGTGGTTCGCGCCGTGGCCGAACCCGGCGGCCATCACAGGCTGGTGTCCGTGGGCAGGACCGGGGCCTCGCGCAGGAGGACGATGGCGATGCGGCGGTTGCCGGCGAGGGACGGATCGTCCGGGTACAGCGGATCGGAGCCTGCCTTGCCCGCGACCGAATACACGCGGTCGGCGTCGACGCCAGCGGCCTGGAGGATGGCGCGGGACGCATCGGCGCGGCCAGCGGACAGGGGCCAGTCGCCAGGCGTCGAGGCGCGGCCCGACCCGGCGACGGCCGAGGTGTGGCCCGAGATCGAGATGCGGTTCGGCAGGCGGTTGATGACCGTGGCGATGGCGCGCAGCAGGACCTGGGCGCGGGCGTTGGGGCGGGCCGAGTTCTGTTCGAACATCGAACGGCCCTCCTGATCGACCAGCTGGATGCGCAGACCCTCGGGCGTCTGGTCGATGATCAGCTGTTTCGACAGCTCCGCCAGCTCGGGCATGCGCTGCATCGCCTGACGCAGGGATTCGGCGGCGGACTGGAACTCGGCGGCCTCGCGGGCGGCGATTTCCTGACGCAGCTCCTCTTCCGAGGCGGCGGCGAGGTGGGCGTTGGTTCCGGCTTCCTCGGGAGCGTCCTGGGGCGCTTCGGGGGCCTGTTGCTCGAGCACCGACATGGAGCCGGACGACTTGGAGCCGTCCTCGCCCAGCGAGGTGCCGCCCAGGATGCCGCCGGAGCCGGAGGTCGTTTGGGACACGCTGGCGGGGGCGAAATACTCGGCGATGCCGCGCTTCTGTTCCGGGTCGGTGGTGTTGATCAGCCACATCAGAAGGAAGAAGGCCATCATGGCGGTCACGAAGTCGGCGTAGGCCACCTTCCATGCGCCGCCGTGGTGGCCGCCCCCGACCACCTTCTTGATCTTCTTGATGATGATCGGACGATCGGCGGCGTTCATCGACTCTGGGGCACCTGCGAAGCTCGGTCCGACCCTCGACGATTAAGGTTAATGCCACCTTTCGGACGGGCCTCAGGCGGCCAGAATCCCGAGGTGTTCCAGCAGAATGAGCGTACCGAGGGTGATCAGGGCGAGTCCGCCTACGAACTCGGCCACCTTGCCGAAGCGGGCGCCGATGCTGCGGCCGATCAGCATGCCGACCGTGGTCAGGGCGAAGGTCGTCAGCCCGATCGACAGGGCGATCACCCAGATGTTGGCGCCGAGGAAGGCCAGGCCCACGCCGACGGCCGCCGCGTCGATGCTGGTGCCGACGGCGGTGGCGATCAGGGCCCAGGGGCCGGAACGGGAGGCGTCGGCCTCGGCCTCGGCGGGTTTCGAGGCCTCCCAGATCATCTTGCCGCCGACGACGGCCAGAAGGACGAAGGCGATCCAGTGGTCGATCTTCTCGACGAAACCGGCGGCGATCAGGCCGAGCGCCCAGCCGATCAGAGGGGTGATCGCCTCGATCAGGCCGAAGACGGCGCCGGCCTTGACCGCCGATCGCCAATCGGGCCGATGCGAGGCGCCGCGCCCCACGGCGGCCGCGAAGGCGTCCGTCGACATGCTGAGCGACAGGACGGCGATGGCGCCTGGGGTCATGGGATCGGCCTCGGAGAAGCGGGGAGGCGGCCCTGCTAGGGGATCGGGGATCAGTTAGCCCAGACTGAACTGACAGAAGAGTTGTCGCGGCGGCCAAGTGGCCCTACACCGCGCGCCACGCGGATGTGGCGAAACTGGTAGACGCACCAGATTTAGGTTCTGGCATCGAGAGATGTGGAGGTTCGAGTCCTCTCATCCGCACCATCTTTGAGGGCGCTATCGCGCGCCGCGCGGCGGCTCGCTGCTTGAGCGCGGGTTGTCGCCTCACTCGACCGTTTGTGCTGGCCCCGCGCCGCGAGGTCAGTGCACCCAAGAAAAAGGCCCGGGATCGCTCCCGGGCCTTCGTCTTTTCGGTCGTGATCCGATCAGGTCGCCGCGGGCGGCGGCGGCAGGTCGGCGTCGGTCTCGTGGACCTCGACCAGACCGCGCGCGACGTGGCTCTTGCGGTATCCGTACAGGAAGTAGATCACCAGGCCGATGCCGCCCCAGATCGGCAGCACCATCTTGGCGTCGTGCGGCAGGTTCCAGAACAGGAAGGCGCAACCGGCGGCCGAGAGCGGGGCAATGATCCAGACCAGGGGCGTCTTGAACGGACGCTTACGGTTCGGTTCCTTCACACGCAGGATGAGCACGGCCAGCGACACCATGAAGAAGGCGAACAGCGTGCCCGAGTTCGAGATGTCGGCCAACTGGCCGACCGGGAACAGCGCGGCCGCGATGGCCACCGCGATACCCGTGAACAGGGTCACGATGTAGGGCGTCTTCCACTTCGAGTGGATCTTGGTCAGGCCTTCCGGCAGGAGGCCGTCGCGCGCCATCACGAAGAAGATGCGGGTCTGGCCGTAGATCATCATCAGAATGACCGAAGGCAGGGCCAGCATGGCGGCCAGGCCCAGGGCGTTGCCGACGGCGGGATAGTTGATCTCGCGCAGGACGTGGGCCAGGGCCTCGTTCGAGCAGACCAGGGCGTTGGCGTTGGACGCAATCGAGCAGGCGGCGACGAAGGCGGGCGAACCCGGCTGGATCGCTTCACCGGCCGGGCCGGTCACCGGCTGAGCGCCGATGGCGCCGATCGCGCCGACGGCGACCAGCAGGTAGAAGATGGTGCAGATGGCCAGCGAGCCGATCAGGCCGATGGGCACGTTGCGTTGCGGGTTCTTGGTTTCTTCGGCGGCCGTCGAAACGGCGTCGAAGCCGACGTAGGCGAAGAAGATCGACGCGGCAGCGCCGACGATGCCCATGCCCGAGGACGACCCGAACAGGCCGTTCGGCGCGAAGGGCGTGAAGTTCTCGGAGTTGATGACCGGCAGGGTCAGGGCGATGAAGACGGTCAGGGCGACGACCTTGATGGCCACCAGGATCGCGTTCACACGCGCCGACTCAGTCGTGCCCAGCATCAGCAGCAGGGTCACGGCCAGCGCCACGATGATGGCCGGGATATTGATCAGGCCGGCGGAGAAGTCGGGTGTCGGGATGAAGCCGTTCATCGACCAGGTCGGACCTGCCTGAAGCATGTCGGGCCAATCGAACCCTAACCCGTTCTCTATGAGCCCCAGTACATAGCCGGACCAGCCGACGGACACCGCGGAGGCGGCGACGGCGTATTCCAGAATCAGCGCCCAGCCCACGCACCAGGCGAGCAACTCGCCCATGACGGCGTAGGTGTAGGTGTAGGCCGAGCCGGACACCGGGGCCATGGCCGCCAGTTCCGAATAGCAGAGCGCAGCGACCGCGCAGACGACGCCGGCGATGATGAAGCTGATCGCCATCCCGGGGCCGGCCTTCTGGGCGGCCGATGCCGTGAGGACGAAGATCCCCGTGCCGATGATGGCCCCGATGCCCAGCAGCGTAAGCTGGACAGGACCGAGCGACCGATGAAGCGATTTCTTCTCGGCCGTGGCCAGAATCGCGTCGAGCGACTTAACGCGCCACATGAACTTCCCCTCGATGTGTTTTCCGGACCCCTGCCGGTTTGGGCGGGACGCTAACCACGGAAAGGCCTCGGCGCAACGCGGTATCATCGGCATGACCGGCTGAAGACGCTTTCGTGAACTGCTTTTCCGGCGTCGAGCTACGCGGTGAGGCGCGATTTGGACGCCTGGTCGCAAGCGTACAATCGGGCTTTTTACTTGGGGCTATCGCGCTTTGCGCTACTTGAGCCCCAATGACCCTGCCTATCCACGCCGTTCTCGAAGAGCTGAAAACCGCCGTCGCTGCAAGCCCGGCGGTCGTGCTGGCCGCGCCTCCGGGGGCGGGGAAGACGACCGTGGTTCCGTTGGCCCTCCTGGGGGCTGACTGGCTGGGTGAGCGAAAGATTCTCTTGCTGGAACCGCGACGACTGGCCGCGCGGGCCGCGGCGGAGAGGATGGCGCAGACGCTCGGGGAAGCGGCCGGGGAGACCGTCGGCTACCGAACGCGGCTGGAGAGCCGCGTGGGCGCCAGGACGCGGATCGAGGTGGTCACCGAGGGGGTCTTTACGCGGATGATCCTGGACGATCCCGGGCTGGAAAGCGTGGGGGCTGTCCTGTTCGACGAGTTCCATGAGCGCAGTCTGGACGCCGACCTGGGTCTGGCATTGGCGCGAGACAGCCAGTCGGTGCTGCGGGACGACCTGAAGCTGTTGGTGATGTCTGCGACGCTGGATATCGCGGGAGTGTCGCGGCTCCTGGACGGGGCGCCCGTCATCGAGGCGCAGGGGCGGGCTTTTCCGGTGGAGACGATCTATCTCGGGCGCAATCCGGTCGAGCGGATCGAGGAGGCGACGGCTCGGGCGGTGCTGACGGCGCTGAGGGATCAGACGGGGTCGATGCTAGTCTTCCTGCCGGGCCAGGGGGAGATTCACCGGACGGCGCAGAGAATCGGTGAGCGGCTTAGGGATGCGTCGGTCGACGTAGTCGCCCTGTATGGCGCGCTGGACAAGACGACGCAGGATCGGGCGATCGAGCCGGCCCCGGCCGGGCGGCGCAAGGTGGTGCTGGCGACCTCGGTGGCGGAGACCAGTTTAACCATCGAGGGGGTGCGCGTAGTCGTCGATTGCGGCCTGTCGCGTGTGCCCCGGTTCGAGCCGTCCAGCGGGCTGACACGGCTGGCGACCGTGAGGGTCTCGAAGTCGTCGGCCGAGCAGAGACGCGGACGGGCCGGGCGGACGGAGCCGGGCGTCTGTTACCGGCTGTGGGACGAGGAGGCGACGCGGGGGCTGGTTCCACACCAGAGGCCCGAGATGCTGGAGGCCGATCTGACCGGGCTGGCGCTGGATCTGGCGCGGTGGGGGGCGAAGACGACCGAGGGGCTGGCGCTGCTGGACGCGCCGCCGGCCGGGGCGCTGGCCGAGGCGCGGGCGGTGCTGACGCGGCTGGGGGCGCTGGAAGAGGTGGGCGGGCTGACGGCCCATGGGCGCAGGCTGACGCGGATTCCGCTGGCGCCGAGGCTGGCGCATCTGGTGGCGGCGGCGTCGGACGCGGGCGCGGCGGTGCTGGGGGCGAGGATCGCGGCGGTGCTGAGCGAGCCGGGTCTGGGAGGGAACGAGGTCGACCTCAGGGACCGACTGAAGGGGTTCGAGCGGGATCGGTCGCAGCGGGCGCTGGATGCGCGGAAGCTGGTCGAACGCTGGGCGAGGGTGGCGGGCGGCGGATCGGGCGGGAGCGAGGTCGAGGTCGGCGAACTGCTGGCAGAGGCGTTTCCGGAGCGCGTGGCCAAGGCGCGGGGGAGGCCGGGAGAGGTTCTGCTGGCGTCGGGGCGCGGGGCGTTCCTGGAGCCGACGGACGGGTTGGCGCGCGAGAGTTGGCTGGCGGTGGCGGATCTGGGCGGTGGAGACGCGAAGGACCGTATCCGTCTGGCCGCGCCGCTCGATCCGGCGGGGCTGGAGCGGCGGATGACGGTCGAGGACCGGCTGGTGCGCGAGCCGTCCGGGCGGATGGTGGTGCGGCGCATTCGACGCTTGGGAGCCATCGTCTTCGATGAGAAGATCACCGGGGCGCCGGATCGGGCGACGATCACCAGGGCGCTGCAGGCCGAGGTCGAGGCGGAGGGGCTGAAGGGACTCAAATGGGGCGAGCGGTCGGAGGCCGTCCGGGCCCGGCTAGCATTTCTGCACGAGCTGAATGCGGAGTGGCCGGATGTGTCGGATGCGGCGCTGGTGGAGGCGCGCGAAGAGTGGTTGTGGCCGCTGCTGGAAAACGTGCAGCATCTGGCGCAGATCGGGGATGAGGCGCTGGCGCGGGGGGTGGAGACGCTTGTGCCCTGGGATCGGCGCCGCGCGATGGACGAGCTGGCGCCGGCGCGGCTGACGACGCCGCTCGGATCGGCGGGGATCGACTATGGGGCCGAGGGCGGGCCGCGCGTCGACATCCGGGTGCAGGAGCTGTTCGGGCTGACGACCCATCCGACGGTGGGGGCCGGGCGGGTTCCGCTGACCCTGGCCCTGTTGTCGCCGGCGCGCAGGCCGATCCAGATGACCAAGGACCTGCCGGGGTTCTGGCGCGGATCGTGGAAGGATGTGCGGTCCGAAATGCGCGGGCGCTATCCGAGGCACCCCTGGCCTGAGAACCCGGCCGAGGCGGAGGCCACCAGTCGGGCCAAGCCGCGCGGGACCTGACGCCGCTTGACCGGAGGCCGCTCGCGGACGCATCGATAGGCCAAGACAGGGGAAACGCCGTGACCGAAGCCAACCTGCTGATCGCGCCCAGCCCGGCGTCGACGCGCCGCGTCCTGTTCGCCAGTCTGAGCGGCACGACGATCGAGTTCTTCGATTTTTACATCTACGCCACAGCGGCGGTGCTGGTGTTCCCGCAGCTCTTCTTTCCCGGCACGGATCCGGCCGCGGCGCAGCTGAGTTCGTTCGTGACCTTCGCCATCGCCTTCTTCGCAAGACCGGTGGGCGCGGTCGTGTTCGGCCACTTCGGCGATCGGGTGGGACGGAAGGCCACGCTGGTGGCCGCCCTCATGACCATGGGGCTGTCGACCATCGCCATCGGCCTGTTGCCGACGCATTCGCAAGCCGGTGTGATCGCGCCGCTGTTGCTGGCCCTGTGCCGGTTCGGTCAGGGGTTCGGTCTGGGCGGCGAGTGGGGCGGGGCGGTGCTGCTGGCGACCGAGAACGCCCCGCCGGGACGCAAGGCCTGGTTCGGCATGTTCCCGCAGCTGGGCGCGCCGATAGGGTTCATTTTGTCGACCGGGTCTTTCATCCTGCTGACCACCTTCATGGCCGAGGCGGACTTCCTGGCCTGGGGCTGGCGCATTCCATTCGTGTCCAGCGCGGTGCTGGTCTTCGTGGGTCTGTGGGTTCGGCTGAGCATTCACGAGACGCCGGAGTTCCAGAAGATCGTCGACAAGGCCGAGCGGGTGAGGGCGCCGGTCCTGACCCTATTCGCCCGGTACAAGGGCGCGTTGGCCCTGGGCGCCGTGGGCGGGGCGACGACCTTCGTGATCTTCTACCTGCTGACGGTCTGGGGGCTGTCGTGGGCGACGACGGAACTGGGGCTGACGCGCGGCGACATCCTGCCGATCCAGATGGTGGGGGTGCTCTTCTTCGGGGCCTTTATTCCGATCGCCGCGCTGGCGGCCGATCGGTGGGGACAGCTGAAGGTCCTGATGCTGGCGTCGATCGGCATCGGCCTGTTCGGGTTCGCCATCGGGCCGCTATTCGGAGCGGGGCTGACGGGGCTGCTGGTCTTCTTCGCGGTCGGCTTCGCCCTGATGGGCTGCACCTATGGGCCGCTGAGTGCGGCGATGGCGCGGCCGTTCCCGGCGGAGGTTCGCTACACGGGCGCGTCGATGGCGTTCAATGTCGCGGGCATTCTGGGCGCGTCGCTGGCGCCCTATGTCGCGACCAGGCTGGGCAAGACCTACGGGCTGGGCGCGGTGGGGCTGTACCTGACCGCAGCGGCGCTGCTGACCACGCTGGCGCTGTGGGCCATGACGCGGCTGAAGAACGAGGAAGGCGAAGGAGCCGCCTAGATGTCGTCCGTCACCGCATAGACCATGACGCCCGTGGCGATGGCCAGGTTCAGGCTGTCGGCGCGGCCGCGCATGGGGATCTTGACGTTGACGTCGCAGGCGGCGGCGAGAGCGTCGGTCAGGCCCGCCTGTTCGTTGCCCATCAGGATCAGACTGGGCTTGGCGTAGGCGGCGCGGCGGTGATCGACCGTGGCGTCCAGACGGGTGCCGACCACGCTGCCGGGCCAGGTCTCGCGCCAGGCGAGGAACTCGGCGGGCGTGGCCTTTGCGATGGCGACGGCGAAGACCGAGCCCATGGTGGCGCGGACGGCCTCGACCGAGAACGGATCGACGCAGTCGCCGATCAGGATGACGCCGCCGCAACCGGCCGCGTCCGCCGTGCGGATGATGGTGCCGAGGTTGCCGGGATCGCGGACCTGTTCAAGGGCGACCCAGGCGGGGGCGCTCTTCGGATCGATGGCGCTGAGGGCCGTATAGGCCTGTTCGAAGACGCCCAGCACCGTCTGCGGGTTCTCGCGGCGGCTGATCTTCTCGAGGATCGGGTGGGTGACGACGACGACCTCGCCGCCGGACTTGAGGGTCTCGGCCTTGGCGCGGTCCAGCAGCGGGTGCGGGCGGGCCTCCATGCCGACGAGCAGCATCT
Organism: Brevundimonas sp. NIBR11; assembly: GCF_027912535.1. Classification (NCBI taxonomy): domain Bacteria; kingdom Pseudomonadati; phylum Pseudomonadota; class Alphaproteobacteria; order Caulobacterales; family Caulobacteraceae; genus Brevundimonas; species Brevundimonas sp. NIBR11. The sequence goes on along the minus strand of NZ_CP115465.1, from coordinate 1,472,912 downwards.
TGGGCGCACGGCCTTGATCGAGGGCCTCGCCGATGAACTTCAGACCTTCGGCGAGGAATTCGCCGGTCGCTTCGCGCTCCTTGCGCATATGCAGGGCGCGGACGCCCTTGACCGTGTCGTTGGTCAGGGAGGTGATCAGACGCTCGGTCATCTGGCCGACCACCGGGCGAAGAAGCTGAGGCCGATGGCGCGGGCGTCGGGACCGTCTTCGGACAGGGCCAACTCGCCCCAGTCGATGCGGCCGCCACGGTCGGCCGTGGCTTCGCGCATCTGGTGGGCCAGGGACAGGCCGGAGATGCGGGCGGCGTAGGCGTTCAGCAGCAGGAAGTCGGCGTCGTCGGCCAGAAGGGCGGCGCAGTCGGCGAGCAGGCCCGGCATGTCCTCGAACAGGCGCCAGACCTCCCCGGTCGGGCCGCGGCCGTATTTGGGCGGGTCAAGGATGATGCCGTGGTATTTCGAGCCGCGCCGAACCTCGCGGGCCACATATTTGCGGGCGTCGTCGACGATCCAGCGGATGGGCAGGTCGCTCATACCGGACAGTTCGGCGTTCTCGCGGGCGTAGGCGACGGACTTCTTGGAGGCGTCGACGTGGGTGACCTCGGCGCCGGCGGCCGCAGCGGCCAGCGAGGCGACGCCGGTGTAGCCGAACAGGTTCAGGATCTTGGGGCGCTGCAGGGTACGGATGCTGGCGTCCAGCCACTCCCAGTTGGCGGCCTGTTCCGGGAAGAAGGCGAGGTGGCGGAAGGGGGTGAAGCGGCCGACGAACTTCACGTCGCGCCAGCCCAGCGGGAAAGCGTCCACGGGGCCGTGAGCGTCGAAGCGCCAGCGGCCGGCGTCCTCGTCATCCTTCTCCTGCTGCGGATCGAAGGTGGCGGTAGCGCGGGCGAAGGCGTCGGGGTCGCGGGGCTTCCAGAAGCACTGAGGCTCGGGGCGTACGACGGTGTAGGGGCCGTAGCGTTCCAGCTTCTTGCCGTCGCCGCTGTCGAGCAGTGCGTAATCGGACCAGCCCCGGGTGACGAGGGTTTGGGGCGAGGAGGACAGGACGGGCCGCATCGTGACGGCCTTACGACCTCAGGCCGCCTCGCGTCCAGCGTCGACCTCGGCGAGGGCGGCGATCTCGACCGCAGGGTCGCGGCGGTGCGGGGTCTTGTCCCAGGTGAAGGGGTCGGCCGCCACGCGCCAGGCGGCATGGAAGAAGGCCAGGGTCAGAAGAGACCAATAGGCCGGGGCGGTGATCATGTCTGTCGCCGTGTAGGGCGCCCCCGCGCGTCGGGCGCCGACGAGGCCGTTGAGCCAGGCGGCGGCCAGACCGACGACGAGAACCGACAGCGCGAACCGGGGCGCTTCCGGGGGCAGGCCCGCAGCGATCGACAGGCTGACCGTGGCGATGACCCAGGCCAGAGACCCGGCATGGGCGCTGGCCGCGGCGAGGCTCATGCCCAGGGTCATGATCAAGGCCAGGACGCCGCGCCAGCCGAGCCCCGCGAGCGTGCGGGTGTGGACCCCCCAAGTCTGCATGAATCCCTTGAGCCAACGCGTACGCTGGGGGAGCCAGTCCGTGATCTCACCGGGCGGGGTTTCGTAGGTGGGGAGCCGGAGCGTCCCGAGCCGATAGCCGCAGCGCCAGAGGCGGAACCCCAGATCGGCGTCCTCTGTGACGTTGTGCGCGTCCCAGCCGCCGATCTCCCTGAGGACCGCGACGCTGAAATGGTTGCTGGTGCCGCCGAGGGGGAAGGGCAGGCCGAGGCGAGCCATGGCGGGCAAGGTCACCTCGAACAGGGCGGCGTATTCGACGGCGAACTGCCGATCCAGGAAGGGGCTCTCGGACTGGCTCGCCGGTCTGATGCGCAAAGGAGCCTGGAGCGTCGCGAGACTGCCGAACGGGTCGGCTGCGAAGCGGGCGGCGGCCTCGCGCAGCTGGCCTGGATCGGGGTCATCCTCCGCATCGTAGACGGTCAGGAAGTCGCCGGTCGCCGCCGCGAGCCCCGCGTTCAACGCCGCCGGCTTGGTGCGTGGACCGCCCGGCGGGACGATCATGACGCGCAGCCAGGGCGGTAGGATGCAGGCCGAGGCGGCCGCCTGGGTCGCGTGGTCGTGGGCTTCGAGCAGGAGCAGGCCTTGAAGCCGGTCACGCGGATAGTCGGTGGCGGCGAGGCGATCGACCAGTTGCGGCAGCACCTCGGCCTCGTCGAGAAGGGCGACCAGGATGGTGTAGCGGGGCAGGTCCGGCGCGGGGGGAGGATCGGGATCGACGCGGCGGCTGGCGAGGATCAACACCACCCGCCACGATGCCGCGAGTACGAAGATCAACTGGACCACGATGAGGAGGATGACGCCCGTGACCCGTGCATGGGTGGCGAGCCCCAGGGCGACACCGCCGGTGCACAGGATCAGCACGCCGGCCTGACCCAGGCTGAGCGAGCGCAGGTTGGCGCGATGGGGGTACCCCCGCGCCGGGACGTCCGACGTGCTCCCCGTGCCCTTCATGGTTATCGGCCTATCCTGAGGTTGTTCATCCGGCAAGCCGTTGGCGTCGTCGCGGCATTGCGGCTATGCAGGGGCGGTTCGCTTCAGGGAGCTCAGCGTGTCGGCTGAATCCGTCGTATCCCCACCCGTATCGTCCCGCTCAGGCCGCAAGCCGAAAGGCGAGGGTCATGCACGCCGCGCGGAGATACTGGCTGCGGCCGAACGGATTTTCGTCGAGGTCGGCTACGAGGGCGCGACGATCCGCCGGATCGCCGACGAGGTCGGGTTGTCGTCGACCGCCCTCTACATGCACTTCTCCGAGAAGAGCGAGATCCTGCATGAGATATGCCGGCTGGCTTTTGCACGGCTGCAGGCCGCGAACGCGGCGGTGATCGCCGAGGGCGGGTCGCCGGCAGTCGTTCTGCGCAGGCTGATGGAGGCCTATGTCGATTTCGGCTTCGAGAACCCCAACGCCTACCGCCTGACCTATCTGACCCGGCCCGTGGAGGCGCGCGACGGCGCCCAGAGCGCGGCCCAGATGCTGGGCGGCGACCTCTTCCGGGCGTTCGAGGCGATTGTCGAGCAGGCCGGGACCGAGGGGCACCTGCGGGGCGACGCGCGGGCGACGGCCCAGGCCCTGTGGGCCGGGTCGCACGGGATCGTCTCCCTGATGATCACCAAGCCCTATTTCGACTGGGTGGATCGGACCCTGCTGACCCGCACCATGTTGGACGCCCTGTTTACCGGACTGCTGAAGCCCTGATCCAGGCTTTCAATCAAGGCTGATAAGGCTGTGGTCCGCCGGAGCCGCGCGCAATGTCAGCCGAGGTGCTCAGGGGAGCCGAGCCGCCGTTCAGACGGGCCTTATAGACCGCCATGTTCTCCATGACCCGCATCATGTAGTTGCGCGTCTCCGTGAAGGGGGCGCACTCGATGAAGTCGACCGGATCGACGCCGCCAGCCGCCAGGCCGCCGCGCGGATCGCCGCAACGCGCCACCCATTGCGGAGGCCGGGCGGGGCCGGCGTTGTAACCGACGGTCGTCAGCAGCATCGATCCCCTGAACTGGCTCATCAACTCGCCGAGGTGATAGCTGCCCAGCGTCATGTTGTAGTCCGGGTCCCACAGGCGCTCGGCCGAATAGGGCATCCCCAGGCGACGGGCGACGCCCGAGGCGGTCGAGGGCAGGAACTGCATCATGCCGCGCGCGTCTGCGCCGGAACGGGCGCGAGGATCGAAGCTCGATTCCTGACGCGTGATGGCCAGGGTGAAGGGCAGGGGAGCCGCGCCGGGGACCTCAGGCGGGATACGGATGGGGTACTGACGTTCAGGCAGCAGGAAGCCGCGCTGGCTGGCGGCGCGACCGACCATCATGGCCCCGAACCCGTCGCCGTACCCGCGCGTCATGTCCATCAACAGGGCCAGGTCGTCGATGCCCGGCAGAGTGTCGTCGAGGTGATAGGCGAAGACGCGGTAGAGGGACATCTCGCCGGTCTCGCCGAGGATGCGGGCGGCGCGCACGACCTCATTGGCCTCGAAGGCGGCGATGTCGCTCTGCGTAGGGACCGGTTCGGCGGGCAGGGTCAGGGTGGTGTAGCCGGCCTTCTCGGCGGCGAGCTGCCCATAAAAGGTCTGAATGTGCCGTGCGCCCTCGCGGTAGTAGGTCTGGGCGCGAGCCTGATCGCGTTGGGCCTCGGCGGCGCGCCCCAGCCAGTAGAGGGCGCGGCCCTGGGTGATCGGTGTGGACGAGGTCTGACGCAGGGTCTCGAAGTGACCGGCGGCGCGAGCGGGATCGCCGAGCTTGGTCAGGGCGACCCAACCGGCGAAGAACTCGGCGTCCACCTTTCGGTCGCCCGAGGGGAAGCCGTGGCCGGCCATCGAGTCGTAGGCGGCGCGCCACTCGCGGCGTTCCAGGGCGTCGAGGAAGTAGTTGCGGCGCTCGTTCCATAGGGTGTTCTGGCCGTCCGAGTGGAGGGGCGCAGCGGGTAGGGCGGAAAGAAGGGCGAATCCTTCCGACTGCCGATTGGCCGCGCGCAGGATGCGGACGCGTTCCAGGACCACGTTGGGATCGCGCGCCTGGGCAGGCGAAAGATTGCCCACGACGCTGTCGGCCGCATAGGCGCCGCGGAGCGTCATGACGGCTTCGGCGGTGGCGCGGCGCTCTGCCGAGACCAGACTGAGCATGGCGCGGGTGGCGGGGCCGTGCGGGCCCGACAGCAACATGCCGAGGCGGACGTCATGGTCGCGCTGGGTGAGGCTGGAGCCCCAGCGGCTGAGGATGCGGCTCTGGCTGGCTTCGTCGAAGGACTGGGTCTGCCACCACTCCTGGATCAGGAGGCGGGCCTCTTCGGAGCGACCGCGCTGGTCCAGCGCATCGGCCAGCGCCATGGCGCCCTGGACCGTGGTCGGGCGGTTCGAGCCGAAGAAGCCGAGGACGGCGTCGGCGCTCATGCCGGCGCGTTCCAGCGCCTGTTCCCCGGCGGCGATGCGCGCCTCGGCGCGAGGCCAGGCGCGCAGAGACTGAACGTCGTTGGACAGTTCGGTGTAGGACAACTGCGGGGCGGAGGTATCAACCAGGGCCCACTCGACCAGCTTCCTGGCCGTCGGGTCGCCAATGCGCGAGATGGCGGCCTGGGTCCCGATGACGTCGCGAGCGCGGGCGGCGGCGAGGCCGGCGCGGAAGTTGGCGGTGTCGGCGTCGTTGAGGACGCGCGCCTGATAGCCGGCCTGGGCCGTCTGGCCCGTGACGTAGGGGCTAGGCTGGCTGTTCAGATAGGCGGTCTGGGGAATCGGGGCGAGGACGGCCAATGCGGCCGCGAGGCTGGTCGCGATCATGAAGTGTCCTATCCCCATTCAACCCGGTTGCGGGTTCGAGCCCGGCAACCTACCCTCTCGCGTCTCGTCTCGGACGACCGTCGCCCACTCCCCACGCAAGGTATTCTTGTTTCAATGACCGCCCCCTTGTTCAAGGGCGTGATCACCGCCCTGATCACACCTCTTCGTGACGGAAACGTGGACGAAGCCGCGCTGGAGCGTCTGGTTGAGCGCCAGATCGCCGCAGGCGTTCACGGCGTGGTCGCCGTGGGCACGACCGGAGAGGGCGGCGGGCTGACCATCGAAGAGCACGAGCGGGTCACCGCCCTGTGCGTTCGTGTCGCGGCCGGTCGCATCAGGGTGATCGCCGGAGCCGGATCGCCCGCAACCTATGAGTCGATCCATCTGGCCGCCCACGGCAAAACCTGCGGCGCCGACGGGGCGCTGGTCGTGACGCCCTATTACAACCGGCCTTCGCAGGCGGGTCTGATCGCCCATTTCGAGGGGGTGGCCGATGCGGTCCAGATTCCACAAATCCTCTACAACGTCCCCGGGCGGACCGGGGTGGATCTGTCGAACGAGAGCGTCGCGCGACTGGCGAAGCACCCGAACATCGTCGGCCTGAAGGACGCCACGGGCGACATGGGCCGGGCGAGCTGGATGCATTCGAACGTCGTCTCGCAAGGCGGTCAGTTTGACCTGATCTCCGGCGACGATCACAGCTTCCTCGGCTACGCGGCGCACGGCGGGGTGGGGCTGATCTCTGTGACGGCGAACGTCGCGCCGGAAGCCATGGTCGCCCTTTACAACGCGGTCGCCGCCGGTGACTTCGCGACGGCAAGGTCGTGGCAGGACCGTCTGATCGGCCTGCACAAGGCGCTGTTCCTCGACGCCTCGCCGGCTCCGGCGAAATACGCTCTGGCGAAGCTGGGCCTGTGCACCGAGGAGATGCGTCTGCCGCTGGTCCCGACCTGCGAGGAGGCCAAGCCCGCGATCGACGCGGCGATGGCGGCGGCGGGTCTGTAGATGGCGACCTCGAAGGAAAAGGCCGCGGCGGCCAAGTCCGCCCCCATCACCAAGGCCAAGACCATCGCCGAGAACCGGCGGGCGCGGTTCGACTATTTCCTCGAGGACAACGTCGAGGCCGGGATCATGCTGCTCGGGACTGAGATCAAGGCCCTGCGCATGGGACGGGCTAATATCGCAGAGAGCTATGCGGCGGTGGAGGGGCGCGAGATCGTGCTGATCAACGCCGATATCCCGCCTTACGCGCAGGCCAACCGGTTCAATCACGAGCCGCGGCGGCCGCGGAAGCTCCTGCTGCACAGAAAGCAGATCGATCGGCTGATCGGGGCGGTGCAGAAGGACGGTCAGACGATCATCCCGCTGCGGCTCTATCTGAACGACGACGGCAAGGCGAAGCTCGAGATCGCGCTCGCCAAGGGCAAGAAGCTGCACGACAAACGCGAGACCGCGGCCGAACGCGACTGGGCGCGGGACAAGGCCCGCCTCATGCGGGACAAGGGCTGACCCCGGTCAGACGACCGGTCGGGCGTCGATGACGTCCGGAATAGGGGCGACCGCCGCCGGATCGGCGTCGTAAAGCCCCAGCGAGGGGCGCACCGAGGCCTCGACCACCTGAACCGAGAGGGTCAGGACGACCGCCGTCAGGATGGCGAGACCGGCAACTTGCAGTTCGCCGGTCGTGAACAGTCGGTTTTTCTTGGTCTCGGCAGGCATTGATCAGATCCCTCTGACCCCCAGAACGGAAGCTACGCCGCACCGTTCCGGGCGGATGGAGCGTCAAGCGGACTCGCCGATTCGCTGTGTCTGGCGAACAACAGTCGCCTAATCGAAGGTCCGGACGGAGGGCTGAGCCTGTTGCGAGCGGGCGCGGCCGTAGTTCTGGAGCAGGTCGGCCAGTTCGACGAAGTCGTCGGCCTGACGGCGCAGGTCGTCGGCGATCATCGGCGGCTGGCTTTTCAGGGTCGAGACGACGGTGACACGCACGCCCTTCGCCTGGACCGCCTGGACCAGCCGGCGGAAGTCGCCGTCGCCGGAGAACAGAATGGCGTGGTCGATGTTCGGCGCCAGCTCCAGCATGTCCACCGCGATCTCTATGTCCATGTTCCCCTTGGTGCGGGTGTGCCCTTGCGCGTCGGTGAACCGCTTGACCGGCTTGGTCACGAGGGTGAAGCCGTTGTAGCCGAGGAAGTCGATCAGGGGCCGGATCGGAGAGAACTCTTCGCCCTCGGTCACCGCCGTGTAATAGTGGGCGCGAACCAGGACGGCTTTCTCCCGTAGCGCGTCGATCATCTTCTTGAAGTCGATGTCCGCGTTCAGGGCCTTGGTCGCCGAATACAGGTTGGCCCCGTCGATGAACAGGGCCAGACGCTCGCTCGGATAGAGTCTCATGGAAATCACCTCGTCTGAAATAGTCCCGGGCCCTGAGGCGGTCAGCGTCAATATCGACGAGAATCTGGACCTGGATGGAGCTGTCATCGTCGCGCTGGGCTGCAATGACAAGGGGGCGTGGTCGTCCTGTCGCGAGGCGCTGGAGGCGGCGCTGGCGCGGTTCCGGCGCGAGGGGGTCGATATTCTGGCGCGGTCGTCGTGGTGGGCGTCACAGGCCTGGCCCGACCCCAGCGATCCGCCATTCTTGAACGGGGTGGTGATCGTGCGGACGGCACACGACCCTCACGCCCTCATGGCGATCCTGGGCCGGATCGAGGACATATTCGGGCGCCGACGCTCGGTCCCGAACGCGCCCCGGACGCTGGATCTGGACCTGATCGCATACGGACGTGAGCAGGGAGATTGCGAGGGGCTGATCCTGCCGCATCCGCGCGCGGCGGATCGGCTGTTCGTCATGGGGCCGATCGCGGAGATCGCGCCGGAGTGGCGACACCCGGAGAGCGGCCGTGCGGCCTCCGCGATGGCCGGCTCTGCGACCGTCGGACGCGACGCCCATCCCTTGCGCTGAGGGCCTCGGCATGGGCTGATCCGGGAAATGACACCGGGAGACATTTCATGCTGATCGCCTTGATGGTGGCCGTTGGACTGCAGGCCGCGCCGGCTTCGCCGCCGGCCGGGGTTGGCGTGGTGATTCACGAGGCGGACACGCGGGTCGAGCAGGTCCCGCCGCACAACGGTACCGGGATGAGCACCGCCTATCGCATCTCCGACGTGGCCCCGAACCGGGCGATGGAGTTCAGGAAGCGGGTCATGCATCCGGGATCGTCGATCGGCCTGCACCTCATCGCCCACGACGAAGTCTATTATGTCGTCAGCGGTGAGGGCGATGTGATCTCGGACGGGGTCACGACGCGGATGACGGCGGGCGACACCGCTTATCTGTACGACGGCAACAATGTCGGCATCACCCAAGTCGGGGACGAGGATCTGGTTCTGATCATCGCCTATCCGACGGCGCAGCGGGTTCCCTGAGGCGGTCGGCGCCCCAAAACCGCCGCCCTCCTTGTCTAGACGTGCGGCGTTGCACAAATAGGCGCATACCTGTATTTGGCGCGGTTCTCCCGCCGACCCCGAAGGATTCTCATGGCTCGCGTCACTGTCGAAGACTGCATCGAGAAGGTGCCGAACCGGTTTGGTCTGGTCCTGCTGGCCGGCAACCGCGCCCGCGCGATCGCCAACGGCGCCGCCCTGACGCTCGATCGCGACAACGACAAGAACCCGGTCGTCGCCCTGCGTGAAATCGCTGAAGATACTGTCGTTCCCGACGACCTGCTGGAGACCGTCGTGGTCGCCCTGCAGCGCGTCGACGAGCGCACCGAAGCCGAGGACGAAGCCGAAGTCGTCGCCCTGCTGGCCGAGCCGCAGCACATGAACATGGCCGAGGCCGAACTGATCCGCGCGCTGCAAAGCGACCGCGACGGCGGCCAGGAGGAACGCTACTGACGGCGGAACCCGCCAACGGTATCACCATCCTCCCGGCGCGGGCCGGTACGACCCCGCCGGCGAACGACATCGCCAATGACATCGCTTCGCCGTCGGCCGCGCCTGCTTCGCCAGGACCGCAGCCGGCGGCGAAACGCATTCCGGTCCTGCGTCAGTTCGAGCTGATCGAGGCGGTCAAGGCCTATGACCCCGTCGCCGACGAGGCCATGCTCAACAAGGCCTATGTCTATGCGATGAAGATGCACGGCTCGCAGCTGCGGGCCTCGGGCGATCCCTATTTCGCCCACCCGATCCAGGTCGCGGGCATTCTGACCGACTACAAGCTCGACACCGCCACCATCGTCACCGCCTTGCTACACGACGTGGTCGAGGACACCTCGGCGACGCGCGACGATATCGCCCGCATGTTCGGCGAGGAGGTCGCGGTGCTGGTCGAGGGGGTGACCAAGCTGTCGCGCCTCGAGCTTCAGGCCGAGCACACGCGCCAGGCCGAGAACCTGCGGAAGTTCATCCTGGCCATCAGCCGCGACGTGCGGGTGTTGCTGGTCAAGCTGGCGGACCGTCTGCACAACATGCGGACACTGAAATTCGTCAAGCCGGAGAAGCGCGAGCGGATCAGCCGCGAAACGCTGGAAGTCTATGCGCCGCTGGGCCGGTCGATCGGCATCCACTCCATCGCCTCCGAGCTGGAAGAGCTGGCGTTCGAGCACCTGAACCCCACGGCCCGGACCGCGATCGAGCGGCGGCTAGAGGCGCTTAAGCTGGAACACGGTCAGGCGACCGACGTCGTTTCCGCCGAGGTGGAACAGGTGCTGTCGGAGGCCGGAATTCCAGCCCGCGTCTATGGCCGCCAGAAGACGCCCTATTCCATCTGGCGGAAGCTGCAGCGGAAGTCGGTGGGCTTCTCGTCCCTGTCGGACATTTACGGTTTCCGCGTCCTGGTCGAGGCCGAGGACGACTGTTACCGCGCGCTGGGCGTCATCCACCGGACCTGGCCGATGGTGCCGGAGCGGTTCAAGGATTACATCTCGACGCCCAAGTCGAACAACTATCGCTCGCTGCACACGACGGTCGTGGGCTCCGGGGGCTTGCGTCTGGAAATGCAGATCCGGACCGAGGTCATGGACCGGATCGCCGAGGATGGGGTCGCGGCGCATTGGGCCTACAAGAACCACTCTTATGGTCTCGACCGCGAGGCGATGGCCAAGGACGGCGGGCGCGATCCGCTGCTGAACCTGCGCCACCTCGTGCAGGTGATCGAGCACGGGGAGGGAGGCGAGGACTGGGTCGAGCACGCCAAACTCGAGATGTACCTGGATCAGGTCTTCGTCTTCACGCCCAAGGGGGCGCTCATCACCCTGCCGCGCGGCGGCATGGCGCTGGACTTCGCCTATGCGGTCCACACTGAGGTCGGGGACACGGCCGTTGGCGTCAAGATCAACGGCGAGCTGAAGCCGATGCGCACGGCGCTGCAGAACGGCGACGTGGTGGAGATCATTCGCGGCAAGAAGCGAGAGGCCCCGGCGGACTGGCGCAGCCTGACGGTCACCGGTCGGGCGCGCTCGGCGATCCGGCGCCACATCCGCTCCTCCGAGCGGGACGAGTTCCAGAAACTGGGCCGGACGACGCTGGAACAGGCTCTGTCGCGGGCGGGCAAGGCGCTGGCGGACGTCAAGCTGACTTCGACGTTGGAGACCCTGGCCGTGCCGAACGAGGAAGACCTGTTCGACGCCATCGGGCGCGGGCGCATCCAGGCCAACAAGGTGGTCGAGACCCTGTTCCCGTCGCTTAAGGGCACCCTGACCGCCTCGACGGACCGCAAGAAGATCGGCGACGCCCAGGCGCGGCTGTTCGTGCGCGGCAGCGGATTGACGCCCGGCGTCAGCATCCATTTCGGCGCCTGCTGCACTCCGGTGCCCGGCGACCGTATCGTCGGCATCATGGAGCCAGAAAAGGGTCTCACGGTCCACGTCATCGACTGCCAGAGGCTGGCCGAGTTCGCCGACGACGACAGCGTCTGGCAGGACCTGCAGTGGCGGCCGGAGGCGGAGCAGGGCGCCGTCGGCGTCGCCCGCCTGCGCGCCACCATCCAGAACGCTCCGGGGGTGCTGGGCCAGGTCGCCACGGTAATCGGCGAGGCCGGCGGCAACATCCTGAACCTGAAAATGGCCCACCGGCAATCGGACTTCTTCGACGTGGACCTGGACGTCGAGGTCTCGGACGCCAAGCACGCGACCAGCATCATGGCGGCGCTCCGGGCCAATCCGAACGTGGATACGGTAGAGCGGTCGCGGGGGTAGATTGCGTTCTCAACAGCCTGACTGTTGACGAGAACAAAGCCGCAACTTAGAACATACCCAGAACGATCCATCTGGGGATAAGCGCATGTCCAAGGTCTTCCGCGAAACGCTGTCGCTTGCATCGTGCGGCGGCTTTGTCTGGATGGTGTGGCAGGTCGCCCTGCTGGCGAGATGAGTCGCCTCCGGCCTGAGATCGAGGATCAGGCCATCACCGACATGCCCGCAGAGACCGGTTTCGTCCATCTGAGGGTGCGCTCGGCCTATTCGCTGCTGGAAGGCGCGATCAAGGCGGGCAAGGTCGGGAAGCTGGCCGCCGATGCGGGGATGCCGGCCGTCGCCGTGGCCGACCGGGTCAATCTGTTCGGGGCGCTGGAGTTCTCGGAGGCCTCCAAGAGCGTCGGCGTGCAGCCGTTGATCGCCTGTGCGCTGCCGATCACGGGTATCGGCGGCAGGCGGGGCGAGCGCTGGGCCAAGACGCCGACCGTCGTCCTGATCTGCCAGAGCGAGATCGGCTGGCGAAACCTCTGCGCCCTGTCGTCCGAAGCCTATCTGCTGGCCGGGGACGAGGAACCCAACGTCGCCTGGAGCCGGGTCGCGGACCTGTCCGAGGGGCTGATCCTGCTGTCCGGCGGCCCGGACGGTCCGGTCGACCCGCTGTTCGCCCAGAACAAGCCCGGTGAGGCCGCCGAGGCGCTGACGGCCATGGCCGGGGTGTTCGGCGACCGCTTCTATGTCGAGCTGCAACGCCACGGTCTGCCGGATGAGGCGGCGGCCGAGCGCGGTCTGGTCGAATGGGCGTATGCGAACGACGTCCCCCTGACCGCGACCAACGACGCGTATTACGCCAAGCGCGATCAGGCCAAGTCGCACGACGCCCTGCTGTGCATCGCCGACGGCGCCTTCACCGGCCAGGAAGATCGGCGCCGCATCACCGACCAGCACTACTTCAAGTCCGCGCTCGAGATGCGGACCCTGTTCTCCGACCTGCCCGAGGCCTGCGACACGACCATCGAGATCGCCAAACGCTGCGCCTTCCTGGTCAAGACCCACCCGCCGATCCTGCCGCGCTTCGACACCGGTGACGGCCGTTCCGAGCCTGACGAACTGATGCACCAGGCCCGCGAGGGTCTGAGGGCGCGGCTGAAACAGGTGACGCCCGCCGCGCCCGAGGAAGACTACTGGGCGCGTCTGGAGTGGGAGGTCGGGATCATCCAGCAGATGGGCTTCCCCGGCTATTTCCTCATCGTGTCGGACTTCATCAAATGGGCGAAGACCCATTCGATTCCGGTGGGGCCGGGGCGGGGGTCGGGCGCAGGTTCGCTGGTGGCCTGGGCCCTGACCATCACCGATCTGGACCCCTTGCGGTTCGGCTTGCTGTTCGAGCGGTTCCTGAACCCCGAACGGGTCTCCATGCCCGACTTCGACATCGACTTCTGTCAGGAGCGGCGCGAGGAGGTCATCACCTACGTCCAGGAGCGCTACGGCAAGGACCGGGTAGCTCAGATCATCACCTTCGGCACGCTGCAGGCGCGGGCCGTGCTCCGCGACGTCGGTCGGGTGCTGCAGATGCCGCTGGGGCAGGTCGACCGGCTCTGCAAGATGGTGCCGAACAATCCGGCCAATCCGACGACGCTGGCCCAGGCCATCGAGATCGAGCCACGCCTGAGAGAGGCGCGCGACGCCGAGAAGTCGGTGGCGAACCTGCTGGCCACGGCGCTGGAGCTAGAAGGCCTCTATCGCAACGCATCGACCCACGCCGCCGGCATCGTCATCGGCGACCGGCCCCTGGTCGAGCTGACGCCGCTGTATCAGGATCCTCGGTCGGATATCCCGGCGACCCAGTTCAACATGAAATGGGTCGAGCCGGCGGGGCTGGTGAAGTTCGACTTCCTCGGCCTGAAGACCCTGACGGTACTGGACCGAGCTCACGGCTATTTGTCGCGACGCGGGGCGGCGCTGGACTTCAACCTTCTGCCGCTCGACGACAAGGCGACCTACGAACTGATGGCGTCCGGCCAGACGGTCGGGGTGTTCCAGCTGGAATCGCAGGGCATGCGCGACACCCTGCGCAAGATGCGCTGCGGCTCCATCGAGGAGATCACCGCCCTGATCTCCCTCTATCGGCCCGGGCCGATGGAGATGATCGACACCTATATCGACCGGAAATTCGGCCGGGCCGAGGTGGACTATCTGCACCCCTCGCTGACCGAGGTCCTGACCGAGACCTACGGGGTCATCATCTACCAGGAACAGGTGATGAAGATCGCCCAGATCCTGGCCGGCTATTCGCTGGGCGAGGCCGACCTACTTCGACGCGCGATGGGCAAGAAGAAGAAGGAGGAGATGGACATCCAGAAGGCGCGCTTCATCAAGGGCGCCTCGGAGAAGTCCGTGCCGGAGCAGCAGTCGGACGGCATCTTCGAACTGGTGGCCAAGTTCGCGGGCTACGGCTTCAACAAGTCGCACGCCGCCGCCTATGCGCTGATTTCCTACCAGACCGGCTGGCTGAAGGCGAACCATCCGGTCGAGTTCTTCGCCGCTTCGATGTCGCTGGATCTGTCGAACACCGACAAGCTGGCGGTCTTCTATCAGGACGCCCGGAAGTTCGGGATTCCGGTTCGGGCCCCGGACGTGAACGAGAGCTCCGCCGACTTCGACGTGCGCTGGGAGGACGGCAAGGGGGCGGTCCTCTATGCGCTCGGGGCCATCCGCAATGTGGGCTTGGAAGCGATGAAGCACGTCGTCGAGGTGCGCGAGACGGGCGGTCGGTTCGCCGACATCTTCGACTTCCTGGAGCGGGTCGATCCGCGCGCGGTCAACAAGCGGGCGCTTGAGGGTCTGGCCAAGGCCGGCGCCTTCGACAGCATCCACCCGAACCGGCGGCAACTGTTCGAACAGGCCGACGTCCTGATGGCCTATTGCCAGAGCGTGGCGGCGGACCGGAACTCGTCGCAGGTCTCCCTGTTCGGCGCCGATCAGGCCGGGGCCTCGCGGCCGCGCCTGAAGAGCATGGAGCCCTGGATCGGACCGGAACGGCTGGACCAGGAACTGTCGGCGGTCGGCTTCTACCTGTCCGGCCACCCTCTGGAGGACATGGAAGGGGCGCTGCGAAGGAAGCGCGTGACCTTCGTCGCAGAGGCCGTGCAGCGGGCGGAACAGGGCCACGACGCCTTCATGATGGCCGGCGTCGTGCGCCGTCGTCAGGAGCGGGCCAGCGCCAAGTCGGGCGAGAAATTCGCCTTCGTCACCTTCTCGGACCCGACGGGAGAGTTCGAATGCCTATTCCCGCCGGAGCAACTGAGAGCGTCACGCGAGATGCTGGAGGTCGGCGCCCATCTGATGGTGAGGGTTCGAGCCAAGTCTTCGGACGGGGAGGTGCGGTTCTTCGGCGACGGGGTCTCGAAACTGGACGCCATCGTCGACGACGCGTCGGTCGGGCTGCGAGTCCATGTTTCGGCGCGATCGACCGATGCGGCGGCTCTCCAGGCGCGGCTGGAGCGGGCGAAGGCGCAGGGCAAGGGCGGTGAGATCACCCTGATCGCCTCTCTGGACGGCCGGCGCGAGGTCGAGGTGCGGCTGCCCGGCCGCTATCGACTGGACGGAGCGCTGAGAGGGGCCTTGAAGACCGCGCCCGGCGTGTTGATGCTGGAAGACGCCTGAGCCGGAGACGCCCATGACCGCCGTCCACCACGGATCCTGTCACTGCGGGGCCGTCGCCTTCGAGGTCGAGACCGATCTGGAGACGGTCATTGAGTGCAACTGCACTCACTGTTTCCGGACCGGGCTCTGGCTGACCTTCGTGGAGCCGGAGGCCTTTCGTCTGACCCAAGGCGAGGATGCGATCCAGGAATATCTCTTCAATACGCGAAAGATTCGGCACTTCTTCTGCAAGACCTGTGGGGTGGAAACGCATGGCGAAGGCGTCACGCCGGGCGGCAAGGCCAATGTGGCGGTCAACGTACGCTGTCTGACGGACGTGGAGCCCTTCAGCGTGACGCCGACCACGCGGTATGACGGGCTGCATCAGAATTAGGCAGGGGGGCGCGGGGATGGGCTGCGTTCGAGCCGGTCTGGCGGCGCTGTGGCTCCTGCTCGTGGCGGGCGGGTGCGCCTCGCAAGGCACGGTCACGGCCGCGCTGGACGATCCGACCCTGATCGGGACACGCTGGGGTTTGCTGGCGGTGGCGCTCGACGGAGAGATCGTCGCGGAGGTCGACGCCGACCGGCGGTTCAGCCCGGCATCCAACACCAAGATTTTCACCACGGCCGCCGCCTTCGCCCTGCTGGACGATCTGAACCAGCCGGGCCCCGACGACGGGACGTCGGTGCGGCTGGAGCCGTCGGCCGGGGGCGGGGCGCCCGATCTGATTCTCATAGGCGCAGGCGACCCGTCCTTGGGCGACGGGCCAAACTGCGTTTCGACCTGTCTGGCGGAGCTGGCCGATGCGACGGCGGCGGCCGTCAGGCGCGTCGGCGATGTCGTGGGCGACGACCGACTGTTCCCCGACGAGCGATGGGGCCCCGGGTGGGCCTGGGACGACTTGCAGGAAGGCTACGGAACCGCCGTCTCGGCACTGACCGTCAATGACAATGTGGTGGTGCTGGAAGTCGTCCCCGGGGCGAGCGTCGGCTCGCCGGTGCAGGCTCGCTGGCGGACGGACGACGATATCCTGCCATTGACGAACGAGGCGATCACGGCCGATGACGGAATGGCCGATCTGCGGATCGAGAGACGGCCCGGCGGGCAGGGCGTTCGCCTGTACGGGCGGATGCCAAGAAGCGGGGCGGCGAGTGCGATGCGGGTCGGGCTGGACGATCCGGCGCTGGCGGCCGCGATCCGCCTTCGCCGTCTGTTGGAACAGCGCGGCGTCGTGGTGGAGGGCGAGGTTCGGGCGCGGCATCGACCGCTGACCCTAACCGACGATCCAGCGGCCCGGATCGGTGCGCCGCCGACCGTCGTCGCCGAGGGGACGGAGATCGCACGGCTGACGCGGCCACCGCTTCTGGCCAGTCTGATCCGCACAACCAAGGTGAGCCAGAACCTGCATGCCGAACTGATGCTGCGCCGTCTCGGGCGACTGGAAGGCGCAGGGTCACTCGCCGACGGATTGGCCCAGGTGCAACTCGTGATGGCGGAGGCAGGCGTCGCACGGGCGGCCTTCGACCTCCATGACGGCTCTGGCCTATCGACCTATAACCGCGTCAGCCCCCGCGCGACGACGACCTTCCTGCTTTGGACGGCAAGCCAGCCCTGGGGCGAGGCATGGCGGGCTACGCTGCCGGTGGCAGGTCGTGACGGCGCTCTTCAGCGGCGCTTCATCGGCACGCCGCTGGAGGGCAGGGTCTTCGCCAAGACCGGGACGCTGAGCGGGGTGAACGCCATGGCGGGCTTCCTGACGGCCGCCAGCGGACGGACGATCGTGTTCTCGATCTACGCCAACGATCGGCCCTCGACGGCAGGATCGGCCGTTGAGGCGATGGATAGGACGCTGCTGGCCCTGGCGGCGCACAACTAAGGGCGGAAGGCGTTGCGTCGGGCAGCAAACTTAGGAACGGGCGGGGTTCCCAAGGGTTTAGGCGGCGAACTTCCCGAGGAGATCGTTCCATGACTCGTATGCTGCTTGCCGGCGTCGCCACCCTGGCCCTTCTGGGTGCGTGCAGCCGATCCGAAGACCCCGCCGAGGATGCGGCCGCCACAGTGAACGCGGCGCAGGACGCCGTTTCAGGCCCCGTCGGACAGACCTCGGCCGCCACGATCGGCGCCAATACGGCCGGGGGATTCGTCACCGCCCTGGCGACCTCGGACATGTATGAGCTGCAGGCCGCCGAGATCGCGATGACGAAGTCGTCGACAGCCGCGATCGACGAGTTGGCGGGGATGATCAAGACCGACCACACGGCCTCGAGCGCCAAGCTCAAGACGATCGCGCCGACGGAAGCAGCCGACACCCCCCTGCCGACCGCGCTCGATGAACGCCGTAAAGGACTGATCGACAACCTGAACGCCGCCGCGCCGGCCGATTTCGACCGCGTATGGCTGACCCAGCAGGTCGCGGCG
This sequence comes from Brevundimonas sp. NIBR11, assembly GCF_027912535.1. Classification (NCBI taxonomy): domain Bacteria; kingdom Pseudomonadati; phylum Pseudomonadota; class Alphaproteobacteria; order Caulobacterales; family Caulobacteraceae; genus Brevundimonas; species Brevundimonas sp. NIBR11. Next base: position 1,455,357 of record NZ_CP115465.1, on the reverse strand, counting down.
CACAACGAGGCCCTGACCCTGCTGAACGGGTTCAAGGACCACGCCGAGACGCCCAGTCTGGCGGCGCTGGCCACCGAGATCATCCCCAAGGTCACGATGCACCGCGACCAGGCCCAGCGCCTGCTCGATGCGATGTAGGATCGGATAGCAATCCCGCGATCAAAGAGGGCGGTCGGACAAGGGCCGCCCTTTCGCATGTCGAGGACTTCGCTTGCGTTTCGCGCCCGGCCCCACTATATGCCCGCCCACTTCACACGCAGGCGTGGCGTGATCGGGGAGACATCCCGATCGCTCCGTTCCGAGGGGCCAGCAGGTCCTTTCACCGTCTGCGGCGGAATAATCGGAAAAAGGACTTCCAAAGATGGCTCTGCCTGACTTCTCCATGCGCACCCTGCTCGAAGCAGGCGCCCACTTCGGCCACCAGACGCACCGCTGGAACCCGAAGATGGAGCGCTACATCTTCGGCGCGCGCTCGAACATCCACATCATCGACCTGTCGCAGACGATGCCGCTCTTCCACCAGGCTCTGGTGGCCGTGCGCGAAGTCGCCGCCAAGGGCGGTCGCGTCCTGTTCGTCGGCACCAAGCGCCAGGCCGCAGAGCCGGTCGCCGAGGCCGCCAAGCGCTGCGCCCAGTACTACATGAACAACCGTTGGCTCGGCGGCACGCTGACCAACTGGAAGACCGTTTCGGGCTCGATCGCCCGCCTGCGCGAGCTGGAAGGCCTGCTGGAGCGCGGCGGTGAAGGCCGCGTGAAGAAGGAGCTGCTGACGCTGGAGCGCGAACGCGACAAGCTGGAGCTGTCGCTGGGCGGCATCAAGGACATGGGTTCGATTCCGGACATCATGTTCGTGATCGACACCAACAAGGAAGCGATCGCGATCCAGGAAGCTCGCAAGCTGAACATCCCGATCATCGCGATCCTGGACACCAATTCGGACCCGGACGGCATCACCTATCCGGTCCCGGGCAACGACGACGCCGCCCGCGCCATCCAGACCTATTGCGACCTGATCGCCGACGCCGTCCTGGACGGTCTGGCCGCCGGCGCCTCCAACTCGGGCATCGACCTGGGCGCTTCCGAGAACCCTGTCGAGCCGATGCTGGCCGAAGCTTCGGCTCCGGTCGTCGCTGACGCCGCCCCTGCGGGCGCCGAAGCTGTCGGCGAGGAAATGTTGGCCGCTTCGGGCGAAGAGAACGCCTCGGAAGAGCCGGCCGCCGAAGAAGCCGCCAACGCCTGATCGGTTTCGGTCCGGCGTACCGGACCGACCGCATAACCGACATGCGGCCGGGCTAATCCAAGCCCGGCCGCTCACGCATTCAAGACCTCAGGAGACCAGAAATGGCCGAGATCACCGCCGCCCTCGTTATGGAACTCCGCGCCAAGTCCGGCGTGGGCATGATGGACTGCAAAAAGGCGCTGCAAGAGAACGACGGCGACATCAACGCCGCCATCGACTGGCTGCGCGCCAAGGGCCTGTCCAAGGCCGCCAAGAAGGCCGACCGTGTCGCCGCCGAAGGGCTGGTGGCCGTCGCTTCGAAGGAAGACGGCAAGGGTGAGGTCGGCGCCGCCATCGAGTTCAATTCGGAAACGGACTTCGTCGCCCGCAACGAGCTGTTCCAGAACGCCGCCAAGGCCTTCGCCCAGAAGGGCCTAGAACACCACACCGTGGAAGCCCTGCACGGCGCCGAGCTGGAAAACGGCAACACCATCGAGGCCGAAGTCACCAACATGATTGCGACCATCGGCGAGAACATGCAGCTGCGTCGCGCCGCTCGCCTGTCGGTCGATGAAGGCGTCGTCGCCTCCTACGTCCACAACGCCGTGGCTCCGAACCTGGGCCGCATCGGCGTGCTGGTCGCCCTGCACGGCGGCGGCGACAAGACCGCCCTGCGCGAGCTGGGCCGCAAGATCGCCATGCACGTGGCGGCGACCGCTCCGCTGTCGCTGAACACGGACGATCTGGACCCGGCCGCCGTCGAGAAGGAACGTCAGGTCCTGACTGAAAAGGCCAAGGAAGAAGGCAAGCCGGAAAACATGATCGCCAAGATCGTGGACGGCCAGATCAACAAGTTCCAGAAGGACGTGGTGCTGACCAAGCAGCCGTTCGTCATGAACCCCGACGTCACCATCGAACAGTTGGTCGCCGATACGGGCAAGGAACTGGGCGCTCCGGGCCTGCACCTGGCTGGCTTCGTCCGTCTGGCTCTGGGCGAAGGCGTCGAGAAGGTCGAGGGTCCGGACTTCGCTTCGGAAGTCGCCTCGATGATGGCTCCGCAAGCTTAAGCGCAAACACTGCGTGACTATTGGGGCGCGTTCGGCTTTGAAGCCGGACGCGCCCTTCGTTTATGATGGCCCGCCCGATTCCCGTGAAGCGAGACACCCATGCCCACTGACAGCGCCCCGAAATACAAGAAGGTGCTGCTGAAGGTCTCGGGCGAGGTTCTGATGGGGGATCAGGGCTATGGCATCGACATGGCCACGGTGGACACCGTCGCCGCCGCCATCGGCCGGGTGGCCAAGAGCGGCACCGAAATCTGCCTGGTCATCGGCGGCGGCAACATCTTCCGAGGCCTGTCGACGGCGGCGGCGGACATGGAGCGCGCCAGCGCGGACTACATGGGCATGTTGGCGACCGTCATGAACGCCCTGGCCATGCAGAACGCGCTGGAGAAGATCGGCGTGGATACGCGGGTCCAGAGCGCCATCCCGATGGCCGCCATCGCCGAGCCTTACATCCGTCGTCGCGCGGTGCGCCACATGGAGAAGGGCCGGGTGGTGATCTTCGCCGCCGGCACCGGCAACCCCTATTTCACGACCGACACGGCCGCCGCTCTGCGCGCCGCCGAGATGGGTTGCGACGCCCTGTTGAAGGGGACCTCCGTTGACGGCGTCTATTCCGCCGACCCGAAGAAGGACAAGACCGCGACCCGCTACGACCACCTGACCTATCAGGACGTGCTGAGCCAGAACCTGAAGGTCATGGACGCCGCCGCCATCGCCCTGATGCGTGAATCGAAGATTCCGATCGTGGTCTTTTCGATCCGCGAAGAAGATTCGCTGCGCAAGGTGCTGAATGGCAAAGGGACGTTCACTGTCATCAGTGACGCTCCGGCCAAAGCCTGAGTCGAGAGAAGAACGAGGAGACCCCTATGGCCAAGCCCGATCTGAAGACCTATCGCGACCGCATGGACAAGTCCGTGTCCTCCCTGAAGGAGGAATTCCAAGGTCTGCGCACCGGTCGCGCGAACGCCGGCCTTCTGGATCCCGTGCAGGTCCAGGCCTATGGCGCCTCGTCGCCGCTGAACGCCGTGGCCGCCATCTCGGTGCCCGAACCGCGCCTGATCGCGGTCAGCGTCTGGGACAAGGGCATGGTCGGACCGGTCGAGAAGGCCATCCGCGCCGCCGGTCTGGGCCTGAACCCCATCGTCGATGGCCAGACCCTGCGCATCCCCGTACCGCCTCTGACCGAGGAACGACGCAAGGAGTTGGCCAAGCTGGCCGGCAAATACGCCGAACAGCAGAAGATCGCCGTGCGTAACGTGCGCCGTGACGCCAACGAGGACCTCAAGAAGGCCGAGAAGGCTGGCGAAATTTCGCAGGACGAGCAGAAGAAGATGGAGGCCGAGGTCCAGAAGGACACGGACGCGGCCATCAAGCGCATCGACGAGACCTTGAAGACCAAGGAAGTTGAGATCATGCAGGTCTGAGGTTCCTTCGGCCCTCGACAGAACGGATTACGAATGACCGCCACCACCGGCGGCGCGCCAACCCCCGAAGCGGGGCCTCGGCACGTCGCACTGATCATGGACGGCAACGGTCGCTGGGCTCAGGCTCGCGGTCTGCCCCGGGCCATGGGCCATCGGGAGGGTGTCCAGGCGTTGAAGCGGACGGTGCAGGCGGCGCCCGATTTCGGCATCGAGTGCCTGACCGTTTTCGGGTTCTCCACCGAGAACTGGCGACGTCCCGCGGAGGAGGTGTCCGACCTGATGGGGCTGGTCCGGTCCTATGTGGCCAGCGATCTGGCCCGGCTTGAGAAGAACGGCGTGCGCGTACGGGTCTTGGGTCGTCGTAACGGCCTGCCGGCCGATATCGCCGGCATCGTCGAGCGCGCGGAACGGACCACGGCGCACAACTCCCGCTTCCTGCTCCAGGTCGCGTTCAACTACGGCGGCCGGGCGGACATCGTCGATGCGGCCCAGGCGTATGTGGACCAGTTGCTGGCTGGTCAGGCGACCGGACCCCTGGATGAGGCGGCTTTGGGTCTGGGGTTGTCGACCGCAGGCGGACCCCCGGTCGATCTGATCGTGAGGACCTCGGGCGAGCAGCGGCTGTCGAACTTCCTCCTGTGGGAGGCGGCCTATGCCGAGTTGGTCTACCAGAATATCCTCTGGCCCGATTACGGCCCTGAGGCGCTGGCCGACGCCGTCCATCAGTATCAGCAGCGTGACCGGCGTTTCGGAGCGATCGCGGTCGAGCCGGCGTTCGCGGCCGGCTGATGGCGTTCAAGGTGCGCGATATGGGCCTGCGCGCTGCCTCGGCCCTCGTGCTGGCGCCGATCGCCTTGCTGGCGGTGTGGTTCGGCGGCCCGTGGATCCTGGCCGTGTTGCTGATCGCATGCGGGGTGCTGTCGACCGAATGGGCGCGGATGAGCGCGCCGTCGGACTGGAAGGCGATCGCCGCCGCCGTGTCGCTGGCGCTGATGGCGATGCTTCTGTCCCAGCCGAACGACGCCCTGTCGTTCAGCCTTGTCCTGCTGGTGTTCGGCGGCGCGGCTGCCGGCGTGTTCGCCAGGCTGCGCGGCCAGTCGGGCATCGATGCGGCCTATGGCGTTCTGTACCTGGGCTGGCCAGCCCTGTTGCTGATCTGGCTTCGGGACGGGAACACCGCGGTCGGCTTCTACTGGGTGACCCTGGCCTTCGTGGTCGCCTGGGCGTCCGACATCGTCGCCTTCATGGTCGGCAGCGCTGTGGGCGGACCCAAGCTCTGGCCGCGCTATTCGCCGAACAAGACCTGGTCGGGCTTCATCGGCGGCCTGATCGCCGGCACCATCGCGGGCGCCGCGATGGCCGCCTTGCCGGAAGCGGGCATCCGCTCGATGCAATGGAGCGCGCTGCTCGGCTTCGCGGCTGCCCTAGCGACCATGGCGGGCGATCTGTGGGAGTCCGCGCTGAAGCGACGGTTCGGGGTGAAGGACGCCGGCAACCTGATCCCCGGCCACGGCGGGCTCATGGACCGCGTCGACGGGCTGATGTTCGCCATCGTGATCGTCGCCATCGGACGGACCCTATGGCACTATTTCGGCGGCGGCGCGTGATCCGGCGCCGTGTGACCGTACTGGGCTCGACCGGATCTGTGGGCGCCTCAACGCTCGACCTGATGGATCAGGCCCAGGCGGCGGGGACGGGCGATTTCGATGTCGTCGCCCTGACCGGAGGTCAAAACATTGCGCGGCTGGCCGAACAGGCGCGGCGCTGGCGGCCGGGGATCGCGGTAACAGCCGATCCCGCCAAGCTTGAAGCTCTGCGGGCAGCGCTGGCTGGCACGGGCGTCGAGGCGGCGGCTGGGGAAGCGGCGATTGTCGAGGCGGCGACGCGCCCGGTGGACCTCGTGATGGCGTCGATCGTGGGCGCGGCGGGTCTGAAGTCCGCCTGGGCCGCCGCCGCGACCGGGGCGACCCTGGCCCTGGCCAACAAGGAGAGTCTGGTCTGCTGCGGCCGCGCCCTGATAGAGCGCGTGCAGGCCAGCGGCGGGCGTTTGATCCCGGTCGATTCCGAACATTCCGCCATCTTCCAGGTCTTCCCAGCCGAGGCGCCCGAGCGAGTCTCGCGTTTAATCCTGACGGCTTCCGGCGGGCCGTTCCGCAAGGCCACGCGGGTCGAGATGGCCGCCATGACGCCAGAGCAGGCCGTCGCTCACCCGAACTGGAGCATGGGGGCGAAGATCTCGGTCGACAGCGCCACCATGGCCAACAAGGGTCTGGAGATGATCGAGGCGGCCTATCTGTTCGACATGCCCGCATCGAAGATCGACGTCGTCGTCCACCCGGAATCGATCATTCACAGCCTGGTCGAGTTCATCGACGGCTCGACCCTGGCCCAGATGGGGCCGCCGGACATGAAGACGCCGATCGCCTGCGCCCTGGCATGGCCGGATCGAATGGCGTGGCCGGCGCCGCAGCTGGATCTGGCCGCCTTGGGCCGACTGACCTTCGAAGCGCCCGATACGGAGCGGTTCCCCTCGCTGCGGCTGGCGCGCGAGGCGCTGGAGGCTGGCAGAGGGGCGCCGACCATCTTCAACGCCGCCAACGAGGTCGCCGCCCTGGCCTTCCTTGACCGCCGTCTGGCGTTTCTCAATATTGCCGCAGTCGTCGCCGAAACCCTGGATCGGATGACGAAGATGGGGGCGGACGCCGACTTTGACGATGCCTGCGCCGGTGCGCTCGCGCTCGACGCGCGCGCCCGTCGGGTGGCGGTCGAGATCGTCGGGGATCTGGCGCTCGCCGCCTGAGCCATTCGGCTGGGTGGGAACGGAGACGGCATGCTGGAATTCCTGGGACAGGCCCTGATCTACGTCGTGCCGTTCCTGCTGGTGCTGACGATCATCGTCACCATCCATGAGCTGGGCCATTTCTGGGTCGCGCGCGCCTTCGGCGTAAAGGTCGACCGGTTCGCCATCGGGTTCGGCAAGGCCCTGTTCAGCCGCACCGACAAGCACGGCATCGAATGGCGCGTCGGCTGGATGCCTCTGGGCGGCTATGTGAAATTCTCGGGCGACATGGATGCGTCCAGCGTGCCCGATAGCCGGGGCCTGGCGGCCCTGAAGTCCGAGATCGTCGCCCGCGACGGCGCGGGGGCGGAGCGCGACTATTTCCACTTCAAGCCCGTGTGGCAGCGGATGCTGATCGTCGCCGCCGGACCGGTGGCCAACTTCATCCTGGCCATCTTCATCTTCACCCTGTTGTTCTCGGCCATCGGAGACCGGTTGCGCCCGGCACAGGTGGCCGATGTCGCGTCCGGGTCGCCCGCCGCGACCGCCGGATTTCAGACCGGCGACCTGATCACGGCCATCAACGGCCGGGTGATCGGCGACGCCGGCGAGGTGACGCGGAAGGTGAGCTTGTCCAGCGGCGACGCCCTGCGCTTCACCGTGGAACGGGCCGGAAGCGAGATCGAACTGATCGCCACCCCGGTTCGGCGCGCCGAGACCGACCCCATCGCCGGTCGCGTCAGCGTAGGCCGCATCGGCCTGTCCCTGATCAGCCCCCGCCAGGACGTGCGGTATGTCCGCTACAATCCCATCGAGGCCGTCGGTCGCGGGGTGCGTGAGACGGGCGACATCCTGGGCACGACCCTGACCTATCTGGGGCGCATCTTCACGGGCCGGGAATCCGGCGACCAGCTGAGCGGGCCGCTGGGCATCGCCAAGGCGTCGGGCGCACTGACCAAGGCCGCCGTGGCCGCCAATCCCGATCCGGGCGCGACGGCGCTGAACCTGCTCCTGACGCTGACGAGCTTCGCCGCCATACTTTCGATCGGAATCGGCTTTCTAAACCTCTTGCCCATCCCGGTTCTGGACGGCGGACATCTGGTCTTCTACGCCTATGAGGCTGTGGCGAAGAAACCCGTGGCCGCCAATGTTCAAGAGGCGGGATACCGGGTCGGTCTTGCTTTGCTGGCGGGTTTGATGTTGTTCGCCACCTGGAACGACCTGCAGAAGTCGAACGTGTTCCAATTCCTCGGCGGGCTCGTCAGTTGAGCCAACGCCAGCCCCCGATGGTTTCCCGCATGATCCTGAACGACCCCCGCGCCGCTTCCACTACGGGTGACCGCAATCTGCGCAGGACCTGTGCGGCGACGGCCAGCCTGCTGGCGCTCGTCGCGGGGACTCCAGCGCTGGCCCAGACGGCGCCCGCTCCGTCGACCGATCCCGTCCAGACGGCGGCGCCGGCGACGCCGGATCCACGCCCGGAAACCGGAGTGGTCAACCGCATCCTGGTTCAGGGCAACCAGCGCATCGACCAGACCACGGTCCTGTCCTATCTGCCGATCCAGCCCGGCGACACCATCGACCCGGTAATCCTGGACGTCGCCATCCGGACCCTGACGCGGACGCAACTGTTCGCCGATGTTCAGATCGGGCTTCAGCCCAACGGCGATCTGATCGTCCGCATCGTCGAGAACCCGATCATCAATCAGGTCGTGTTCGAGGGCAACGGCGCGGTCAGCGAGGACAAGCTGCGCGAGGAAGTGACCATCTCGCCGCGCGGCATCTACACGCGCGCCCGGGTCCAGGAGGACGTGGGCAAGATCATCGAACTTTACCGCCTATCGGGCCGCATTTCCGCGACGGTGACGCCCAAGCTGGTCCAACTCGAACAGAACCGCGTCGACGTCATCTTCGAGATCGACGAAGGTCCCGAGACGGGCGTTCAGGCGATCACCTTCCTGGGCAACGACGCCTTCTCGGATAGCGAACTGCGTGAGGTCATGGTGACCAAGCAGTCACGCTGGTGGCGTCTGTTCACCAAGAACGACAACTACGATCCAGGCCGCCTTGACTACGACCGCGAGCAGTTGCGGAAATTCTATACGAACCGCGGCTACTACGACTTCCGCATCACCTCGGCCGTGGCCGAGCTGGCGCCGGACGACAGCGCCTTCGCCATGACGCTGACGGTCGACGAGGGCGACAAATACAATTTCGGCGACATCCAGGTCGTCACCCAGAACGATCGTCTGAACGCGGACTTCCTTGAGCTGCTGCTGCCTATCCGGACGGGCGATCTGTACGAGAGCGACAAGATCGAGAGCTCCGTCGACGCCCTGACCTTTGCTGCGGGCTCGGCGGGCTACGCCTTCGTCGATATCAACCCGACCTACCGCCCGAACCCCGATACCGACACGATCGACGTCACCTTCAATGTGTCCGAGGGCCAGCGCGTCTACGTCGATCGCATCAACGTCATCGGCAACACCCGCACCATCGATCCGGTCATTCGGCGCGAGCTGATGGTGACCGAAGGCGACGCCTTTAACCGCACCCTGCTGGAGCGGTCGCGCAACAATCTGCGCGCCCTCGGCTTCTTCAAGGAGGTCACGGTCGACGAGACTCGCGGCGCCGCGCCCGACCGCTCGATCGTCAACGTCACGGTCGAGGAACAGCCGACCGGCGAACTCTCCGTCGGCGCCGGCTTCAGCTCGGTCGACAGCTTCGTGGTCAACCTGGGTATTTCGGAGCGGAATTTCCGAGGTCGGGGCCAGAACGTGGTCGCACGTGTCGAGTGGGGCTCCCTGCGTCAGCAGATCGACTTCCGCTTCACCGAGCCGCGGTTCCTGGGCCGCGACATCGGCGCCGGGTTCGACTTGTTCCACTCGCGCTACGACTTCCAGGAAGAATCCTCTTTCGATTACAGGTCGACAGGCGCGGGCGTGCGCCTGACCTATCCGCTGAACGGCTACAGCCGCCTGTCGACCCGATACTTCATCAAGGACGACGAGATCCTGGTGCCGTTCGGCTATTGCGACGCCAACGGCATCGGCTCATCAGCCCTGTGCGAACAGGTCGGCGCCTCGCTCAACTCGTCGGTCGGCTACACCCTTCAGATCGACCGTCGTAACGACCCGATCCGCGCCACTCGCGGCTGGACCGGGTCGCTGCGTCAGGACTTCGCCGGGCTCGGCGGGGACGTGAACTATGTGAAGACCGAAATGGACGCCAACGTCTATTACGGCATCACGCCGAGCTGGATCGTGACCGTCTCAGGCGCCGCCGGCTATGTGTCAGGCTGGAGCGGCGATGCGGTTCGCATCAACGACCGCTTCTTCAAGGGCGGCAACAGCTTCCGCGGCTTCGAGAACGCCGGCATGGGGCCGCGCGATCTCTCGACCAACGACGCGCTCGGCGGCAACTTCTACGCCGTCGGCAGCGTCGAGCTGACGCTGCCCAACGGCCTGCCCGAACAGTACGGCATCAAGACCTCCCTGTTCGCTGATGTCGGCACTCTGGGCGTCCTGGACAACCGTTACACCCTCGGAACCAACGGCCTTCCCGACACCACCATCGCCGACGACTTGTCCTTGCGCGCCTCAGCGGGCCTCAGCGTTCACTGGAAATCGCCTATGGGTCCGATCCGGTTCGATTTCAGCAAAATCCTGCGACAAGAAGACTACGATCGGACCGAAACCTTCCGCTTCTCGACATCAACCCAGTTCTAAGCCCGGGCCCTTTGGCCCCATAAGGTTACCCATGAAAATCCTCGCTCTCGGCGCCTTCGCCCTGGCCTCGCTCATCGCCTCGACCGCCACTGCCCAAACCCAGGGCCCTCAGAACCCCGGTCCGGCCATTCCGGGCGTTTGCGTCTACTACAACGCTCGCCTGCTCGCGACCTCGACCGCCGGTCAGGCCGTCCAGACGCGTATGGAGCAGCTGGCGACCGAAGTTCAGGGCGAACTGGCCCCTTACGCCACGTCGATCCAGACCGAGATCACGGCCCTGCAGCAGGGCGGTCAGACCGCCGACCCGGACGGTTCGCGCCGCACGGCCCTGCAGGCCCGCATTCAGGAAGCCCAGACCCTGGAGCAGACCCGTCAGGATGAACTGCGCTACACCCTCTCGGAACAGCGCCGCCTGATCTCGGCCGCGGTGGAGCCGATTCTTGTCGCCGTCTATCAGGAACGCGGCTGCGGCATCCTGATCGACCGCGAGAGCGTCTTCATCCTGAACCCGGCCATGGACGTCACCGACGTGGTCATTCAGCGCCTGAACACCGCGCTGCCGACGCTGAGCTTCAACCGCATGCCGGTTCCGGCGCAAGCGGCCCAGTAAGGGCGGCGCAGGGCATGGCGCCCGACGCCCGGTTCTTCGAAACGCTGAGCCCGCTCAGCGTCGACGACCTCGCGGCCCTGACGGGCGGCGAGGTCGTTCGCAATTCCGGGGTCTGCATCACGCGCGTGGCGCCGCTGTCGACCGCCGACGCAGGGTCCGTGGCCTTTCTGGGCGATCGAAAATTTCTCGAGCCGCTGAAGGCGACCGCCGCCGGATGCGTGATCGTGCCCGCCGAGCTTGTCGAAGCGGCGCCTGATAGCGCCGCCGTGATCGTCTCCCGGACACCCCAGGCCGCTTGGGCCGCCATTTCCCAGGCCTTGCATCGTCCGGTCACCCTCATCGGCGCGGCGCCATCCGAGGTCTGTGAGGACGAGACCGTGATCATCGAGCCCGGCGTGGTTCTGGGACAGGGCGCGCGCATCGGGCGTGGCAGCCGTATTGGCGCCAACACCGTGATCGGGCCGGGCGTCCAGATCGGTCGACATTGCGACATCGGCCCGAACGTCACCATACGCTTCGCCCTGATCGGCGATCGGGTGAAAATCTATGCCGGCGCGCGGTTGGGCGAGGCCGGGTTCGGCGCGGCCGGCGGGGCGACCGGTGCGGTCGACGTTCCCCAGTTGGGTCGCGTGATCCTGCAAGACGGCGTCACCGTCGGCGCCAACACCTGTATCGACCGAGGCGCTTTCGACGACACCGTCGTCGGAGAGAACACAAAAATCGATAATCTTGTGATGATCGGCCACAACTGTGTGATTGGTCGCAATGTCCTCATCGCTGGTCAGACGGGCATCTCGGGGTCCGTGACCGTCGGCGACGGCGTCATGTTCGGCGGTCAGGCGGGCGTCGGCGATCACATCCAGATCGGCGTTGGCTCCCGCGTTGCGGCCGGCGGGGGCGTTCTGGCCGACGTGCCGCCGGGCGAGACCTGGTCCGGCTATCCCGCCAAGCCGATCCGTCAGTTCTTGCGCGAGACCGTCTGGGTGTCCAAACAGGCGTCCAGAAAAGGAAAGACGGACGGATGACCGAGGCAGGCGACACCGAAGCGAACGTGACCATCGACTACGCCGAGGTGATGCGCAGGCTGCCCCACCGCTACCCCTTCCTCCTGGTGGACAAGGCCGAAGCGTTCGTGCCGGGCACGTCGGTCACGGGCATCAAGAACGTCACGCACAACGAACCCTTCTTCCCGGGCCACTTCCCGATAGATCCGGTCATGCCGGGCGTCCTGATCGTCGAGGCCATGGCCCAGACCGGCGCTCTGTTGATGTCGAAGACCATGGACGTGGCGGTGGCCGACAAGGTCATCATGTTCATGTCCATCGACGGCGTCCGCTTCAGGAAGCCGGCGCGGCCCGGTGATCAACTGCACATGAACGTCATGGTCACGCGCGCGCGGGGAGACGCCTACAAATTCCGGGGCGAGACCTTCATCGACGGGAAGCTGGCGGCGGAGGCCGAGTTCATGGCCATGGTCGTCACTGTAGATCAGCCCGCGTCGTGAGCATCCACCCCACCGCCATGGTTCACCCCGACGCCGAGATCGGCGACGGCGTCGTGATCGGTCCCTGGTCGACGGTCGGACCGGGCGTCGTGCTGGCCGAGGGCGTGACCCTGGTCAGCCATGTGGTGGTGCAGCAGGACACGACGGTCGGGGCGCGGACGGTGATCCACCCGTTCGCCGTCATCGGCGGCGACCCCCAGCACAGCGGCTACAAGGGCGAGACGGTTTGGCTGGAAATCGGCTCGGACAACGCCATCCGCGAGCATGCGACCTTCAACCGAGGCACGCCGCAGGGATCGGGCGTCACCCGCGTCGGCTCCAACGGCCTGTTCATGACGGGCGCCCACGTCGGCCACGACGCGGTCGTCGGCGACAATGTGGTGATGGCCAACAGCGCGACCTTGGGAGGTCATGCGAAGATCGGGGACAAGGTCTTCCTGGGCGGGCTCAGCGCCGTGCACCAGAATGGACGCGTGGGGCAGGGCGCCATCGTCGGCGGTCTCGCGGCCGTGACGCGCGACGTGATCCCCTACGGCTCGGCCTGGGGCAACCACGCACGTCTGCAGGGGCTGAACCTGATCGGGCTGAAGCGGAAGGGCTATGGCAAGGATGCGGTGCGCCGCCTGCTGGCCGCCTATCGCGACCTCTTCGATGGCCAGGGTGTGTTCGCCGACCGCCTGCAGAAAGTCGAAACCGAGTACGCCGATCTCGTTGAGATCATGGAGATCGTGACCTTCATTCGCGAGGATGCGAAGCGTCCGCTCTGCCTGCCAGGCGACTGATGCCGGTGCGGGGCAGGCTGGGTCTGATCGCGGGCGGGGGCGATCTGCCGCTGGCCATCGCCGCGCGGTGCGATGCCGAGGGGCGGCCTCTGTTCGTGGTGCGCCTGACCAGCTTCGCCGACCCGCATCTGGTCCGCTATCCGGGGATCGAGGCGGGCATGGCCGAGATCGGTAAGGTGCTGGCGGCGCTGAAGGCGGCGGGATGCTTGGCGGTCTGTTTCGCCGGCAATGTGAGCCGGCCGGACTTCAAGGCGCTGAAGCCCGATCTCAAAGGCGCGATGGTGCTGCCGGGGATCGTCGCGGCCGCGACCAAGGGCGACGACGCCCTGTTGCGCAGGATTCTTTCCGTGTTCGAGGCCGAGGGTTACGCCATCGAGGGAGCCGACGACATTCTAGGCGGCGAGACCCTGACTTCAGGGGCGCTGGGGCGGGTGACGCCAACCGAAGCGCAGCTTGTCGATCTGAGGAAGGCGCTGCACGTCGCGGAAAAGGCAGGAGAACTTGACATCGGTCAGGGCGCGGTCGTCTGCGACGGCCTTGTGCTGGCGGTCGAGGCCCAAGAGGGGACTGACGCCATGCTGGCGCGCGTGGCAGGCCTGCCGGCCGATCTGCATGGGACGCCGGATGCCCTGAAGGGAGCACTGGGTAAGGCGCCCAAGCCCATTCAGGACCTGAGGGTCGACATGCCGGTGATCGGCGCCCGCACGGTCGAGATGGCGGCGGCCGCAGGACTGGCAGGCGTCGGCGGGGTGGCGGGCAGGCTGATCCTGATCGACCGGGCGGCCATCGTCGAGCGAGCGAACCTGCTGGGCCTGTTCGTCTGGGGCGAGGACCGGCCCGGAGACGACGCATGAAGATCATGCTGGTGGCCGCCGAGGCATCCGGCGATGCGCTGGGCGCGGGTCTTGCGCAGGCGCTGCGGATTCGGCGCCCGGATGTGGCCTTCGTCGGCGTCGGCGGGCCCAAGATGGCGGTCGAGGGCGTCGACAGTCCGTTCGACATCGCCCAGCTGTCGATCCTCGGCTGGCTGGAGGGCCTCCGCGCCTACGGCCGAGTCAAGGCTCGGGTCGCCGACACCGTGGCCCTGGCGGTGCGCGAGCGGCCGGATGCGGTCGTTCTGATCGACAGCTGGGGCTTCACCATCCGGGTGGCGAAGGCCCTGCGCGGGGTCCTGCCAGACACGCCTCTGATCAAATACGTCGGACCCCAAGTCTGGGCGTCCCGACCAGGGCGGGCGAAGACCTTGGCGAATACCGTGGATCACCTGCTGGCCCTCTATGCCTTTGATGCGCCGTGGTTCGAGCGCGAAGGGCTGACGACGACCGTGGTGGGGTCACAGGCCCTGCATGTCGACATGAGCCGGGCCGATCCGGTCGCCTTCCGCGCCGCACGCCACATCGCACCAGACGCGCCCTTGCTGCTGGTCATGCCCGGCAGCCGTCCCAGCGAGATCCGGCTGATGACGCCCGTCTACGAGGCGGCGATCGGGCGGCTGAAGGCCGAGCGACCGGAACTGGAGGTCGTGGTGGCGGTCGCGGGGACTGTCGTGGAGGACGTCACCGCCCGGGTCGCGGCTTGGCCGTTCCGGACCCATGTAGTGTCTGAGGCCGCGAAATACGCGGCGATGAAGGCGGCCACGGTGGCCCTGGCCACCAGCGGCACGGTCTCGACCGAACTGGCCCTGGCTGGTGCGCCTATGGTCATCGGCTACCGGTTCGCGCCGCTCAGCTATGCGATCATGAAGCCCTTCTTCACGGGCAAATACGCGACCCTCTTTAACCACGCCGCCGACCAGGAGATCGCCCGCGAGCTGATCCAGAACGATGCGACGCCCGACAAGGTGGTCGCCGAGGTCGGGCGGCTGCTGGACGACCCGGCGGCGCGGGCGGCGTTGAGCGCGCGTCAGACGGCGGCGCTGGACCTGATGGGGCGCGGCGGCGGAGACCCCTCAGCACTGGCGGCGGAGGCCGTTCTCGGCGTCGTCATGGCGTCGCAAGACGAACGGGATTAGACTGATGCCCATGAGCACCGCCCGCCCGCCCAAGAAAAGCGAGACGCTGGAAATCCGGCTGCCGCATGCCGCCAAGGTCGCCTTCATGGACCGTTGCCGTTCGGCCGGCCTCACGGCCAGCGAGGTCGTGCGGGACCTGATCGAGCGCGAGGCGCCGACACCCGCCAAACCGCGTCGCGCGATGAAAGGTTGGCAGGCGTTGATGCTGGCCGTGGCCGGGATCGTCATCGGCGCGGCGGCGGCGCCGTCGATCGCCCAGGCCCTGCCGGGTTCGCGCGCCGCCTTCGATCACATGGACGCCAACCGCGACGGCGTGGTCACCTTCGCCGAGTTCGAGGCGCGCTAGTTAGCGGATTTTCTGCATCAGCCTGCCCGAACGCAGGTTAAACCAGGTCCAGGGTTTCCACAGCGCCGCGCCGGGTTTCCATGAGGCCACGACGACCTCCGCCTTGCCCACGACATTGGTGACCGGCAGCAGGCCCACGCCGATATCGGGAGCCCAGCGGCTGTCCAGCGAGTTGTCGCGGTTGTCGCCCATGACGAACAATTGGCCTTCCGGGACGACCTGAGCCGGCCGGGTGTCTCCCTCTAGCCCTTGGCCGCCGTCGAATGTGACATAGGTCCGGCCGTCGGCCTGGCGCTCCTCGATCTGGTCTACGGGGCGACCGGGCTGATCCAGATCCAGACCGGGGCCGAGCGCGCGCTGGGCAATGGAGACGCCGTTGACGCTCACGACGCCGTCGGTGACCTGAACCGTATCCCCCGGCAGTCCGATGACGCGCTTGATCCAGGTCTCCTGCGGGTTCGAGGGGCGGCGGAAGACGACGACGTCTCCGCGCTTCGGCAGGTGCGCAAACAGGCGTCCGGACGGCAGCGGCGGGTTGAAGGGCATGGAGGCGCGGCTCCAGCCGTACGCGGCCTTGGACACCACCAGATAGTCGCCGACCACCAGTCCCGGCTCCATCGACGCCGAGGGGATGGTGAAGGGCTGGAAGATCACGGTCTGGATCGCGACGGCCGCGAGCAGGGCGACGCCGACGGTGCGGACCGTGTCGACTGCCTCGGCCATGGCGGACGGAGGCGTCTCGGCTGCCGGGAGTTCAGCGGACGGGAGTTCGGAGGTCTGGGTCATGTCGACACCTGAGCGCCGGACGCGCTTTCACGCCAGCGAACTCGTGTCCGGACAGGCCTCCGATCGTGTCCGGACAAAGAAAAACGCCGGGGCCTGGGCCCCGGCGTCTTATCTGTCTAGCGATATCAGCCGCGCGACTGGACCGGCACATAGGCCCGTTCGGTCGGGCCGGTGTAGAGCTGGCGCGGACGGCCAATCTTCTGCGCCGGATCGGCCAGCATTTCTTCCCACTGGGCGATCCAGCCCACGGTGCGGGCCAAGGCGAACAGGACGGTGAACATCGAGGTCGGGAAGCCCATCGCAGACAGGGTGATGCCCGAATAGAAGTCGACGTTCGGGAACAGCTTGCGCTCGATGAAATACTCGTCCGACAGGGCGACCCGCTCCAGTTCCTTGGCGACCTGGAACAGGGGGTCGTTCTCGGCCCCGACCAGGTCGAGGATCTCGTCGGCCGATTCCTTCATCACGGTCGCCCGGGGATCGTAGTTCTTGTACACGCGGTGACCGAAGCCCATGAGCTTGTACTTCTTGGCCTTCACGCCCTCGATGAATTCCGGAATCTTCTCGGGCGTGCCGATTTCCTTGAGCATCATCAGCGCCTCTTCGTTGGCGCCGCCGTGCGACGGGCCCCACAGGCAGGCGATGCCGGCGGCGATACATGCGAAGGGGTTTGCGCCCGACGACCCGGCCAGACGGACGGTCGAGGTCGAGGCGTTCTGCTCGTGGTCGGCATGCAGGGTGAAGATCCGGTCCATGGCCTTGGCCATTTTCGGATCGACGACGTAGTCCTCGGCCGGCACGGCGAAGCACATGCGCAGGAAGTTCTCGGCGTAGCTGAGGTCGTTGCGCGGCGAAACGAACGGCTGGCCGATGTGGTACTTGTACGCGCGGGCCGCGATCGTCGGCATCTTGGCGATCAGGCGGATGGCCGAGATGTTGCGCTGGACCGGATCATGGATGTCCAGGCTGTCGTGGTAGAAGGCCGACAGAGCGCCCACCGCGCCGACCATGATGGCCATCGGGTGGGCGTCGCGACGGAAGCCTTGGAAGAACTGGTCGAACTGGGCGTGCAGCATGGTGTGCCGCGTCACCGTCTCCTCGAAGGCGGCGTATTGGGCGGCCGTCGGCAGTTCGCCGTGCAGCAGCAGATGGCAGACCTCGATGAAGTTCGACTTCGAGGCGAGTTCGCCGATCGGATAGCCCCGGTGCAGCAGAACGCCGGCGTCGCCGTCGATATAGGTAATGGCGCTTTCGCAGGCTGCGGTCGAGGTGAAGCCGGGGTCGAAGGTGAAGGCGTCGGTCGCGCCGTACAGCTTGCGGATATCGATGACGTCCGGACCGGTCGTACCCGACAGGATGGGCAGTTCGACGCTCTTGTCCTTGTAGGTGAGGGTCGCCGAGCCGGCGGATTTGGAGGTTTCAGTCATCAGGCGCCCTTGCTTTCGTGCTTGGTCCGGACGGGAAGCCCCGAACCCCGATTGTTATGCATGATCACTTAGTGTGTTGCAGCGCATCATCCAAGCGTCCAAGCGCTTCTTCGCGCCCCAGGGCCGCGAGAGTTCTGGCGATGTCAGGCGAGGCCGCGCCGCCGGTCAAGGCCGCGCGTATCGGCGGGCCGATCTTGCCGAAGCCGACGCCTTCCTCCTGGGCAAAGGCTTTCAGTTCCGCTTCAAGCGCGAAGACGTCCCAGCTCTCGAAAAGGGCGAGCCTCGCGCGGACGCGAGCGATGCGTTCGGCCGTCTCTCCGGACAACAGGGCGCGGGCCTTTTCGTCGAGGTTCAGTGGGCGCTTGTTGAGCACAAAGGCGGTCTGATCGGCCAGTTCGAGCAGGGTTTTGGCCCGATCCTTGACGAACGGCATTGCGCGCTGGAGTTTCGCCTCGTCGCCTTCGTTCAGGGTCGCGCCCTTGGCGAGGTGCGCGTCCAGCGTCATGCCGGCCAGACGGTCATCACCGGCCAGACGCAGCCAGTGCGAGTTGACGTGGGCCAGCTTGTCGAAATCGAGCCGAGCCGGCGCCTTGCCGACGCCGTCGAGGTCGAACCACTCGCGCGCCTGAGCGTCGCCGAACAGCTCGTCGTCGCCATGGGCCCAGCCGAGGCGGGCCAGATAGTTGCGCATCGCCTCGGGCAGGTAGCCCATCTCGGCGTACTCGTGGACCGCCTGGGCGCCATGGCGCTTGGACAGCTTGGCGCCGTCGGGGCCGTGGATCAGGGGGATGTGGGCGAAGACCGGCCGGGTCCAGCCCAGCGCGTCATAGATGAGCGACTGGCGCGCGGCGTTGTTCAGGTGGTCGTCGCCGCGAATGACGTGGGTCACGCCCATGTCGTGGTCGTCGACGACGACGGCGAGGTTGTAGGTGGGAGCGCCGTCCGAGCGGAGCAGGACCAGATCGTCCAGATCGTTGGCGTCCCAGCTGACCTCGCCCTGAACGGCGTCGGGCACGGTCACGCGGCCGGGCAGTGGGCGACGGAAGCGGACGACGTGCGGCTGCGACAGATCGTCGACAGTCGGGGTGCGGTCGCGCCAGGGGGATTCGAAGGTGCGCTTCTCGGCCTTGGCTTCGTCACGGAGGCGGCCTGTCTCCTCGGCCGATGTGAAGTCGCGATAGGCGGCGCCGCGCTCCAGAAGCCGGTCCACGACCTCGCGGTGGCGGTCGGCGCGGCTGTACTGGAAGATTGGCTCTTCGTCGGCGAACAGCTCCAGCCAACTCAGGCCGTCGAAGATCGCCTTGACCGCGTCGTCGGTCGAACGCTCGCGGTCGGTGTCCTCGATGCGGACAAGGAATTTCCCGCCGCGTCCCTTCGCGTATAGGTAGTTGAACAAAGCTGTCCTCGCGCCTCCTATGTGGAGGTAGCCGGTGGGCGAGGGGGCGAAACGGGTGACGACCTGGGGCGAAGAGTCTGTTGGCATGGGAGAGGGGTCCAAACGGGCCGCCCTTATACCCCCCGACGCGGCAAAGCCCAGCCTGTCGGTGCGCGTTCGTGGCTGGGTGTGGAGCGAGGTGCTGGCCCAGTCGATGCGCTGGCGCCTGTGGGCGCCGGTGGCGTTCGGCGGCGGGGCGGCGATCTATTTCGCTCTGAGGTCGGAGCCGCCCATGTGGCCCCTGGCGTTGGCGGCGATTGTGGCGACCGCCCTGTGGGTAGGAGCCCGGGTCGTGGGGCGCGGACGGGCCGTGACCCTGCCGCTGATGCTGGTCGCCTGCCTGTTCCTGGGGCTGGCGGGGGCGAAGGTGAGGACGGAGCGGGTGGCGGCGCCGATCGCCGCTGCAATGGCTGAGCCCACCGTGGTCGAGGGCTGGGTCGTGGATGTCGACAGTCCGGGTGATCGGGGTCATCGGATCGTCCTCGCGCCGGTTCGTATCCGGGGGCTGGAGCCCGAGGCGACGCCCATCCGGCTCAGGGCCACAGTGCGGGGCGAGCCGCCGAGGCCGGGGGAGGCGATCCGGCTGTTCGCCATCCTCAATCCGCCTCCGCCCCCGGCCAGCCCGGGGGCCTACGACTTCGGCCGCAACGCTTATTTTCAAGGGTTGGGCGGGACGGCGTTCGCGCTCGGCGAGACCCGTTCTGCGTATCTCGCGCCGCCGCCCTGGCGGTTGCATTTGGCCATGGCACTGAATGGCGCGCGGTTTGCCCTGGCGCAGCGGATCGTGGACCGGCTCGGCGAGCGGACCGGCGGCGTCGCGGCCGCCATGACGACGGGCCATGAGACCTGGATCGCGAAGGACGATCTCGAGGCGATGCGGGATTCGGGACTGGCGCACATCCTGTCGATCTCGGGCCTGCACATGGCCATCGTCGGCGGGTTCGCCTTCTTCCTGGTGCGACTGCTGGTGGCGGCATGGCCGTGGCTGGCGCTCAGGGTGTCGGGCAAGAAGGTCGCGGCGATCGTTGGACTGGTCGCGGTGTGGAGCTATCTGGTGCTGTCGGGCGCGCCCGCGCCGGCGGAGCGGGCGGCGATCACGGCGTCGATCGCCTTCGCCTCGATCCTTCTGGACCGACCGGCGGTCACGATGCACGCCTTGGCGGTGGCGGCCATGGTGGTGCTGATCCTGCAGCCCGAGGCCATCGTCACGCCGGGATTCCAGATGTCGTTCGCGGCGACGGCCGCGCTGGTCGCTTTGTCGGAGGCGTGGCCGCCCCGGACGCGGGAGTTGTCGGTCCCATGGCCCATTGCGGCGGTGCAGTCGGCGGGTCACTGGGTGACGGTGGCGGTGACCGCCAGCCTGGTCGCGGGCGCGGCGACGGGGCCGTTTGCGATTCAGCATTTCAACCGGGCGGCCATGTACGGGCTGGTCGCGAACCTGACGACCTCGCCCATCGCGGATTTCCTGATGATGCCGGCGCTGGCATTCGGGGCTCTGCTGGAGCCTCTGGGGCTGGGCGGGCCCTTCCTGTGGGTGGCGGGCAAGGGCGTCGATCTGATGCTGGTCATCGGCCACTGGACGGCGGGCCTGCCGGGCGCGGTGAAGACCATCGCCAGCGCGCCGGACTATGTACTGCCCATCGCGTTTCTCGGCGTGCTGTTCGTCTGTCTTTGGCAGGGGCGGCTGCGGTGGCTGGGGCTGCCGCTCGCCTGCGCCGTACTGATCTGGCCCAGAGCGCCGACTCCAGACGTTTGGATCGGCGACGGCGGGACCAATGCAGCCTTCAGCGTCGCGGGCGACGCGGTCGTCGTGCGGCCGAGGGTCCGGGAGTTCGCGGCAGACCTGTGGTCGAGACGGCGAGGGCTGAAGCTGGAGCCCAGGCCGGAGGCAGGGTGGGTCTGCGCGCGATCGAGCTGCGCACCGATGAGTTCGGCGTCAGGCCCGGTGGCATTGTGGTGGGGCAAGCGGGCGCCGGATGCTGAGGCTCTGGCGGCGCTGTGCCAGTCCGCCCCGCTGGTGAGCGTCCGGGCCGTCGTTGAGGCGCTGCCCGCGGTCTGCAACGGCAAGCTCGTGCTGGATGGTGTCGACTATGCCCGAGGCGGCTCTGTCGAGTTGTGGCGCACCGACCAAGGGTGGCGCGCCGTTTGGGCCGCCGACGTGCGCGGCGACCGACCGTGGAGCCGCGTCGGCGATCCCGATGCGGCGGACGCCGACGTCAATGATACTGGCGGATGAGGCCGACCAGCTTGCCCTGAACCTCGACCTGATCGGGGCCGAAGATGCGAGTTTCGTAGTTGCGGTTGGCGGGCTCAAGGGCGACGGAGTTCCCCTTCTTGCGCAGGCGTTTGAGGGTCGCTTCCTCGCCTTCCACCAGGGCCACGACGATCTCGCCCGAAGCGGCGGTATCGACGCGTTTGATGACCACCAGGTCGCCATTGAGGATGCCCGCTTCGATCATCGAGTCGCCCTCGATCTCCAGCATGTAGTGCTCGCCGGCGCCCAGCATGGTCTCGGGCACGTGATAGCGGCCGTTGTCGCCCTGAAGGGCCGCGATGGGCGCGCCAGCGGCGATCTTGCCGACCAGGGTCAGCTCGCGCGTGTCGTTGGCGGGCTCGGCCGAAGGGGCAAGGCGTCCGCCGCCCTCGATGACGGCGGGCGTAAAGCCGGCGCGGCCGCGCACGGGACCCGTCGTGGCCTGTTCCGGCAGCTTCACCACCTCCAGCGCGCGAGCGCGATGGGCGAGACGACGGATGAAGCCGCGTTCCTCCAGCGCCGTGATAAGCCGGTGGATGCCCGATTTGGACGCCAGATCCAGCGCCTCCTTCATCTCGTCGAACGAGGGGGAGACGCCAGTCTCCTTGATCCGTTCGTGGATGAACATCAGGAGCTCGTGCTGCTTGCGCGTCAGCATGGGGAATCGCCTTCAGAACAATGCGTGAACCGTTGCGGATGTTCTGTAAGTGTTCTTGCCTAATGTCAACTTAACGCCAGGTGAGTGGTTCTAGCCAAGCAGCGCCTGCGTCGCCGCCGTCACATCCGCCTGTCGCATCAGGCTTTCACCGACGAGAATGGCTGAGGCGCCCGCTGCGGCGACCTCCGCGACGTCGGCAGGGCTGAAGATCCCGCTCTCGGCGATCAGCAGCGATCCGGGTGGCGACAGGGGGGCGAGGCGGGCGGTGGCGCCCAGGTCGACCTCGAACGTCCGCAGCGACCGATTGTTGATACCGACCAGATCCCCGCCAAGTTCGGCGGCGCGTGCCATCTCCTCCTCGTCGTGGGTCTCGATCAGGGCGTCCATGCCGAAGCGGCGGGCCTCCGCCAGGAGTTCGCCGGCCAGCGCGTCGTCGATCATCGCCAGGATGATCAGGATGCAGTCGGCGCCCAGGGCCCGGCTTTCGGCCACCTGCCAAGGATCGACGAGGAAGTCCTTCCTCAGGCAGGGCAGGGCGACCGCGCCGCGGGCGGCGACCAGATAGTCGTCGGCGCCCTGGAAGCTAGGGCCGTCGGTCAGGACGGACAGACAGGCCGCGCCGCCCGCCTCATAGGCCCGGGCCAAGGCCGGCGGGTCGAAGTCTTCGCGGATCAGGCCTTTCGAAGGACTGGCCTTCTTGATCTCGGCGATCAGGGCGGGGCGGCCGGCCGTCGCCCGACGTTCAAGCGCCGAGCGGAAGCCGCGCGGCATGCCGGCGATCACCGCCAGCGATTCGATCTCTGCCTGCGACTGGGCGGCCTTCCGCGCGGCGACGTCCTCGCGTTTGTAGGCGGCGATGCGTTCGAGAACATCGATCATGCAGGGTCTTCGGTCGGTAGGGGCGTCGAGGTGATGCGGGCGAGGTCGGCCAGAGCCTGAGCGGCCTTGCCGTCGTCGATGGCGGCGGCGGCGAGGGCGACGCCGGCCTTCAGGTCCGGCGCCTTGTCGGCGACGACCAGGGCGGCGGCGGCGTTGAGCAGGACCACGTTGCGGTAGGGGCCGGTCTCGCCGGCGAGCAGGGCTGCCAGGGCGGCGGCGTTGGTGTCGGCATCGCCGCCGCGCAGGGCCTCTATGTCGGCGCGGGGCAGGCCGGCGTCCTCAGGCATGACGGTGAAGCGGCGGACGACGCCGTCCTTCCATTCCGCGACCTCGGTTGGGCCGGTCGTGGTCAGTTCGTCGAGACCCTGGCCGTGGACAGTCCAGGCGCGGGTCGCTCCCAGTCGTCCCAGGACCTCGGCCAGAGGCTCCACCAGGCGCGGATCATAGACGCCCATGACCTGACGTTTCGCAGACGCCGGGTTCGAAAGCGGACCCAAGAGGTTGAACACCGTACGGAAACCGATCTCAGCGCGGACCGGACCGACGTGGCGCATGGCCCCGTGGTAGGCGGGAGCGAACAGGAAGGCGATGCCGGCCTCGTCCAGCGCGC
Source organism: Brevundimonas sp. NIBR11 (assembly GCF_027912535.1). Taxonomy (NCBI): domain Bacteria; kingdom Pseudomonadati; phylum Pseudomonadota; class Alphaproteobacteria; order Caulobacterales; family Caulobacteraceae; genus Brevundimonas; species Brevundimonas sp. NIBR11. The sequence continues at coordinate 1,431,838 of NZ_CP115465.1, read as the reverse complement.
GACGCTGCTGAGTGAGGCCTGCGGTCAAATCGACGCCGAGGACGCCGAGCACGTCGGACGACCCAGATTTGGAGCTCATAGCCCGGTTGCCGTGCTTGGCGACCTTCAGGCCGGTGCCGGCGAGCACAAGCGCGGCGGCCGTGGAGATGTTGAAGGTGTGGGCTCCGTCGCCGCCGGTGCCGCAGGTGTCGATGACATCGTAGGGGTGGTCCAGGGTCACGGCGGCGTTCCGCATCGCCTGAGCGAAGGCCGCGATCTCGTCGACCGTCTCGCCGCGGATCCGCAGGGCGGTGACGGCGGCGGCGACCTGGGCGGGCGTGGGCTCGCCGCGAAGACAGGCGGCGAAGAAGTCGCCGGCCTCTTCCGAGGTCAGGGTCCGGCCGTCGACCAGCTTGGCCAGCAGCGGCTTGAAACCACCGTCCGACACGGCGTCAGACCATGGCCAGACGCTTGACGCCCGCCTGATCGAGGAAGCTTGCTAACATTTCATGGCCGTGTTCGGTGGCGATGCTCTCGGGGTGGAACTGAACACCGTGGATCGGTCGCTGATGGTGCTGGAAGCCCATGATCTCGCCGTCCTCGGTCCAGGCCGTGACCTGAAGCGTGTTCGGCAGGGTTTCACGCTGGACCGCCAGTGAGTGGTAGCGGGTCGCGGTGAAGGGCGAAGGCAGGCCTGCGAACATGCCAATGCCCTCGTGCAGGATGGGCGAGGTCTTGCCGTGCATCAGGGCCTTGGCGCGGATGACGTGGCCGCCCATGGCCTGACCGATCGCCTGATGGCCCAGACAGACGCCCAGGATCGGCATGTCCAGCGGCGCGGTGTCGATCAGGGGCAGGCAGATGCCCGCCTGGTCGGGGGCGCAGGGGCCGGGGGACAGAAGGACGGCTTCGGGCTTCAAGGCCCAGGCTTCCTCGGTCGTCAGGTCGTCGTTTCTCACGACATGCGCCTGCGCGCCCAGCTCCGCGAGGTAGTGGACGAGGTTGTAGGTAAAGCTGTCGTAGTTATCGACGACCAGGATCATGGCTGCGCTTCTAGAGCGGGACCGCGTCCGCGCCAAGCGAACACGGCTGAACACGGATCGTTAACGCTTCGGGGTCGAGATCGGAGCGTTCACCGGAGCTCGAGAATCCATGCGCCAGACCCAGGACCAGATCGACGCCGCCCGTGTGGCTCTGAGCGAGCCGGAGGTCCGTCAGAACGTGCTCGGGACACTGGCCGCCGCGTCTCTGGCCGCCTGCGCCGCCGTTCTACTGGCGGGCGTGATGATCTTGGGGCCAGGGGTCGCGATCGACGATGCGCCGCCGGTCGCGTCGACCTTCTAGATTTCGCCCGCCGTGTTGAGCGGCGCGCCCAGTTCGAAACGCCAGGCATCCGCTGCGGCGCGCATGGGGGCGCGGGCCTTGGCCTCGGTCTCGGCGAACTCGGCGGCCGGATCACTGTCGGCGACGACGCCGGCGCCCGCCTGGACGAAGACCTGGCCGTCGGCGAACATGGCGGTGCGCAGGACGATGCAGATGTCCGCCTCTCCGCCCGCCGAGATATAGCCGACGCCTCCGCCGTAGCCGACGCCGCGCTTCTCGGTCTCCAGTTCGTCGATGATCTCCATGGCCCGGACCTTGGGCGCGCCCGAAAGCGTGCCGGCGGGCAGGGCGGCCAGAAGGGCATCGACCGCGTCGATATCGGGATGGGCCCGGCCCTCGACGTTGGAGACGATGTGCATGACCTGGCTGTAGCGTTCAACGACGAAGCTTTCGGTCACCTTGACGGTGCCCGGCGCAGCGACCCGGCCCACGTCGTTGCGGCCCAGATCCAGCAGCATCAGATGCTCGGCCCGCTCCTTGGGATCGGCCAGCAGTTCGGCCTCCAGCGCCCTGTCCGCCTCGGGCGTCGCGCCACGGCCTCGCGTCCCGGCCAGCGGGCGGATAGTGACGCCGCCGTCCTTCAGCCGGACGAGGATCTCCGGGCTGGAGCCGGCCAGCTGGAAGTCGTCGAAGTTGAGGAAATAGAGGTAGGGCGACGGGTTCTGCCGCCGCAGCGAGCGGTAGAAGGCGAACGGATCGCCCGTCCAAGGCGCGCGGAACCGGTGGCTCAGCACCACCTGGAAGATGTCTCCGGCGGCGATGTAGTTCTTGGCCGCCGCGACCAGATCGCCATAGGCGGGACCATCCACGGGCGAGTGGAAGTCGAGCGGTCCGGTCGGCTCGGCAGCCCCGCGCGCGATCAGCGGGCGACGCAGCCGGGCCTCGAAATCGTCCAGCCGGGCCTCGGCCGCATCGACGGCCCTCGCCGGATCGCCGCCGGGCCAGATGGGGGCCATGACGAAGATCTCGTGCTTCACCGAATCGAACACCGCCACCACCGACGGACGGGTCAGGACGGCGTCGGGCAGATCCAGTGGATCGGGATTGGGCGGGCCCAGCGGCTCCAGCAGCCGGACCATGTCGTAGCCGAACACCCCGAACAGGCCCGCGCCCATCTTGGGTAGCCCCTCGGGCATGTCGAACTTCATCTCGTGGATCAGGTCGCGCAGGCTGTCCAGCGCGCCACCGTCGTGACGGGTGTACCGTTTGGCGGCCACGTCGGCGCCACGCGCGACCGAGGCCACGCCGTCGCGGCAGCGCCAGACCACGTCGGGTTCGAGCGTGATGAAGGAATAGCGGCCGTTCAGCGCGCCGCCCTCGACCGATTCCAGCAGGAAGGCGTGGGGACGGCCCCAACCCACTTTGAGATAGGCCGAGACCGGCGTCTCCAGGTCGTCGACGATCCGGCGCACGACGACCTGGGGTCGTCCCTGCGTCAGTTCCGCGAGGATCTCCGCGCGATCGGGCTCCGCGCCGTCTGGGCTCATTGAGCCGGAGCGGCGGGGGCGCCGGGCGTCGCGGCGCCGGTGGCCGACGGCGTCACCCCCAGGGCCTCGAGGGCTCGGGCGGGATCGTTCTCGGCCTTCACGGCGCGGGCGGCGGCGGACACCAGGGCCTCGCCTGCGCCCTGGGTCAGTTCCTGGACCATGCGCGGACGGATCTGCTGGCCGATCGGTGCGGCCAGAGCGGCGGTGGGGGCGCGTACGGCGTCCACGCGACCGACGACGAAGGCGGTTTCCGACGCTGGGCCGGTGAAGACCTGACCGCGACCCTGACCGAACAGGCCTCCCAGGACGCCGTCGCCGTATGCGCTTTGGGCCGCTGCGTTCTGTTGCACGCCGGTCTGGCTGGTCAGCTCAGCGCCGGCCGAACGGGCCACGGCCGCGATGTCCTCGCCGCCGCGCACGCGGGCGGCCAGCTCCTCGGCCTTGTTGGTCAGACGACGGGCGTTCTCGCGCGCGACCCACTGGCGGGCCAGGGGCTCGCGGATTTCGGCCAGCGTCGGCAGGGCGGCCGGCCGGATGTCGTCCAGACGCAGAACGAAATACTGGCCCTGGCCGGCGTCGACGACGTCGGACTCTGCGCCCTTGGCCAGGGCATAGGCGTTCTGCAGGATCTGCGGCGGAGCGTTCATCGGCTGGCCGTCGGGCAGGCGACCGTCCTGGGTGAAGGGCGGCAGTTGTACGATGCGTGCGCCGACCTCGCGGACCGCGTCGGCCAGCGGCTTGCCGTCGGCGCGGGCCTTCTCGTAGGCCTCGACACGGCCGTAGACGCGCGCCTTGGCGTCCTCCTCCTGAAGCTCGGCGACGATCGCGTCACGCACGCCCTCCAGCGTGGCGGGGGCCCCCGGGGTGACGGACACCAGCTTGGCGACCGTGAAGCCGACGCGACCCTGGATCGGGGCCGAGACCTGGCCGGTGGTCAGGCCGAAGACGGCGGTTCCGACGGCGGGGTCCGGCACGGCGCTTTGCGGCTGGGCGGCGTATTCGGCGGGCTGGATGCGGTTGGCCTGGGCCACCGCGGTCGGCGACTGTCCGGCGCGCAGGGCGGCGGCGATGCGGTCGGCGGCGGCGCGATCGCCGACCGTCAGGGTCGTGAAGGTGCGGCGTTCCGGCGTCGACAGCCCATCCTTGCGGAAGTTGAAGCGTTCGACGATGCGCGCCTCAGGGATTGCGGGCGGGGTGGAGCCAGCTGCGTCATTGAACAGGACGACCGAGACGATGCGGAACTCGGGGCGACGCAGTTGGGCGGCGTTCTCGTTCATGAAGGCGGTCAGCTGAGCGTCCGTCGGGGCGCCGGCAGTGCCGGCCATGGCCTGGGTCACGTTGAACCAGCGACCGTCACGCAGCTCCAGCGCGCGACCAGCGACCAGGGCGCCGTAAATGCGTGGCGAACGCAGGCCGGCGGAGACGGCGCTGCCGAAATGCTCGGTCACGGCGGTGTCGCGGAACTCCTCTTCCAACTGCACCGGGGTGACGTTCTGACGCGCCAGCGCCTGTTCGTACTGGGCCTGATCGAAGGCGCCCGTGACCTGATTGAAGAAGGCCGGAATCTCGCGGATGCGCTTGATGATCAGGGATTCGTCCGGGCGGATGCCGACGCGATCGGCCCACTCCATGAAACCGAGGCGTTGGGTCTGAGCCTCCAGGTAGCGGACGTGGACATTGGCGTCGACCAGGTCCTGGGTCGTCAGCGGCCGCCCTTCCTGTTCGGCCGCGTTGGTGCGGATGCGCTCGAAATCCGCGCGGAACTGATTGGCGTCCACCGAGCGATCGCCGGCGGAAATCACGTGTTGGGCCCCAAGGCTCTTGAACACGTCGGTCTGGCTGCCGCCGACGATGGCGAAGCTGATGATCAGCAGGATGAACAGGCCGGCGGCCCATTTGGACTTGGCGAAGTCACGGAACACGGAAATCATCGAAGGAGCCTGACGGTCGGACGGCGAAGAGCGCCACCGGGCCGTATAGGGGAGGGGGCTGTCGCCCCGCAAGCGTCGGACTTTGCGGGAGGCTTGGCAGGGAGCGAGACGGCGCCTACAGAAGGCGCATGAAACAATCCGTGAAGATGATCGTCGGCAACTGGAAAATGAACGGCGTGGCCGCCGACCTGGCTGGCGCCGTCGCCGAAATGCTGGCCGACCTGCAGCAGAATCCAGCTTCGGCTCGCGTCGGCCTGTGCCCGCCCGCGACCCTGATCGAACGCATGGCCCGCATCATCGACGGGGGCCCAATCATGGTCGGAGGGCAGGACTGCCGGGTGGAGCAGAAGGGCGCCTACACCGGCGGAGTATCGGCAGAGATGCTGGTCGACGCAGGCGCCAGGGCTGTGATTCTGGGCCACTCCGAGCGCCGCCAAGAGTTCGGCGAGATCGACGCCCTGGTGTCGCAGAAGGTCGGCGCCGCCCTGCGTGCGGGCCTGACGCCCATCGTCTGCGTCGGCGAGACCCTGGCCCAGCGCGAGGCGGGCCAGGCGGTGTCGGTCGTGCGCGACCAGATTCTGGGTTCCCTGAACGACGGTCTGGCCGGTCGGGACTGGGCCCTGGCCTATGAGCCGGTCTGGGCCATCGGCACGGGTCTGACGCCGACGCTGGATCAGATCGCCGAGATCCATGCCGCCGCTCGCGACGCGATGATCGAGCGGTTGCGGGAGGGCGGTCGCGCCGCGCCGATCCTTTACGGCGGCTCCGTCAATCCGGGGAACGCCCGCGACATTCTCGCCGTGGATGAGGTCGGCGGCGCACTGGTGGGCGGGGCGTCGCTCAAGGCTGCGGACTTCCTGGCGATCATTCGCGCCGCCTGACCGCATCGTTGCCGCCGACGAACAAGGATGTTAGACGCCGCCGCTTGATCGGCGCGCCCCTGCGCCCAATGTAGATCGCCATGCTTCAGACCATTCTTCTCGTCGCCATGATCATCATCTCGATCGCCCTGTCCGGGGTGATCCTGCTGCAGCGCTCCGAAGGCGGCGCGCTGGGCATGGGCGGCGGGCCGTCGGGCTTCATGACTGCGCGCGGCGCCGGCAACCTTCTGACCACCACCACTTGGTGGCTGGGCGGCCTGTTCGTGATCTGCGCCATCTCGCTGACCATCGTCGGCAACATGGAACGGGCCAACCGTTCGGTTGTGGACGCGGACGCCGTGGGCTCGATCGCTCTCGACAGCCAGCCCGCCACGGCTCCGACGACCGCTCCGGCCGAAACGGCGCCGGCCGCTCCGGCCGCGCCGTCGCTCGACGACCTGGAAGCCAGCCTGCCGACGGCTGGCTCCACCCCGGCGCCCGCGCCGGAGCAATAGGGTGACGGCGGGGAGATCCTCCGCCTCCCCTCCCGCCCTGATTGCCTCCGCTCCGGACCTGGTCCGGGGCGGAGTTTTGTTTTCAACAGGGGATCGCGAACCGATCCCTTCGGCGGCGCCGAATCAGCGCCTAAGGTGACCTCCCGTGGCTAGATATGTTTTCATCACGGGCGGCGTGGTTTCCTCGCTTGGCAAGGGGCTGGCGTCGGCGGCCCTCGGCGCATTGCTTCAGGCGCGCGGCTACAAGGTCCGCCTGCGCAAACTCGATCCCTATCTGAACGTGGATCCGGGCACGATGAGCCCGTATCAGCACGGTGAGGTCTTCGTGACCGATGATGGGGCCGAGACCGACCTGGACCTGGGTCACTACGAGCGCTTCACCGGCGTATCGGCGGCAAAGTCCGACAACATCACGACCGGCCGCATCTATTCGACCATCCTGGAGAAGGAACGGCGCGGTGATTACCTCGGCGCGACCGTGCAGGTCATTCCGCACGTCACCGACCAGATCAAATCGTTCTGTCTGACGCCGGCGCTGACGGACGAGGGCGAAAATGTCGATTTCGTCCTGGTCGAGATCGGCGGCACGGTCGGGGACATCGAGGGGCTGCCCTTCTTCGAGGCCATCCGCCAGCTGGGTCAGGACCTTCCGCGTGGCCAGTCCTGCTTCGTTCATCTGACCCTGCTGCCGTTCATCAAGACCGCCGGGGAGATGAAGACCAAGCCGACGCAGCATTCGGTGAAGGAGCTGCGCTCCATCGGCATCCAGCCGGACATCCTGCTGTGCCGCTGCGAACAGCCGATTCCGGCCGACGAGAAGCGCAAGATCGGTCTGTTCTGCAACGTGCGGGAGAGCGGCGTCATCCAGGCGATGGATTCGGCCGACATCTACGCCGTGCCGCTGGATTATCACCGCGAGGGGCTGGACACCGAGGTTCTGGCTCACTTCGGCATCATCGATGCGCCCCAGCCCGACCTGACGGGCTGGAACGAGATCGTCCGTCGCCGCCTGCAGCCCGATGGAGAGGTCACGGTCGCCGTGGTCGGCAAATACACGGTGCTGAAGGACGCCTACAAATCGCTGATCGAAGCCCTGCATCACGGCGGCGTCGCCAATCAGGTCAAGGTCAACATCGACTGGGTCGAGGCCGACACCTTCGAGGGCGACCGGCAGGCCTGTGAGGATCGGCTCCAGGGCGCCCACGCGGTCCTTGTCCCCGGCGGCTTCGGCGAGCGTGGGGCCGAGGGCAAGATCGAGGCGGCCCGCTTCGCCCGCGAACGCAACATTCCTTATTTCGGCATCTGCTTCGGCATGCAGATGGCGGTGATCGAAGCGGCCCGGAACCAGGCCGGCTTCCCGAAAGCCTCCTCCACCGAGTTCGGCCCGACCGACGAGCCGGTCGTGGGCCTGATGACCGAATGGACGCAAGGCAACCAGCGGGTCCTGCGCCAGCAGGGCGGCGACCTGGGCGGCACCATGCGTCTGGGCGCCTATGATTCGACCTTGGCGCCGGGTTCGAAGATCGCGGCGATCTACGGCTCGACCGCCATCAGCGAGCGGCACCGCCACCGCTACGAGGTCAACATCAACTATCGCGAGGCCATCGAGGACAAGGGACTGGTCTTTGCCGGCCTTTCGCCCGACGGCGTCCTGCCCGAGACGGTCGAGCGCACCGACCACCCGTGGTTCATCGGCGTCCAGTACCACCCGGAACTGAAGAGCCGGCCCTTCAAGCCCCACCCCCTGTTCGCCAGCTTCATCGAGGCGGCCGTGGTGCAGAGCCGGCTGGTCTGAGTCTTAGGAGAACAGGTCTTCCAGACGGCCGGGCAGGGCGCTGGCCTTGTTGGTGAACACCGGCTTCCGCTTCTCCAAGAAGGCGGCGACGCCCTCTTTGCCGTCTGAGCGGCTGAGGTCGAACATGGCGAGGGTCTCGATCAGATGCGCCTCGACCGGATCGGGCAGAGAGGCGTTCCGGCGCAGCATCTGACGCGTCACGGCCGTGGCGGCGGGCGATCCCTTGATCAGGCGGCGCGCGAAGGCTTCGGCTTCGGCCAGCAACTGATCCGGCTCGTGCACCGACCGGATCAGACCTGCCGCCCTGCCGGTCTCGGCGTCGAAGATGTCGCCTGTCAGGCACCATTCCAGCGCCTGCTGCATCCCGACCAGACGGGGCAGGAAGAAGGTCGAACAGGCCTCAGGCACGACGCCCAGTCGCGCGAAGACGAAGCCCATCCGAGCCGCCGTCGAGGCCATGCGGAAATCCATCGCCAGGGACATGGTCGCGCCCACGCCAACGGCCGCGCCGTTGATCGCGGCGATCACGGGCTTGCGGCACTGATGGATGGCCAGGGTCACCCGGCCGCCCTTGTCGCGGATGAATTCGCGCACATGCGGCTCATCGAACTCCTCTCGAAGCATGGCCAGATCCGGGTCGGCCGTTTCGTCCAGCGCGAAGACATTTCCCTCTCGGGTCAGGTCGGCTCCGGCGCAGAAGGCCTTGCCGTTTCCCGTCACGATCACGGCCCCGACGTCGTCGTTCCGGCTCGCATCACGGAACGCCGCCTCCAACTCGTCGCCCATGGCCACGTCAAAGGCGTTCAGCTGATCCGGTCGGTTAAGCCGGATCCACAGGATGCGGTCGTCGAGATCGAGCTGGAGCGTGGACATGGCGGCGTCTCCGTCAGGGCTAATGGATGTCCGCCTGCACCTCACTTCCGCGCCTGGCAAGCCCGCCAATGAGTTCTGCGCCGGTCCCGCTAGCTCCAGGAGTAGCTGGTTTTGGTCTGGGTGAAGAACTCGACCGCGGCGAAGCCTTGTTCGCGCGCGCCGTAGCTGGACCTCTTCGTGCCGCCGAACGGCACGTGGTAGTCGACGCCGGCGGTGGGCAGGTTGACCATGGTCATCCCGGCCTTGGCGCGGCGCTGGAAGTCGCGGGCGTGCTTCAGCGAAGTGGTGACGATGCCGGCGGCGAGGCCGAACTCGGTGGAGTTGGCGACCGACAGGGCCTCCTCGTAGTCCTTGACCCGTATCGTCGAGGCGACGGGGCCGAAGACCTCTTCGGTGTTGATGCGCATCGACGGATCGGTGTCGGCGATCAGGGTCGGCTGGACGTACCAGCCGGGGGTCGCGAGGCTCAGGCGGTCGCCGCCGGCGACGACGCGGCCGCCGCCCTCGCGGGCGATGTCGATGTATTTGTAGCTCGTCTCCATCTGGTCCTCGGAGACGGCCGGGCCGACCTGTGTCGTGGCATCGAGCGCCGCGCCGACGCGCAGCGACGCAACCTTGTCGGCCAAGGCGGCGACGAACTTGTCGTGGACGGCGTCTGTCACGATCAGGCGGCTGGAGGCGGTGCACCGTTGGCCGGTGGCGTAATAAGAACCGTCGAGCGCGACCATGACGGCGCGGTCGAGATCGGCGTCGTCCAGGATGATCAGCGGGTTCTTGCCGCCCATTTCCAGTTGAACCCGGGCCTGACGCTTGATGGCGCCCAGAGCGACGCCCGCGCCCACGCCTTGCGAGCCCGTGAACGAGATGGCGTCCACATCGCGGTGGTCGACGATCGCTTGGCCCACGCTGCCGCGACCGATAACGAGGTTGAACACGCCCTTGGGCACGCCGGCCTCGACTAGGATGTCGGCGAGCGCGGACGCCGTGGCGGGGGTCAGGCCGGCGGGCTTCATCACCACCGTGTTCCCGAACGCGAGCGCAGGCGCCGCCTTCCACGCCGGGATGGCGATGGGGAAATTCCAGGGCGTGATCAGGCCATAGACGCCGACGGCCTGGCGATAGGTCTGGATCTCGACGCCGGGGCGGACGCTGGACAGATTCTGGCCGTGCACGCGCAGAGCCTCGCCGGCGAAATACTTCAGGATGCGACCGGCGCGTACGGTCTCGCCGATGCCCTCGGCCAGGGTCTTGCCCTCCTCGCGCGAGAGCAGGCGGCCGAGCGTCTCGCGCCGCTCCATGACCAGCGTCCCGGCTCGGTCCAGCATGTCGGAGCGGGCTTCCGGGCTGGCCTCCGACCAGGCGGGGAAGGCGGCCCTAGCGGCGGCGACGGCGGCGTCCACCTCGGCCTGGCCGGCGTCGGGCATTGTGGCGACGCGGTCGTTAGTGTCCGATGGATTCAGTCGTTCGCCGGACCGCGCCACGTTTAAACGCTCGCCGTTGATTAGGTGATTGAGGTTGAGGGTCTCGGTCATGGCGTCGTCCTGAAGGCTTTCCGGCGGTTTAGCCCGACCTTCGCGTTGCGAACACTGAAACGCGCAGCAGGCTGAATGGGCAGCGCAGATATGGCGTGTCGATGAAACTCGGGGCTCTCGATAACGCGCGGCGAATCGATCTTCGCGTCGAATGACGCGGTGCATGGGTGAGGTCCTGCCCGCCACTGGTGCGGACACGCCGGCAACGATCAACACCGTGTTTTCGGCGATCGCGGTCAGATGCTGATGCAGACCGTCGGCGTGATCGCGGCAGCGACGCGCCGACGCATTGTCCGCCGCGACGCCCCAGCCCGCCTCGTTGGAGATAAGCCAGGAGACGCGCTCGACAGGCCCGGACGATGAAGCGAGCCGCTTCAACTTTCGCCTCGTGTCGGCTTCGCCGGCATCTGATTGCTGAGCCAGGGGGTCAGGCAGTCAACGGCGATGTTGTCGGAGCCCAGCCGCTCTTTCCCGATCGCGTCCCGCCCAGCACCAGGGTCGTGGTCATGTGAGGTCTCCATTGCCGATGATGGCGGATTGGCCTAAGGCGACCGCGCGACAGGTTCCCCAGCGATGGGGATTAATAGGGAACTCAGGTGAAACACCTGGGCTGCCCACGCAACTGTAAGCGGCGAGCCCGCGCGTCAACAGCCACTGGATCCAAGGGTCTCGACCCGCGGAACTGGGAAGGCGACGCGCACCGGCGTTGACCCGCGAGCCAGGAGACCTGCCCGTCGCGGTCGTCCTTCGCGCGGACGTGGTGTGCCGAGCGGAACGGGTCTTTCCCGAATGACGACGTCTGTTGGGCCGCGCGCGCCGCGCGGTCGTGACCGGGCGCGTCTCCATGCCCGATCGCGGCCGTTCACGCGCCGGCTCGTTGTCAAACGAGGGATCGGACCCGAATGAAAAATGAACTGGTCACCAGCGCCGCCACGGCCGCGCTCCTGCTCGCCGCCAACGCCGCGAGCGCCCAGACCGCCGCCTCGGCGGCCGATCCGACCTTGCTCGAGGACGTGATCTTGACCGCCAATCGTTCGGCCCAGGCGGCCGATCGCGTCGGCCAGTCGGTTACGGTCCTGACGGCGGAGACCATCGAAGCCAGCCAGACCATCGAGGTCGCGGACCTGCTGATCCGCACCCCCGGCGTGACCCTGTCGCGCAACGGCGGCGCTGGAGCGGCGACCTCGCTGCGCATCCGCGGCGCCGAGACCGACCAGACGGTCGCGGTGATCGATGGCGTCAAGCTGAACGACCCTTCTGGCACCGGCGGCGGCTACAATTTCGGCAACCTTCTGATCGGCGACATCGCGCGCATCGAGGTGCTGCGCGGGGCCCAGTCGACGCTCTGGGGCTCTCAGGCCATCGGCGGCGTGGTCAATGTGGTCACCGCCGAGCCGACGAAGCCCTTCGAGGCGAACCTGTCGGCTGAGGCCGGCTCGCGCGCGACCACTTATCTGCGCGGCGGCATCGGCGGCGCCACCGAACGCGCCACCTGGCGTCTGGGCGTCTCCCACTATCAGACCGACGGCTTCTCGACCTTCGCGCGCGGGACCGAGAAGGACGGCTATGAAAACTTCGGCCTCAGCGGCCGGGCCAATATTCGCGTGACGCAAGGCGTCTCGATCGACCTCAGGGCCGTCTATTCGGATGGCACGGCGGGGATCGACGGCTTCCCCGCCCCGACTTTCGCCTTCGGCGACACCCGCGAGACCTCGCAGACCAAGGAACTGGTGACCTACAGCGGCCTGAACTTCGACCTGTTCGACGGCCGTCTCAGCAACCGCGTCGCGTACGCCTATACGCAGACCGAGCGCCACAACGAGAATCCAGACCAGACCGTCACCCCGGTCACCTTCGACGCCGAGGGCCTGAACAAGCGCTTCGAATATCAGGGCGTCGTCGACCTCCGCGACGGCTGGACCGCAACCTTCGGGGCCGAGCACGAGGACTCGGAGTTCAGCTCCGCCTCGCCATCCTCGTTCACACCGAACCCGACGTCGGCGACAGCCGAGGTCGGCATCGACGGCTTCTATGCCCAGTTGCAATCCGAAATCGTCGACGGACTGACCCTGACCGGCGGCGTGCGTCGCGACGAGCACGACACCTTCGGCGGCAAGACCCTGGGTCAGGCGGCGGCCGCATGGTCGCTGAACGACGGATCGACGATTTTGCGCGCCAGCTTCGGCCAGGGGTTCAAGGCGCCGAGCCTGTATCAACTCTACAGCGATTTCGGGAACACCGGCCTCTTGCCGGAGGAGGCGGATGGTTGGGACGCCGGTGTCGAACAGCGTTTCCTGGAAGGCGCACTAATCCTGTCGGCGACCTATTTCGCCCGCGAAACGACGAACCAGATCGACTTCGTGTCCTGCGCTTCGGCGGCCACGCCGGCGACCGCGCCTCTTTGCTTCCGCAACGGCGTGCGTCGCTCGGGCTACTACAACAATATCGCACTGACCGAGGCCGACGGGATCGAACTGGCTGCGGATTACGAGATCGCCGGCGTCTCGATCCGGGCCAACTACACGAATATGTCGACGGAGAACCGCACCCCGGGCGCGAACCTCGGCAAGACCCTGGCCCGTCGTCCCGACGAGACGGCCAACCTCGTGATCGGCTACGAGTGGCCGTTCGGCCTGTCGACCTCGGTCGCGGTCCGGCATGCGGGCGACAGCTTCGACAACGCCTCGAATGCGACGCGCCTGGAAGGCTACACCCTGGTCGATCTGCGCGCCGCCTTCCCGATCGACGAGACGCTTGAGGTCTACGGCCGCGTCGAGAATGTCGGGGACGAGGTCTACGAGACCACGCGCAGCTACGGCGTCGCGGGTCGCGGGACCTTCGTCGGCGTGCGCGCCCGGTTCTAGCAGGGTTGTCCGGCATGCCGCACGGCGGGAGACTGGTGCAGGCGCGGGCGGAGCCTCCGTCAGCGCCGAGGCTGTGGCGATGCGAGTTGGGCGGATCGGACGCGACGGCGCCTGTCGCGGGACCCCGCCCGGCTGGAGGCGATGCTGGGCCCCGCCGGATTACTGGTGCGCACCTTCGCCTGGGATCCCGAACCGATCCGCTTCGGCTTGCCGGAACGAGAGGATCGGCCTCGACTGCAGGCCGCGTTGGAGTTGCTGTCATGAACGACAAGACCACGGAGGCCGAACACGCCGAGGCGATGAAGGCGCTCGTCGATCCCAGGATCCACTTCGTCCTGCTGGACGAGCTGAATATCGCCTTGCGCTACGACGATCTGCATGTCCATGGCGGGGTTGCCGAACTGGTGGCGCGACCGGAGGGGAAGCATGTCTGCGTCGCGGACCGGAACGCATGGCCGGACCGGCTGGCCTTCGCCGATCTCATGACCGAGACGACCGTTGTGAAACACCCGTTCGATCGAGGTGTGAGAGTTCAGCGGGGGAGCCACTGCTGATGACGATCGACCGGCGCATGGTGATGGCGGGCGGGCTGGCGATGTCGGCCGGCTGCAGCGTCGCGCCCGACCCGGTCGCGAAACCCACGGCGACCGCACGACCGCAGCGGATCGTGTCCATGAACCCCTGTCTCGATGTGATCCTGGTGCGGGTCGCCGACCGCAACCAGATCGCGGCCTTGAGCCATTATGCGCGCCAGGATTACGGCTCCACCATCGCCGACATCGCCCGGACCCTGCCCTTCACCTACGGGACGACGGAAGAGGTGCTGGCGCTGCAACCCGATCTCGTCATGGCCGCCCAGCATTCGTCGTCGGCGACCCTCAATGCGCTGGGCCGGCTGAAGATCCAGACCGCCCTGTTCGGTGTGCCCGAGAGTGTGGCCGAAAGCCTCGACCAGGTGCGCGAGGTTGCGAGCGTGGTCGGTCACCCGGAGCGGGGCGAGGCCTTGGTCGTCGAGATCGAGGCCGCGATCGCGGCCGCCGCCCCGCCGCCGGGGTCCACGCCGCCGTCGGCGCTCGTCTATCTGCCCGGCGGGTTCGCCTCCGGACCGGGCACGCTGATGGACGAGATGATGACGCGGGCGGGGTTGCGGAACGCGGTCGAACGCTACGGGCTGACGCGGACCGGCAATGTGCCGCTGGAGCGGGTCATCGCGGATCCGCCCCAAGTCATGCTGTCGGGGGAAGCCTATCCCGGCGCGCCCAGCTGGGCGGAGCGCATCATGGAGCATCCGGCTTTGAGCCGCGTGGCCGACCGGATGCAGAAGGCTGTCTTCCCGGAGCGACTGCTGTTCTGCGGCGGCCCTGTCCTGATCCAGACGGCGGCGGCGCTGGCGCGCGCCCGCGACGCCGCACTCGCGAGGCGCGGATGAAGCGAGTCAGCGGACCCCATCTGTATGTACTGTTGATCGCCCTGCTGATCCTGCTCTCTGGTCTCAGTTTGATCGTCGGCAAGGTCTGGGCGCCGTTCAGCGCCTGGACCCAGCCCGAGGCGGATCCCCGCTGGGCCATTGTCTTCGAACTGCGCTTGCCGAGGACGCTCCTCGGGCTGTTCGTCGGCGGCGCGCTCGGACTTTCTGGCGCGGTGCTGCAGGGCTATACGCGCAACTCCCTGGCCGATCCCGGCGTGCTGGGCGTGTCGTCGATGGCGGCGCTGGGGGCGGTCCTGACCCTCTACTACGGCGTCACGGCCTATGCGCCCTGGGCCCTGCCGATGGCGGCGATTAGCGGCGCCTTGATCGGCGTCGGCGTGCTGATGCTCCTTTCGGGGACGGCGTCCAGCCTCGTGACCTTCGTGCTCGCCGGCGCGATCCTGAACATCCTGTCGAGCGCCGGGGTGTCCCTGGCTTTGTCGCTGGCGCCCAACCCGTGGGCGGTCAACGAGATCGTTGACTGGCTGATGGGATCACTGGCGGATCGCAGTTTCGAGGAGGTGCGGATGGCGGTCCCGCTGATCGTCGTCGGTTGCGGGTTGCTGCTGACCACCGGCCGGGCGCTGGACGCCCTGACGCTGGGCGAGGTCGGGGCGCGGTCGCTGGGCATCTCGATGCGGACGACGCGCTGGGCCATCGCGCTGGGTGTCGGTCTGGCGGCCGGCGCCAGCGTCGCGGTGACCGGAGTGATCGGCTTCGTCGGCCTCGTGACGCCCCACCTGTTGCGACCGCTCGTCGGCGCGAGGCCGGGCGCCCTTCTGGTCCCCAGCATCCTCGGCGGGGCCGTGGTGGTGCTGGCGGGAGACCTCCTCGTGCGCCTGACCCCTGCCGCGGCCGAGGTGAAGCTGGGCGTCGCCATGGCCGCCCTGGGCGCGCCATTCTTCCTGATCCTGTTGCTTCGTCTGCGGAGGAAGATCGCATGAGCATCCTCGCCTGCACGGATCTGTCGGTCGCGCTCGGCGGCGTGCCGATCTTCTCCGGCATCGACCTGACCCTCGAGGCAGGAAAGGTCGCCGCCGTCATCGGCCCGAACGGCGCCGGCAAGTCGACCCTGCTTTCCTGCCTCGCGGGCCTGCGAGACGCCACCACTGGACAGTCGACCCTGGACGGCGTCGCCCTGTCGACCATGAGGCCTCGCGACCGTGCGAAGCGTCTCGCCTTCCTGCCTCAGACGCCCGAGATCGCCTGGTCAGTCGAGGCGCGGACCCTGATCGAACTGGGTCGTACCCCCTTTATCGGCGCGCGCGGTCAGGCAGCTGTAGACCGTGAAGCCGTCGACCGCGCGATGGCGGCGGCCCATGTCGAGACCTTCGGGAACCGGGTCATCGACACCCTGTCGGGGGGCGAACGGGCGCGGGTCCTGATCGCGCGGGCCCTGGCCGGAGATCCGGAATGGCTGCTGGCTGACGAGCCTCTGACAGGCCTCGACCCGGCGCACCAGCTCGACGCCGCCGCCTTGTTCCGCGGTCTGGCCGACGAGGGCCGGGGCGTGCTCGTGACCCTGCACGACCTGTCGCTGGCGCTGCGTCTCGCGGATCGCGTTCTGGTCCTGGCTGAGGGAGGGATCATCGCAGACGAACCGCCCGCCAGCGCCCTTTCGCCCGAGGTGTTGAAGCGCGCCTATGGCGTCGAGGCGACCCTGACCCAAGGTCCGGGCGGCCCTCTGGTCGATGTGATCCGGCGCGCGTAGGGAGGCCGGCGCCGAAGCCGGTCTGGGCGAAATATTCGAGCTGGACTCGCGCCAGGGCCATTGCGTGGATGGCGGACAGGGTGGGATTCGAACCCACGGTAGGCTTTCACCTACGGCGGTTTTCAAGACCGCTGCCTTAAACCACTCGGCCACCTGTCCGGCTGGAGAGGGGGCATAGCAGCGCATCCTCCGTTAACCAAAACGGAAATCGGGTCGACGATGATTTCGTCATGTCGATTTCGCCCGTTCTCCTTCGCCGCGCCTCCCGTGTCGCCGCGGTTTCCGCCGTCACGGCTCTCCTGGCCGCATGCGCCAGCGCCGGGGCTACAGGCGGACTCACGAGGACGCCGAGCGAGACGCGCATCGCGGAGGCCGCGCCCGCGGTCACCGACCCCGCGCCGATCGTGTCTGGCACCATGCGCCGCTATCAGGTGCGCGGGCGCTGGTATCAGCCGGAAGAACAGCCGAACTACGACGAGGTCGGGCTGGCCTCCTGGTATGGCGACCAGTTCAATGGGCGGCCGACCTCGACGGGCGAGCGGTTCGACATGCACGCCCTGACCGCCGCCCATAAGACCCTGCCGCTGCCAGGTCTGGTGGAGGTGACCAATCTGGCCAACGGCCGCCGGGTCGTCCTGAGGGTCAACGATCGCGGGCCCTTCGTCGATGGGCGCATCATAGACCTGTCGCGCGGCGCGGCCGAGGCCCTGGACCTTCTGTCCCGCGGCGTCGGCGAGGTGCGCGTCCGCTATTTGGGCCGGGCGCCGCGTCTGGGCGGCGGCACGGTGATACAGACGGCCGAGGCTGCGTCGCCGCCACCCGTCGTCGCGCCGCCGGTCTCGGCGGACCAGAGGTACTGGATCGAGGTCGCTGCGTATCGCGATCAGCCCCAGGCCCAGGCCATCGCCGGCAGAATCGGTCGTTCGGCGCGGGTCCAGGCGGCCAGCGACCAGTCGATGTTTCGCGTCCTCCTGGGCCCGTGGAACGACGCCAACGCCGCCGAACGGGCCCGTCAGTCGGTCCTGGCCGACGGATTCGGCGGCGCTCTGTTGATATCGGCGCGATAAGCCGTCTCGACCCTTGGCCCCAGCCGTCCGGGCCGCCATTGTGCGCCGGTGACCCGAGGAAAATTCATTACGCTTGAAGGCGGGGAGGGGACCGGCAAGTCCACCCAGGCCGCCAGACTGGGCGCTCGCCTCAAGGCGCGTGGCGTCGACGTCGTGCACACGCGTGAGCCCGGCGGCTCGCCCGGCGCCGAGGAGATTCGCCACATCGCCCTGAACGGGGACGCGGCCCGCTGGTCGCCCCTGACCGAGACCATGCTGATGTTCGCCGCCCGCAGCGACCATCTGGAAAAGACCATCCGCCCGGCGCTGGCCGCCGGTCGCTGGATCGTCTGCGACCGCTTCGCCGATTCCAGCCGGGCCTATCAGGGCGCGGGCGGCGGAACCCCGGCGGACTTTATCGAGGCGCTGGACGCCGCCATCGTCGGCGCCGACCAGCCGGATCTGACTTTGATCTTCGACCTGCCGGTCGAGGTCGGGCTGGAGCGGGCCCTGGCGCGGGGCGCGGCGGAGACTCGGTTCGAATCCAAGGGGCTGCAGTTTCACCGCCGCCTGCGTGACGGCTTCCTGTCGGTCTCGGCCCAACATCCCGAGCGCTGCCGGCTGATCGACGCGACGGGCGAACCCGACGTGGTCGCCGAGCGGGTCTGGCGCGTCGTCGAGCCCATCCTGCCGTGAGCGAGCACCCGCGGGAACGGTTCGACCTCATTGCGTCGCTGGAGGCGGAGACGGCCTTCGTCGACGCCCTGTCGCGCGGTCGCCTGCACCATGCCTGGCTGGTGTGCGGGCCCGAGGGTCTGGGCAAGGCGACCTTCGCCTATCGCGCCGCACGACGTCTGCTGGGCGCGGCCCCGGACCCGTCGCGCGGTCCCCTCGGGGCGCGGCCGCAGGACCCGGTCAGCCAACTGATCTCGGCGCAGTCCCACCCCGATCTTCTGGTTCTTGAGCGCCTGGTCGACGGCGGCAAGACCAAGAAATCCATCTCTGTCGATCAGGCGCGCGACCTGCCGGAGTTCTTCGCCAAAAGCCCTTCGCGTGCCGCCTATCGGGTGGCTGTCATCGATGCGGCGGACGACCTTAATCTCAATGCCGCCAACGCCTTGTTGAAGGTTCTGGAGGAGCCGCCTGAACGCGGGGTGCTGTTTCTGATCGCCCACGCGCCGGGGCGACTCTTGGCCACCATCCGCTCGCGCTGCCGTCGCCTGACCTTCCAGCCATGGGCGGAGTCCGAGGTCGCCGGCCTTCTGGCGCGCCAGACCGAACTGCATCGCGACGAGGCCGTGCGCATCGCCGGCATGGCCAGAGGCTCGCCGGGTGCGGCCCTGTCGCTGGCGACCACGGCCAATCTGGAACTGGACCGGCTGGCGCGACGCTGGGTCGATGAGGGCCCGGTCGATCGCGCCGAGGCCTTGTCGGTGTCCGACGGTTTTCGGGGCGCCGAAGGACAGGCGAAGTTCGAAGCCCTGCTGGATCGATTGGCGGCGGCCGTGAAGGCGAGGTCGCTGGACACGGCGGGGCAGGGGGCCGCCTGGGCCGATCTGTGGACCCGTCTGACCGAGGCGCCGGACCGGGCGGCGGCGATCAACCTCGACAAGGCTGACCTGCTGGCTGGGGCGCTGGCCGATCTGGCGCGCGTGAAACGGATGGCCGGCGGATGATCATCGACAGCCACGTGAACCTCCACGCCGTCCAGTTCGACGAGGACCGCGACGACGTCATCGCTCGGGCCCGCGAGGCCGGCGTCCAGATGATGGTCGAGATCTCCGACAAGCTATCGACCTTCGAGGCCACCCACGCCCTGGCCATGGCGCACCCCGACATCTGGTGCACCGTCGGCGTCCATCCGCACGAGGCCAAGGACCACACGGCCATGACGGCGGAAGACCTGATTGCGTTGTCGCACCGACCGCGCGTCGTCGGCATCGGCGAATGCGGCCTGGACTTCCACTACGACTTCAGCCCGCGCAATCAGCAGGCCGAGATCTTCAGAACCCACATCAGAGCCGCCCAGGCGACGGGCCTGCCGTTGGTCGTGCACACGCGCGAGGCCGACGACCAGATGGCCGCGATCCTTCGCGAAATGCAAGTCGAGGCGCCGTTTCGATTCCTCATGCATTGCTACACATCGGGCGCGCAACTCGCGCAACAGGCTGCGGAAATGGGCGCGTGGTTCTCGGTCTCTGGAATCGCTACCTTCAAGGCCGCCGAGGACGTGCGTCAGGTAGTCCGGGCGATGCCGGCCGACCGGATCATCGTAGAGACCGACTGTCCCTACCTTGCGCCCGTGCCGCATCGGGGCCGTCGCAATGAACCGGCCTACATTGGCCATGTGCTCCAGGCGCTGGCCGACATTCGCGGCTGGGAGCGGGAGGAGGCGGAGGCCAGGACGACAGACGCCTTCTTCAACCTGTTCGACCGGATCCCGAGGCCGTGAGCGAGTTGGAGATCACCATCCTAGGCAGCGGCTCGTCCGGCGGCGTGCCGCGCGGGGACGGCGACTGGGGCGCGTGCGATCCCGCCGAACCGAAGAATCGCCGTAGCCGCTGTTCGGCCTTGGTCCGGCGACGCGGTCCCGATGGCGACACGACCGTACTTATCGATACATCTCCCGATCTTCGCGAGCAGATGTTGAAAGCCGATGTGAAGTCGATCGATGCGGTTCTGTACACCCATGACCATGCCGACCAGACCCACGGCATCGACGATCTGCGGGTCTTCGCCGTCCGTCGGCGCCAGCGGATTCCCGCCTGGATGGACCAGGCGACGCGCGACGCGCTGACGCCGCGGTTCCCGTATATATTCGAAAGCCAGCTCGGCTATCCGGCTATTTTGGAGCTGAAGGACATTCCGGTGCACGGCGTCGGCTGGTCGATCGAGGGTCCGGGCGGCCGGGTTCCGGTCGTGACCTTCGATCAGGGCCACGGGCCGATCCGGTCAGCCGGCTACCGCATCGGGCCTGTGGCTTACTCCAGCGATATCGACGCCCTTGACGATGCGGCGTTCGACGCGCTGGTGGGCTGCAAGCTCTGGATCGTCGATGCGCTGCGCTGGACGACGCATCCGACCCACAGCCATGTCGATCGGACGCTGGAATGGATCGCGCGCAGCGGCGTTGAGAACGCCGTGCTGACAAACCTGCATATCGATCTCGATTACAACGCCTTGTCGGGGCTTCTTCCGGCCAATGTCAAAGTCGGTTTCGACGGCTGGAACGCCCAAACGCCCCTCTGACCACACTAACCCATGCCAAAGATTTCGCATAATATATCTTAGGCGCAAACAGGAAACGCCCTCATGGCCGGTCTGAAGGACAAGCGCGGCTTTATCGACAAGGACCGCCTGGACCTCTCCGAGCGTCAGGCCGTCGAGTACTGGATGAAGCGCTGGGGCGTCACCCGTGACCAGATCACCGCCGCCCACCGCAAGGTCGGCCGCATGACAAAGGACATCGCGGCCGAACTCGGCAAAAAGCGTTAGCGCCCCTTCCGATCGATCTCCGTCCGGCGCCACGGCCAACGGCCCTCGATCTCGGTCTCCAAGGCGAAGCTGAGGAAGGTTCGGATGGCGATGACGGCGGCCAGCAAGCCAACGCTCTGGAACGTCAGCTCCGATGTCACCGTGGAGATGATGTCGGCCGCGACCAACAGTTCCAAGCCCAGCAGGATCGCTCGGCCGAGATTGGCCCTATACTCGGCATAGGCCGCGTCCAGCCCGCCCCGCAAACGCCACAGCCCCCACGCGGTCGCGGCGACCAGTCCCAGCAGCATGACGCCGACGCCTGCGAACTCCAGCCCGCGCGCCGCTATTTCAGCCCATGAATGAAGATCGCCGCCCGTCGCGTCCATCAGAGGTGGATCACACGTCCGTAGGCGTCGAGCGCCGCCTCGTGCATGGCCTCCGACATGGTCGGATGCGGATAGACGATGCCGTGGATGTCTTCCTCGGTCGCTTCCATGGCGATGGCGGTGACATAGCCCTGGATCATCTCGGTGACCTCGTGGCCGATCATGTGGGCCCCGATCAGGGCGCCGGTCTTGGCGTCGAAGATGACCTTGACGAAGCCCTCGATCTCGCCGGCGGCCACGGCCTTGCCGTTCACCCGGAACGGGAAGCGGCCGATCTTCACCTCGCGCTTGGCCTCGCGCGCGCCCTGCTCGGTCACCCCGACCGAGGCGACCTGCGGCTGGGCATAGGTGCAGCCGGCGATCGGCGAGACGACGTTCGGCGTCTTGTAGCCGGCGATGTATTCGGCGGCGTGGATGCCCTCGTGCGAGGCCTTGTGCGCCAGCCAGGGCGCGCCGGCGCAGTCGCCGATGGCGTAGAGCCCCTTCACGTTCGTGGCGCAATGGCCGTCGATGGTGATGTGCCCTCGGTCCATGTTGACGCCCAGCGCCTCCAGACCGATGCCGTCGGTGTTGGCGGTGATGCCGACCGCCGAGATGCACACCTCGGCCTCCAGGGTCTCGGCCTTGCCGCTGGCCTCGATGGCGACCTGGACCCCCTTCCCGGCCTTGGACACCTTGGTCACCTTGCATCCGGTGCGGAACTTGATGCCGCGCTTCTCCATCGCCTTCTGGGCGGCCTTGGAGACCTCTTCATCCTCGACCGGCATGATGCGATCGACCGCTTCCACAACCGTAACTTCCGCGCCTAGCGCCCTGTAGAAACTGCCGAATTCGATACCGATGGCGCCCGAGCCGATGACCACTATGGACGCCGGCATCTTCTTCGGCGCCAAGGCTTCGCGATAGGCCCAGATCTTGTCGCCGTCGGCCTCCAGGCCGATCTGCGGGATGGCCTTGGCGCGGGCGCCGACGGCCAGCATGACCGCCTTGGCCTCGATGGTCCGCGATCCGCCGGCCTTCAGGTCGACGACCACCTTCGGAGCGGCAGCCCCCTTCTCCAGCTTCGCCGAGCCCTCGATCACCTCGATCTTGTTCTTCTTCATCAGGAAGGTGACGCCCTTGTTCATCGTCGCCGCCACGCCCCGCGAGCGCTGGATGATGGCGTCGAAGTCGAAGGTCGCGCCCGATGCCGCGAGGCCATAATCCTTCAGGTGGCTCAGGCTCTCGAACTTCTCACCGGACTTCAGCAGAGCCTTGGTTGGGATACAGCCCCAGTTCAGGCAGATGCCGCCCAGCTCCGCGCGCTCGACGATGGCGACCTTCTGGCCCAGCTGACTGGCGCGGATCGCGGCCACATAGCCGCCCGGGCCCGAACCAATGACGATGAGATCGAAGTCGGCCAAGGGGAAGCCTCCGTTGAATTGTCAGGGGGTTGTAGCGGCCCCTGCCCCGCCCTGAAAGCTTGACCTTCCGGAACGTAACCAGCCGTGACCGATCAGATGGCCTCGAACCAGGCGGCCAGGGCGCCCCAGTCCGTCACCGTCGCCAGAATGACGACGGCGGCCGGCAACAGCACCAGAAACACGTAGAAGCCCAAGTGCACGGCGCCGCGCCACAGGGCCTGCAGGGGGCTCATCCCGTAGTAGCGAGACGCCGCCACGGTGAAATAAGCCAGATACGGCAGGGCCAGCCAGGCCGCCGACAGGTTCGCGCCCGCGGCGTTGAGCGCTGACATGCCCATGGCCAGAATGAAGGTGATGGCGTGCGCCCACATGGCGAAGATCACGTGCTCCAGAAACAGCCTGCGCGGTCCAAACAGCGGCATCAGCCCTGCGGCGTAGAGCGGCATCAACAGCCAGAGGACATTGGGGAGCCAGTCCGAAAACCGCTCTGCCAGTCGTTCCTGTTCGAGGTTGGCGGCGAGCTCATAGCGCATGTTGGCGCGCGCGACCTCGGTCGGTTCCGTGCGGGCGCCGGCCTCGATGGCGGCGGTGACCTCGGGATCGATGGCGGGGTCGATGCGGGGCTGAAGCCATCGATCCTGGGCCGTCGCGCCGACGACGGACACCTCCATGGTGTCGGGGTCGTACACGGCCTGAACCGCCCTGCCCGGCTTATCCACCTTCCAAACATACTGGAAGAAGGTCGTGTCGCTGAAGTTCAGCACCGAGAGAAACAGCGCCGTCGCCGCCACGAACAGCTTCAGCGGCGTAACGTAAAGCGACCCCGCCCCGCTGCGATAGGCCTCCAGAAGCCGGCCGGGCCGCACCGCGAGCACCGCCAGCGTTCGCGCCATCTTTCCGTCGATCGGACTGTAGGAGGTCGCCACCTGCACGGCCATTTCGCGCAGAGGCGCGGGTCTGGCCTGGGAATCCTGACCGCAGGCATGGCAGTATCGCCCCGCCAAGGACGTCTCGCAGGCGGCGCACCGTTTCGCGTCTTCAGCCATCAATCGCCCTCAACCCTCGGACGACCCTACAGAAGACGTCGTTTTCGCCAAGGGCGATCAGAGCAGCTTGTCGATCTCGGGCGCGATGGCCGCCGGCTCGACGTCGGGGGCGAAGCGGGCGACCACCCTGCCCTCCCGGTCTGTCAGGAATTTGGTGAAATTCCATTTCACATCGCGGCTGCCGAGGAAGCCGCGCTTATGGCGCGTCAGCCAGTCGTAGATCGGATGCCGGTTCTTACCGTTCACCTCGACCTTGTCGAACATCGGAAAGCTGACGTCGAAAGTCGATGAGCAAAAGGCCGCGATCTCCGCCGCCCGGCCCGGTTCCTGGGCTCCGAATTGGTTACAGGGGAAACCCAGGACCTCGAACGGTTGGTCGGCATACTGGCGATGCAGAGCCTCGAGCCCCGCGTACTGGCCGGTGAAGCCGCATTTGGACGCAGTGTTGACGATCAGCAGGGCCTGACCGCGAAACTGATCCAGCCGGATTTCGGTCCCGTCGATGCCGGTCGCAGTGAAGTCGTAAACCGAGCCGGTCATGGCCTCAGGCCAGCATCGTCACGGGATCTTCGATCAGCGGCTTGAACGCCTGCAGGAAGCGGGCGCCGGTCGCGCCGTCGACCACGCGGTGATCGCACGTCAGGGTCACGGTCATCACCGTGGCGGGCACGACCTGACCGTTCTTGACGACCGCGCGTTGTTCGCCCGCGCCCACGCTCATGATCGCGCCCTGGGGCTCGTTGATGATCGAGGTGAACTGCTTGATGCCGAACATGCCCAGGTTCGAGACCGAGAAGGTGCCGCCCTGGAACTCCTCGGGCTTCAGCTTGCGGTCGCGGGCGCGCTTGGCAAGGTCCTTGGCCTCGGTCGCGATTTGCGACAGGGACTTGGTCTCGGCCTTGAAGATGATCGGGGTGATCAGGCCGCCGTCGATCGCCACCGCCATCGCCACGTCGGCGTTGTGGTGCATGGCGATGCCCTCGGGCGAATAGCTGGCGTTGGCTTCCGGAACGAGCTTCAGCGCCAAGGCCGCGGCCTTGATGACGAAGTCGTTGACCGAGACCTTGATGCCCTTGGGCTCCAGCAGCGCATTGACCTTGGCGCGGACGGCCATCAGGGCGTCGATCTCGCAGTCGATGAACAGCGGGAAGTGCGGCACCGCATTGACGCTCTCGACCATGCGGCGGGCGATGGCCTTCTTCATCCCGTCCAGCGGGATCAGATCGTAGCTACCGTCCGGAATGCCCATCTGCGCCAGCGATTGGACCTTGCGTGGCTCGGCGGCCGGGGCGGAAGCCGTCGCTGTCGCCTCGGCGGGGCGAGCGCCGCCCTTGCTGGCCGCCTCGACGTCTGCGCGGACGATGCGGCCGTGCGGGCCCGAGCCTTTCAGCGAAGACAGGTCAAGGCCCGCATCCTTGGCAAGTCGACGGGCCAGCGGCGAGGCGAACACGCGCGTCCCGGTCTGCTTCGATGTCGGTGCGGCGTCTGTCTTCGGCAAGACAGCCTCAGCCGATTTGACGCCCTGCGGGGTCGCAACGGCCTGGCCGCTTTCATGCCCGGCCGGCGCCGGCTTGTCGTCGGCCGGCGAGGGTGCCGCCGCTTTCGCCGGCTCGGCAGACTTCGCAGCGGGAGCGGGAGCGGCGGCCCCGCCCTCGTCCGCCAGACGCGCGATCGGGGCGTTGACCTTCACGCCTTCGCCGCCTTCGGCCACGAGGATTTCGGTGATGGTCCCCTCGTCGACGGCCTCGACCTCCATCGTGGCCTTGTCGGTCTCGATCTCGGCGATCACGTCGCCGGCCTTGACGACGTCGCCGACCTTGACGTGCCATTTGGCCAGAACGCCCTCTTCCATCGTGGGCGACAGGGCGGGCATCAGAATGTCAGTCATGGCCTTGGCGCCTCGATCGTCTCAGCTGGGGTCAATGATAGCGGAAGTCGCCGCGATCATTGAACGTTCTTGGGTTCGTCCGTCTCGGGGACGGTCTTGTATCCGGGGCCTTCCAGCGCCTGGCGCAGGCCGGCCAGGATCTGGCGATAGGTCGCCTCCTGATCCAGGCCTTTGTTGGCGTGGTAGACATAGGCGATGTTGCGCGCCGCGATGGCCAGGATCGCGCCATACGTCTTGGGATCGTCGAACGCTGGCTTGATGACCATCACCGGCTCGCCGCGCGACCACCAGAAGCGCAGCATCTCGATCGCATCCGGGTCGGACGCGACGCTCTCGGGCGCCGTCAGCCGAAACTCGGGGGCCTCGTTGCTCATTGCGGTGCTCGCTGCGCCAACGCGGCCTCGCCATTGGCATGACCCGACGCCCACCCGGCCTTCAGGGCATGCAGCGCCTGACGATGGGTGAAGCCGCCGTTCTGTTCGTAGGCATGGGCGAAATGCCAGCACAGCTCGGCCAGCATCTCTCCCATGGCCTTGGGGTCCTCGAAGGAGGGACGGCACAGGATCGCGGGCCCGTCCGGTCCAATCCACACCCGCGTCAGCTCGACCACAGACCCATCGGTCGCGGCGGTGGCGATGCCTTCGGGTTCAGGCAGGGCATATTTATGGGTCACGCCATGACCGCCTTCACGGCCTTGACGATCTTGTCCACGCCCGGGAGCGACAGCACCTCCAGGTTGGCGGCATAGGGCAGCGGCACGTCCTCCTGGTGCACGCGCACCGGCGGGGCGTCCAGATAGTCGAAAGCGTGTTCGATGACGCGGGCCACGACCTCGGCGCCGACGCCCATCGGACCCCAACCTTCCTCGGCCGAGACCAGGCGGCTGGTCTTCTTGACGCTTTCAACGACGGTCTCGTGGTCCAGAGGACGCAGAGTGCGCAGGTCGACGACCTCGACCGAAATGCCCTCGGCTTCCAGCTGTTCGGCGGCCTGAAGGGCGAAACCGACCATGCGGGCGTGGGCCGTGATCGTCACGTCCGTGCCTTCGCGACGGACCTTGGCCTTGCCGATCGGCACGATGTAGTCCTCGACCTCCGGCACGTCGAACTCGATGCCGTACATCATCTCGTGCTCGAGGAAAACGACGGGGTTCGGGTCGCGGATCGCGGCCTTGAGCAGGCCCTTGGCGTCGGCCGCGTCGTACGGCGCGATGACCTTCAGACCGGGCACCTGGGCGTACCAGGCCGAATAGTCCTGGCTGTGCTGGGCGCCGACGCGGCTGGCCGCGCCGTTCGGGCCGCGGAACACGATCGGCGCCCGGATCTGACCGCCCGACATGTAGAGGGTCTTGGCGGCCGAGTTGATGATGTGGTCGATCGCCTGCATGGCGAAGTTGAACGTCATGAACTCGACGATGGGCTTCAGGCCCGACATGGCCGCGCCGACGCCGAGACCAGCGAAGCCATGCTCGGTGATCGGGGTGTCGACGACGCGGCGGTCGCCGAACTCCTGCAGCAGCTCGCGCGACACCTTGTAGGCGCCCTGATACTGGGCGACCTCCTCGCCGATCAGGAAGACGCTGTCGTCGCGACGCATCTCCTCGGCCATGGCGTCGCGCAGAGCGTCGCGCACGGTCGTCTTGACCAGTTTGGCGTCGGCCGGGATTTCGGGATCGCGCAGCTCGACCTTCGGGGTCGACGACTGGGCCGGAGCCTTTTCCGGATCGCCGGTCTTGCCCTCGGCGGTCGCCTTGGGCGTATCGGCTGCGGCCTTCGCCGCTTCGGGTTCGGCTTTCGGCGCCGAAGCGGCGGCCCCTGCCTCACCAGCCAGACGCGCGATCACGGCGTTGACCTTTACGCCCTCGGTCCCTTCCGGAACCAGGATCTCGGAGATCTCGCCCTCGTCGACAGCCTCGACCTCCATCGTCGCCTTGTCCGTCTCGATCTCGGCGATCACGTCGCCAGCCTTGACGGTGTCGCCCGCCTTGACGTGCCACTTGGTCAGGTTGCCCTCTTCCATCGTGGGAGACAGGGCGGGCATCAGGATATCGGTCATTGGCTAGCCTTCCACGCGGCCGCGCGCGTCGGACAAAGTACAGTGAAGAGGTCGGCGGCGCTCGAGCCGCCATCCGCATTGCCTCCAACCTCGACGCCATCGGAGTTGAAGAACACCTGGGTTTGGCGTCCGCTCGCATCTCGGCCCTGACCGGGGGCCAGGCGGAAACTGCCCCAGTCGCTGCTGCTCAGGGTGCCTGCGACACAGTCGGCGCTAGCCGTATGTTCGCCCGTCGCACCCTGCGCGGTCTCCGAAGACAGGGTCGAGCTCACGCATTCGCTCAAGGAACTGGTCCCACTGTCACCGTTCGGATTGCGCTTGCAGAACTCCTCTGCGTCCGCCTGGGTTACCCGGCCCCTCATCGAAGCCTGCGCAGTATCCACGCCGGTCAACTCAGTCAGCGTTGCACTAACCTGCACCGGATGGATGGGCATGGAGCCCGGCGCGAAGGCCTGAGCGGGTACGGCAGGCGCCGCTGGAGACCTCTGATCGGCTTTCGAGGTCGGTTGGCCGCAGCTGACGAGGAAAGCAGCCGCGCACGCGAGAGTGAAAATCGACCGCACGCTCAGGCCTCCACGTAAACGTCGGTATACAGTTCCGACGGATCGGGCTCGGGGCTTTCCTGAGCGAATTGCACGGCTTCGGCCACGATGGCCTTGATCTCGTTGTCGATGGCCTTCAGCTCGTCCTCGGTGGCCTTGGCCTGTTCGAGCAGCATCTTGACGTGGTCGATCGGGTCGCGGGTCTTCTTGACCTCGTCGACCTCGTCTTTGGACCGATACTTGGCCGGGTCGGACATCGAGTGACCGCGATAGCGATAGGTCTTCACCTCCAGGATGAAGGGACCTCCGCCCTCGCGGGCGCGCTTCACGGCCCGTTCGACCGCATCCTTGACCGCCAGCACGTCCATGCCGTCGACCTGCTCGCCCGGAATGCCGAACGAGGCGCCGCGCATGTAGAGCTCGGTCGTCGAAGACGAGCGTTCGATGCTCGTGCCCATGGCGTACTGGTTGTTCTCGATGATGTAGATGGCCGGCAGCTTCCACAGCTGGGCCATGTTGAAGCTCTCGTAGACCTGACCCTGGTTCGAGGCGCCGTCGCCAAAATAGACGAAGGCCACCGAATCATCGCCGCGATATTTGCCCGCGAAGGCCAAGCCCGTCCCGAGCGCGACCTGCGCGCCCACGATGCCGTGACCGCCGTAGAAGCCGGTCGGCACGTCGAACATGTGCATCGACCCGCCCTTGCCCTTGGACGATCCGCCCGAGCGACCGGTCAGCTCGGCCATGACCTCCTTCGGGTCCATGCCGGCGGCCAGCATGTGGCCGTGGTCGCGGTATCCGGTGATGATCTTGTCGTGGCCCTGTTTGACGCTCTCCTGAACGCCGACGGCCACGGCCTCCTGGCCGATATACAGGTGGCAGAAGCCCCCGATCAGACCCATGCCGTACAGCTGGCCGGCCCGCTCTTCGAAGCGGCGTATCAGGACCATCTCGCGATAGTAGCGGAGAAGGTCTTCCTTGGACGCGGTCGGCGTGTTCGGAATTTTGGCGGACCCCTTGGAATCCGTGGTCTTCTGGGCGGCTCTCGCCATCCGGCATCTCCCGGTGGAGCCCATGGCGAAACGCGCCGTTCGGGCCTCTTGTCGTTACGGAAAGCGGCTGTAGCAGCCTTCGTTCCCCAAAGGCAAAGCACGCCGCCGGGGCTGTAACAAGAGTTCAGGAGAGGTTGGTGTTGGCGGCCTCAGGAGCCGGCGCGACGGTGCGCACCACATAGTCCCGCGGATCGCTGAAGCCGAGGACGGCGCGGGCCCGCTCTTCGAGAAGGTCGCGCGATAAGCTGCCGGTGCGGAGATAGCGGACGCGGACCTCCAGGTCGGCGCGTTGTTCGGTCAGAGCGGCCAGTTGCGCCTCGCGCTCGGCCAGTCGCGCATCGCGAGCGGCGCCGCTGAGCAGACCCCGCTCGCCCGTCAGCGCCTGGATTCCCAGGTAGACGACCAGCAGGAACAGGAATGCGGACAGCGTGTAGGGTTTCATCCGGTCGGGCATCGCGAACGCTCCTTCTGAGCGTGGATCACAGTTGAGCCTTTGTGACCGGAAATGCCTAACAAACCCTAGCTTTGCCTTAGTTCTGCACAGGTTTGGTGAGGGGCGGACGTCGCCGAAGCCCGCCCTCTCAGTCGCCTATCTCAGCAGCATGCCGTCGCCATAATAAGACGCCTGGTCGCCCAGCATCTCCTCGATGCGCAGCAGTTGGTTGTACTTCGCCGTCCGGTCCGAACGGGCCAGCGAGCCGGTCTTGATCTGTCCGCAGTTGGTGGCGACGGCCAAGTCGGCGATGGTCGAATCCTCCGTTTCGCCCGAGCGGTGGCTCATGACGGCGGTGTAGCCGGCGCGGTGGGCCATATCGACCGCATCCAGCGTCTCAGACAGCGTGCCGATCTGATTGACCTTGATCAGGATCGAGTTGGCCAGACCCTCGCCGATGCCGGCGGCCAGACGGGCCGGGTTGGTGACGAAAAGGTCGTCGCCGACGATCTGGACGCGTTCGCCCAGCGCATCCGTCAGCAGCTTCCAGCCCTCGAAATCGTCCTCGGCGCAGCCGTCCTCGATCGAGACGATGGGGAAGCGCTCACACAGGTCGGCGAGGTAGGCGACCATCCCCTCCCCGCCGAGGATCTTGCCTTCGCCGGCCATGTTGTAGGCGCCGTCCTTGAAGAACTCGGTCGCGGCGACATCGAGGCCGAGGTGGAAGTCCTCACCGGCCAGATAGCCGGCCGCCTGACCCGCCTTGGTGATGAAGCTGAGCGCTTCCTCGGCCGAGGCCAGGTTGGGAGCGAAGCCGCCTTCGTCGCCGACGTTGGTGTTGTGACCGGCGTCCTTCAACTGCTTGCGCAGCGCGTGGAAGATTTCCGATCCCATGCGCAGCCCTTCCGAGAAGCTTTCGGCGCCGGTCGGCAGGATCATGAACTCCTGGATGTCGATGGGGTTATCGGCGTGGGCGCCGCCGTTGATGATGTTCATCATCGGGGTCGGCAGGACGCGGGCCGAGATGCCGCCGACATAGCGGAACAGCGGCAGGCCGACCGAGATGGCGCTGGCCTTGGCGACCGCCAGAGACACGCCGAGGATGGCGTTGGCGCCCAGACGGCCCTTGTTCTCGGTGCCGTCCAGCGTGATCAGGGCCTCGTCGATGCGTCGCTGGTCCTCGGCGTCCATGCCCGACAGGGCGTCGAAGATCTCGCCGTTGACGGCGTCGACGGCGTTCTGCACGCCCTTGCCGCCCCACATGGTCGCATCGTCGTCGCGCAACTCGACGGCCTCGTGCGCGCCGGTGGACGCGCCGGAGGGAACGGCGGCCCGGCCGAACGAACCATCTTCCAGGATCACATCCACTTCCACCGTCGGGTTGCCCCGGCTGTCGAGGATCTGGCGGGCGACGATGTCGGCGATGTCGGTCATGGGCAGGCTTTCAGAGAGCGTGGGATTGCAGGCGTCGGGGTTTAGCCCGACGCCCGCGAATCGCCAACTCGCCTCAGCGCAGGATCAGGAGCAGCCTTCCACCAACTGGATGGACGGACCGCCGACATGGACGATCGACACCTTGCCGGCGCCGTCGATCTCGTAGCGGATGCCGCGCGCATTCGGATCCTGCACATATTCGCCGGCCGTCGCCGGGCCGCCGGTGGTCCAGACGAAGATGTCCTCGGCGGGGGCCGGGGCGTATTTGTGCGGGGTCGAGACGGCCAGCGGCCCATAGGCGGCCTTGATGGCGGCGGCCGTGTCGCCGACGCCGAAGCCGCGATCGGTCTTGAGGGTGGAGGGCGAAGCCACCGAGATGCGGGTCAGGACGCCGTTCTCCAGCATGACGGTCACGCCCTCGGGCGAGCGGGCCGGACGCCACTGGTCGCAGACCTCGGGCTCGGCGCCGCCGACCAGGCTCGGATTGAACTTGTCGCCCACGGCGGCGATCACCTCGGCCTTGGTCATGCCGATGCGCAGGGGCCCGTATCCAGCGGCGGTCAGCGCGTTGGCGTCGGGCGCCGGGGTCGCCGGCGCGGTCGGCGCCGGTGTTTCAGGCGCGGCGGCGGGCTCGGTGGCTTCGGGTTGGCCGCAGGCTGCGAGCCACAGGGCGCTGACGGCGACGGCGGAAAGGGTGCGGATCATGGTGACGCTCCTCGATGTTGAGCGGCCATAACGCACGAAAACGCCGCGCGGTTGAACCGCGCGGCGCAAACTTCACAGTTTGGTCGTCAGACGAAGAAAGAAGACTAGTCTTCCTTGGGCGTCAGGACTTGCCGGCCGCGATAGGTGCCGGTCTTCAGGTCGATGTGGTGCGAACGGCGCAGCTCGCCCGTGTCCTTGTCTTCGGTGTACGGGTTGGCGCCGAGGGCGTCGTGGGCGCGGCGCATGTTGCGACGCGAGGGCGATACTTTGCGCTTGGGAACGGCCATGTCCGTCTCATCTCGTATACGGCGCCGGTTCCCGAGGCGGGCCTGACGCAAAAAAGGAAGCGGCGGCCCTCGGGAGAGCCGCCTGCGAGCGCGGGCTTATGCCTGAACCCGCTCCGGACTTCAAGGCCTCGCTGACGATCCTTCGAGCCGCGCGATCCAGGCCTGTCGGGTCAGGCCGTAGAAGAGACTGTCTTTCCATTCGCCGCCGATATTCCAGGTTTTCTCCGCGAAGCCGGTCCGCACGAACCCCAGCTTTTCCAGCAGCCGGGTCGAGGCCTGATTCGCCGGATCGACGTCGGCGGTCAGGTCATCGACCTCCCGCGTCGTGAACACCTGCGCCACGGCCGCCCCCACTGCTTCGGACGCCAGCCCGAGACCCCAATGCTCGGGATGCAGGATGTAGCCGAGGTCCGGCAGCCCGAAAAAGCCGCCTTGCCGATCACCTCCCCGTCCCGCTCGATGACGAAATCGTCCGACCCTGTCGCGTTTCCGGCGATCATGCCGTCCAACCAGACCCGAGTCTCTTCCAGCGACCCATGCGGCGGCGTCGACCACCACGCCGTCGCGCGCGGATCGGACAGCACCGCGTGCATCGCCGCCAGATCATCCGGTCGGGCGTGGCGTAGCGTCAGCCGGGGCGTGAGGATCTTCATGCCGCTTCGCTTGCCGCGTCGCGCCCCAAGGCGTCAAATGCCGCCATGACCGAACTGGACACTCCTCGCCCGCCCCGCAGCAAGACCCTGCGCCTGTGGCTGATCATCGGGTCCGTCGTCGCGGTGCTGGCCGTCGTCCCGGCCGCCTTCATGGGGATGATGTCGGTGATGGCCTCGGATTCCGGCGTGAACGCCTGGATCTACACCTTCATCTACACTTCAATGACCTTCCCGGTCGCAATCGTATTGGGACCAGTGCTTGCCTGGATCGCCTACTGGCTCAGGAAGGAGCGGCTGTCCTGGATCCTGCTGTTCCTGCCACTGGCCTGGCCGATCGTGATCACGGCCATCCTGATCGCCGGACCGGGCGCGTCCTAGGTCAGGTCGCGGGCCAGCACCACGAACGCCAGATCATCCCGGCGCGGCAGGCCGAAGCGCGGATCGGTGGAGGGGAACGGTCGGGTCTCCCCCGTCTCGGCGTAGCCGCAGCGGATATACCAGTCGATGAGTTCGCGCCGCTGGACGATGACGGTCATCTCCATCCGGCTGGCCCCGAACCGCGACCGCGCCTCCGCCTCCGCCGCCGCGATCAGCTTGCGCCCCAGACCCTCGCCCTGCCGCTCCGGTTCGACCGACAGCATGCCGAGATAGGAAAGCCCCTCGCCCTTGTCGTTGACCGAGACGCAGCCCGCCAGACCCCCGTCCCGCTCGGCCAGCAGGGTGACATAGGTCGGGTCCTCGATCATCGCCCGCAGCGCCTCGACGTCCGTCCTCTGCCCGTCCAGCAGGTCCGCCTCGTGCGTCCAGCCCTTCCGCGCGCTATCGCCGCGATACGCCGCATGGACGAAGGCCTGCAGCCGGTCGACATCGTCGAGCGTCGCCGGGCGGAAGGTCAGGTCGTTCACGCCAGCCTCTCCGCCACCGCCTCGCCGATGGCCAGTGAACTGGTCAGGCCCGGGCTCTCGATCCCGAACAGCGTCACCAGCCCCTCGATGCCGTGCACCTCGGGTCCATAGAGCTGGAAATCCGGCTGATGCTCGCCCGCGCCATGCAGCTTGGGCCGGATCCCCGCATAGTCCGGCGTCAGGGCTCCGTCGGGTAGGCCTGGCCAGAAGCGGCGGATATAGGTGGCGAACCCCTCGGCCTTCGCCGGATCAACGGAGTAATCCTCGGTCTCGACGTAAGCGAGGTCCGGCCCGAACACCGCCTGCCCGCCCAGGTCCTTGCGATAGTGGGTGCCCAGCGCCCCCGCGATGGGCGGCGGATAGATCAGCCGCTCGAACGGCGCCTTGCCGGTCAGTCGGAAATAGACGCCCTTGCCGAAATGGCCCTTGGGGACGTGTTCCGCCGGGAAGCCCTCTATCCGTCCCGCGACATCCTGGGCGCGCAGCCCCGGCGCGGTGACCAGCAGGCGGCAGGTCAGGGTCGCCCCACCCTCCCCGCCTGCGGTGATCGAAAACCCGCCGCCCGGCAGGGGCTCGGCCCGTTCGAACGGCGTGGAGACCACGACCGATCCGCCGCCGTCCTCGATCTCGCCTTCCAGGGCCAGCATGTAGTCGTGGCTGGCGAACAGGCCGCTCTCGGGCGACAGGATGGCGGCGTGGGCGTTCAGCTCGGGCTCCATCGCCCGCGCCTGTTCGCCGCTGAGATGCTCCAGCCCTTCGACGCCGTTCGTCGTCGCCTGCTGGAAGATAGCCTCGATCAGCCCGACCTCGTCCTCCTGTGTCGCCACGACCAGCTTCCCACATTTGCGGTAGTCGATCTTGTGGCTGTCCAGATAGGCGTACAGCGCGCGCCGTCCCTCGACGCAGAACTTCGCCTTCAGCGACCCGGTCGCATAGTAGAGCCCGCCGTGGATGACCTCGGAGTTGCGCGACGACACGCCCTGACCGATGTGCGGCTCCTTCTCGAGCACCAGCACCGTCAGCCCCCGCTTCGACAGCGCCCGACCGCAGGCCAGGCCCACGGCCCCCGCCCCCACCACGACGGCGTCGAAGTCGAAATCCGTCATCCCGGCGTCCCGTATCGGCGTCTGGCCTCGGCCTCGAAACTCTCGATCAGCTTGCCGACGGCCAGATCGAAGTTCGCGCTCAGCGTCGCATTCAGGATCGGGCTCCTGAAGGCGAAATCGATCATGAACTCCAGCCGGGTCCCATCACGCGTCTCCACGAAGTCCCAGCGGTTCTTCAGATGCCTGAATGGCCCGCGCAGCAGCCCGACCTCGACCCTTGGCAGGTTCCGGTCATGCCGCACCCAGGTCGAGAACCGCTCCTTCATGAAGGCAAACCCCACGGCCGCCTCGGCGTCCACCAGAGATACGCCCTCGGCCTCCTCGCGCCGGTTCCAGACGCGCATCGACGTCACCCACTTCACGAAGCGCGGGTAGGCCTCCACGTCCGCCACCAGATCGGCGAGCTGGGCGGGGGTGTACGGCAGAACTCGGGTGACGCGGTGGACGGCCAATCCGCGATCAGCGTCCCGTGTGCGCCAAGCGCGCGGCCTTCAGCCGGGCGAAGTCGTCGCCCGCATGGTGGGACGACCGCGTCAGCGGCGATGACGACACCATCAGGAAACCCTTGGCCCGGGCGATCGCCTCATAGGCCTTGAACTCTTCGGGCGTCACGAACCGGTCGATGGCCGCGTGTTTCCGCGTCGGCTGCAGGTACTGGCCGATGGTGATGAAGTCGACGCCGGCGGAGCGCATGTCGTCCATGACCTGCATGACCTCCTCCTTGGTCTCGCCCAGACCGACCATGATGCCGGACTTGGTGAACTGGTTGGGGTCGCGCTCCTTGACCATCTGCAGCAGGCGCAGGGAGTGGAAGTACCGCGCGCCGGGCCGGATCTTCAGATAGAGCCGCGGCACGGTCTCCAGGTTGTGGTTGAACACGTCCGGGGCCGCATCGATCATCACCTCGGCCGCGCCATCCTTCCTCAGGAAGTCGGGCGTCAGGATCTCGATAGTGGTCTGCGGCGCCTGCAGGCGGATCTCGCGCACGACCTCGGCGAAGTGGGCCGCTCCGCCGTCCGACACGTCGTCCCGGTCCACCGAGGTGATCACGACGTGGTTCAGGCCCAACTGCGACACGGCCAGACCGACCTTGCCCGGCTCTTCCGGATCCAGCGGCTGGGGCAAACCC
Organism: Brevundimonas sp. NIBR11; assembly: GCF_027912535.1. Lineage (NCBI taxonomy): Bacteria > Pseudomonadati > Pseudomonadota > Alphaproteobacteria > Caulobacterales > Caulobacteraceae > Brevundimonas > Brevundimonas sp. NIBR11. The sequence goes on along the minus strand of NZ_CP115465.1, from coordinate 1,395,893 downwards.
GTCTTGACGTTGCAGAAGGCGCAGGCCCGCGTGCAGGTGTCGCCCATGATCATCAGGGTGGCGTGCTTCTGGCTCCAGCACTCGCCGATATTCGGACAGGCCGCCTCCTCGCAGACGGTGACCAGTCCCTTGGAGCGGACGATGTCCTTGGTGGCGTTGTACTGGCCCGACCCCGGCGCCTTGACCCTCAGCCACTCGGGCTTCTTCAGCACGACGGATTCCGGCCGGTTCTGCTTCTCGGGGTGACGCAGTTCGGACGGTTTCCGCGTCAGGGTGTCGATGAGGGTGACCATCGAGGCGGGCCGGGCTCCAGGGACTTGAAGCCGGTATGTCGTCGTTCCGTCCCCGGAAGGCAAGTCACGGGGTGTGACGGGTTGCGGATAGGCAACGTGACAGCGCCGAAAACGGACTATTTCGACTTCTGCTGAGGGTGGAATGCGGACGTTGACCATAGCGTCGCGTGTGACGGAGGATGACCAAATGCTTCGCGCGCTCCCAATCTTCGGACTTCTGTTCTTGTGCTGGCTTGCGTCAAGCACGGCAGAAGCGTGCAGCTATGCCGTTCCACGAAACGCCGGAGAGAGCGAAGCGCACGCCTACGAACGCCTTCGGCAAACCAATCAAAACCGCTATTGGGAGGAGGCCGATACGATTTTCGTGGGGAGGGTTGTGGGACTTGTCGAGAGTGCCCGAGGTCTTGAAGTAAGGGTTCTGCCTCGGACCTCATTCAAGGGCAACGCCGGTATAGGGGTTATCATCTACGACCTCGATGGTCTCGAAGTGCAATGCGACCGCGCAGTATTTCCAGACTTCCACAAGGTCGGATTGTTCTACGCCCGTAATGCGAATGGTCGGCTCGTGGTCCGAGGAATGCTCGGCCCGAACGAAATCGAAGACGATGCCCTAAAGAGCCGCGTTATCAGGCAACTCACCCCGGGAGAACTTACGATGCTGGGGATGGACACGCCTCCTTCAGATCGAAGGCCTCTGATCTTTGGCGGATTGATTGCGTGCTGTGCGCTCGTCGGAGGCATATTGATCGGGCGAATGAGCCGAAAGCCGAGGGGCGCCTAATCCTTTTTCAATGCCCGCAATGGGTCGGAAGCCGAAGCCGATCTCGGCGCCGAAATCGGACGTCGTCAACGTCAGTCAGGGGTGGGAAGCAGACATGGAAACGGCCCCGCCGTCGCCAGCGGAGCCGTTCAAGTCAGGCGTGGATCGTCACGCCGTGAAGCGCCGACGCTGGATGTAGAGTGCCGCTCCGCCGGCCAGAACCATTCCAAGGAGGATCATTGCCCACTCGGACAGCGTCGGAACAGGGGCTGGGGTGACTGGCGGGGCGGGCTGGCCAACAGTCCGCGACGAGCCGCTCGTGTATCCGCCCGCAATCGGGTTAGATGCACTGTCCTGAATGCCTGTGCCGCTCGATTTGAGGTCGAGCCTTAGAGTGCCGTCGCCCGTGATGCTGTTGACGACGACGCTATAGGTTGAGCCGGATCCGGTGACTGATGCGATTGTTCCGCCAGCGGTGCCCGTGCTGGTCAGCACGAAATCTGAGATATCGACACCGGAGACAGTCTCGCTGAACAAGACCGTAAAGGTCTCTGTCGTGTTGGCTGAGGGGCCTGACGAACTGGGCGTGGTCGAACTCACCGTCGGCGGCGTAATGTCCGCGGGGGCAGACGCTGACACGGTCGTGGTGGCGTCACGCTCGCATGAGTTGGCGTCGGTCACGGTCACTGTGTACGAACCTGGTGCAAGGCCAGAGATTGATCGTGTGCTCTGACCCGAATTCCAGCTGTAGGAATAGCCTCCGGCGCCGCCGGACGCAGTTACAGTTGCGGTTCCGTCGTTGGTGGATGCGCCCGTTGTATCGGTGCTCGACGCGTTAGCCACCAGCGCGCTGGGCTGGACTATTGTGATGCTTCGAGTTGCGGTTAGTGCGGTGCCTGGCGTCGAGTCCGTCACAGTGACCGAGTAAGTGCCGGCCATCCTGCCGGTGATTATGCTGGTCGTCGCGCCAGTGGACCACAGATAGCTGTACGGAGTGGTTCCGCCTGAGGCGGATATGGCGGCCACGCCATTCGATCCGCCGTTGCATGCGACGTTCGTTTGAGCGGTGCTGGTGTTCAGCGGAGGGGGCGTTGTCCGGAAGGTGAGCCCAGCCCCATAGCTGGTCCCCACACTGTTGGTGGCGTAGGCCCGGACGGTGTATTGCGTATTAGCCGTCAGCCCGCCGGCCGTGGCGGAAAAGCTGCCTGTGCCGGACCCGTTCGGCGCATTTGTGACGCCGCTTCCCCCGATGATCGGTGTCGAGGTGGACGCAGAATAAACCACGCCCCTCGCTGTAACGGTTGCACCGCCGTCGCTGGGGACGCTCCCCCCGAGAACCGCCGAGGTTGTGCCGATGCTGGTCGGCGTAGTTGTGTTTGCTGTCGGCAGCGTTTGCGCGGCTGCCGGCAGTGCTAGACCCCAAACAGCTGCGACGCCGGTCATAATATGCAGTGCACTGACTGAGCGCGCAGGGCGTGCAGATTTGAGCGACCCGCCATGGCGGCGGCGACGATAACGGCTTTCATGTTGATCCCCCTATAGAAATCCTTGTTTTGCAGATCGTCGCGCTGATCGCAATCTCGGGATTAGGCACCGTCGGATGGCTTCAAAAAGTGAAGCTTGCGAGACACCGTCGTCTGTTGAGCGAGAGGTGGACGCGGTTGTCGGGCTAGATCTTTTCTCGAAAACGCCTGGAAACCCCGGTCCTCGGAAGGGACGCCGCGCTGCCCTCTCATCTCCGTAGTTATCCGGGAAACCGGCATTCAGTCGGAGAAGGTCGCCACGCTGACGTTGAGCCGCTCTGGACCTTCTGGGACTGCAGGCGCGAGCGTCGGCGAATGGATAAGCGGATGAATCAGACCGCGAATGTGTGCAACGGGTCGGGAGTGGACATCGATGCCGAGCCGGGGAGAAGACCTGCCGAAGGACCGCCAATGGTGGCTAACGGGCGTTCCTTATCGGCGGACAAGCACGCGGTCGCCGACCTGCAGGAAAACGAGGCGGTTTTCCCGGACAGTGCATTGTGCAGCCTCTCGCCGCGCTGTCTGCAACCAAACCTCGGTCAATGCCTCGGCGTCGATCACGATCTCGCTTCGATCGGACGGGCCGAGCCTGTAGCCATGTTTTGCAGCAGCTGCTTGGCAGCGTTCCAGAGCCGTGCCCGTGACGCAGCCGCTCAGACCGGACACGAGCGACAGAGCGAGAAGGAGCTTGGTTGTCATGCGATGATGATGAACCACCAGTCGACTTCCGCAACGGGTGGAAAGCGGATTTACCCTAGGCTAACTTTTCATCGTGGATCGATAGGGGGAAACCGTGGAACTGAGAACAACGGGCGGGCAGCTAAAGCCGGGCCGAGCGTTCAAACTGGTAGCGACGGGCTATTTCCTTGGGGCTGGGGTGATCTTTCTGCCGCTATTCGCTCTCGTCACCGTGATCTCGCTGGCCGCAGGGGTTCCGCCCACCCTAAATGGTGAGCCAGTAGGAGGAAACGGCGCCATTCTCGTCTCTATCCTGCCGCTGATAATGGTGCCGGTCATCCTCGCCATTCAGGCCGTCATGTTCGGCGGGTTAGCGGTCCTTGGGCTATGGCTCTACAGCAAGCGGAAGCCGATCCCCATCGTCGAGGGGTAACGCTCCAAGGTCCGCAATGGGTCGGAAGCGGAAGTCGCTGATAGTTCGGCTTGGCGACCAAGCGACCCTGTCGCTCGACACCATTCGCCCCCCCCAAGGCCTCACGCCCCGTAACGCATCTTTTCATCGCTCCGGCGCTTAACTAGGTTGCGCTCCCTGACAGCGAGGGGGCGACGCGAAGCCCTCCGGAGGAGACGCGTATTGCTTAGGCCCGGCCTCGACCCATCGGCAGGCGAAGAGTCCCTGTTCGACGCCCTGATCGCGGCGCGCGCCCGGTACGGCGACAAGGAGATCCTGGAGGACCAGGACCGCAAGCCCCTCACCTACACCGGCCTGATCCGCGCCGCCTTCGTCCTGGGCCGCAAGATCGCCGCGATGACCGAGCCGAAGGAGCGGGTCGGCATCCTACTGCCCTCCTCCATGGGCGTAGTCGTCACCTTCTTCGGCCTGCACGCCTTCAACCGCGTTCCGGTCATGCTGAACTTCACCTCCGGCGAGCGGAACCTGAAGGCGGCGATCCAGGCCTCGGGCCTGAAGAAGATTCTCTGCGCCAGACGCTTCGTGGAACAGGCGAAACTCGAAGACCTGATCGAGGCCCTGGGCCAGTCTGCCGAGGTCGTCTGGCTGGACGACGTCCGCGCCACGATCGGGCTTCAGGACAAGCTGTTCGGCCTGATGGCCGGCCTGATGCCCAGTCGCTTCCGGACAAAGACCGCGCCGTCGGACCCGGGCGTGGTCCTCTTCACCTCCGGCAGCTTCGGCGCGCCCAAGGGCGTGCTGCTGAGCCAAAGGAACCTCGTGGCCAATGCGCGACAGGTCGCGACCCACATCGACCTCGACCCCGACTGGGTGATGTTCAACCCCCTGCCGACCTTCCACTGCTTCGGCCTGACCGGCGGCGTCATCCTGCCCTTGCTGCAGGGCATGAAGGCCTTCCAGTATCCCTCGCCCCTGCACGGCAAACAGATCGTCTCCCTGCTGGCCGAGGTGAAGGCGTCGATCCTGTTCGCCACCGACACCTTCCTGAACCAGTGGGCGCGCGTGGCCTCGCCTGACGACTTCCGCACGCTCCAATTCGTGGTCGGCGGCGCCGAAAAGGTCCGCGACGAGACCCACCACCTGTTCAATACCAAGTTCGGCGGCGTGAAGCTGCTCGAAGGCTATGGCGCGACCGAGGCCGCCCCGGTGGTCGCGGTGAACCACCCCGACCGCAACCGGCCCGGCACCGTCGGCCAGATTCTGCCCGGCATGGAGGCGCGCCTGGAGGCGGTCGAGGGCATCACCGAGGGCAAACGCCTGTTCCTGCGCGGCCCCAACGTCATGGCCGGCTATATGTCGCCGGAAGACCCGACCAAGATCGATCCGCTGGACGGCGGCTGGCACGACACCGGCGACATCGTCGACATCGACCCGGAGGGTTACATCGCCATCCTCGGCCGGGTGAAGCGGTTCGCCAAGATCGGCGGCGAGATGGTGTCCCTCAGCGCCGTCGAGGGCCTGGTCCAGGCCGTCTGGCCCGACAACCGCCACGCGGTCATCTCCATCGCCGATAGCCGGAAGGGCGAGAAGCTGGTTCTGGTCACCGAGCGCAAGGACGCCGACGTCGCCCGCATCGCCGAATGGGCGCGCGAACACGGCGCCCCCGAACTGGCGGTCCCGAAGAAGATCGTGAAGGTGCCCATGCTGCCTGTCCTGGGCACCGGCAAGACCGACTATGTCGCGATCCAGCAACTGGTGGAGATGGCCGAGGCGGCCTGATCTGTGCGGGAAAACTACTACGTCTTTCTGGCGCTCGGGTGCATCTGGCTTGTAGCCATGGGCCTGATCGGCCCATTCGTGTTGGGCGGGTTTTGGTATCCGCTCATGCTCGTCAGCATCATCGCCGTCGGGGCGGGCGGATTCTGGTTTCGTTGTGTCCACTGTGGGCACCAGATCGTACGTCAGAAGATGACCATCGGGACGCGGGAAATGACCGGCTACACGTCCTTCCCCGGCAAGACCTGCAGCAACTGCGGCAAGGACGTCAGCGGACAATAGCGGCTGGACCGCATGCTCGCGACGGATCGTGAGATTATTTTCCTGCCTGGCTCTTGCGAAACAGAAGGGTGGCGACCATCTGCCAAGCTGGGTCTTTGAAAACCGCATCCGCAAGGGATTGTTTCGTCCAATCGGCCTGAACGCTGTTTTCAGGATTGTCTGATAAGTCTTTGATTTATCGCGTTCTGAGGAAACGGTTCGTCCGTTTCGTCACGTTTCGTCACCCTGAATTTCGTCATGACGAAACGGACCAAACGCCGGCATCTCCTCTCCTCCTCTCCGTGCACCCCAGCGACCCGAAGGGCGGCGCGGAGCAGCCAATGCTGGGGTCCAGATGGAAGACTCCGTCGTCAGGGCCAAGAGACCGGCGTGCTATCCCGGCCGCCTGAATTCGTGATCGGGATCCCAGCCTTCGCTGGAATGCACGGATAATGGATCAGCCGATCCGCACGCCCGTCATCGAGATCGAACCACCCTCGATCACGTCGTTGAAGAAGGCGACCGGCTCGCCTTCTTCCGCCTGCGCCGCCACATAGAGCAGCGGCAGATAGTGCTCGTCCGTCGGCACGCTCAGTTGGGCGTCCTCGGCCAGATCGACCCAGTCGATCAGGGCGTCGTGATCGCCGCGCTCGAACGCCGACTTCACCGCCTCGTTGAAACTGGTCGCCCACGGATAGGCGTCGCCGCCGTCCCGCTTCCAGGTCCGCAGGTTGTGGACGAAGTCGCCGCTGCCAGCGATGACATAGCTTTCGTCGCGCAGGGGCCTCAGCCGCTTCGCCAGCTCATAGTGCTGACGTGCCGTCAGCTCGCGATTAAGCGACAGCTGCACGACCGGCACATCGGCGTCGGGCCAGACATGAACCAGCACCGACCAGGTCCCGTGATCCAGTCCCCACATCTCGACCGGCTGGGCCGCGACCAGCTTGGCCACGCGCCGCGCCAGCTCGGGCGACCCTGGCGCCGGATACTGCATCGCATGCAGCTCCGGGCCGAAGTTTCCGAAGTCGTGGATGGTCTCGGGGTGCGGCTGCGCCGTCACGCCCAGCCCGCGCGTCTCCCAATGGGCCGAGACCATCACGACGCCTTTCGGTTTGCCGATGGCCTCGCCGACCGCGCGCCAGCCCTCCGCATAGGGACCGCCCAGAGCGTTCATCGGCGATCCGTGGCCGAAGAAGACGGCGGGCTGACGCATGACGATCAGGCCTTCAGCTTCTTGGCCAGTCCGGCGATGTATTCGCCCTGGTGACGGGCGCCGGCCAGTTCGTTGGCGCTCGGCTGACGCGAGCCGTCGCCGCCCGTGATGGTCGTCGCGCCATAGGGCGAGCCGCCCGAGATCTCCTCGAGCGTCATCTGGCCCTGGAAGGCATAGGGCAGGCCGGCGACCACCATCCCGTGGTGCAGCAGGGTCTGAATCAGCCCGATCAGGGTCGTCTCATTGCCGCCGTGCTGGGTCGCCGACGAGGTGAAGGCCCCGCCTACCTTACCGACCAGCTTGCCCTGGAACCACACGCCGCCGGTCTGGTCCCAGAAGTTCCGCATCTGGCCCGCCGCCGTGCCGAACCGGGTCCCGGCCCCGACGATGATGGCGTCGTAGTTTTCCAGTTCGTTGACGTCGGCGATGGGCGCCTTCTGGTCCAGCTTGTAGTGGGACTGGATCGCCAGTTCTTCCGGCACCGTCTCCTGCACGCGGCGGATGTCGACCGACACGCCGTCGACGGACGCAGCCCCTTCAGCGACGGCTTCCGCCATCTGCTCGATGTGGCCATAGGTCGAATGATAGAGAACCAGCACCTTGGTCATCGGTCGTTCCTATTCTTTCTGCAACTATTGCAGTGACAGATTTAGCGATCCCCTCGCCCGGTTCAAGTCCCCTAGACGGATTTCGATCCGATTGGGCAAAGGCCGCCGTACAGGGCCGCCTCCTCCGGGACCCTCAGCCCCCGCCCGGCCTTGAACCGATGCTCCACCGCCATCGCCTGCTGTTCGATATTCAGCTGATCCCACCCGCACGGCGCCTTCGGATACCCATAGGCCGAGGGCCCGTCCCCCGCCCGGAGCTTCCCCGCCAGCAGATTCACCCCCTGTTGCGCCTGCCAGACATGAACCAGCTCATGGATGAAGACCGACTGCAGCCTCACCGGAGCCACAGCGAAGTCGGCCGGAAGCCCCCTCCCCGGCCACAGGATCCAGTCCAACCGGAACCAGCGCCCGGGCACGAACGCCCGATCGAACGGCCAAGGCGTACGGGCCAGGCGGATCCTATCGAGGTCCAGCGCCTCGCCGAACTCGCTCCTAGCCAGCCGCCGCTCGCCCTCGGTCAAAGCCCTCACGGCCCGACCCACTCCCAATGCCAGGGCTCGTAGATATAGGGCACGAACCCGAACCGCCCGGCGTTCCTGACAAGCCAGCGATAGGTCGCCCCTTGGCTCATATGCTGGCGGCTGGCCGGATTGGTGCTGTCGACCCCCATCCCCAGCAGCTGCCCCACATACAGATCCACCGCCGTACCCGTTCGGTGAGGCGAACACACCGCCCGCCTGAGCCCGTCGCAGTTCCGCTCCGCCGCACACCGGGCCGCATCCGCCTCCGGGTCTCGGAAGCCCGAGAAGATCTGCAGCAACTCCGGATCGTTCCGCACCTCTGGAACCTCGTAGCGGGCGGCGGCCACCATCCGGCGATAGGCCTCAAGCACGTCACGGCGCAGCAGCCGCGTCAGCCGGTCCGCATGCTCCTCAGGCGCCTCCAGATAGCCGAGCTCCCTAAGCGGCGGCGGATCGGGGCATTCATCTCGGACCCGAGCCATCACGAACGGTCTCCGTTCCTGCAGCACGCCCTTCAGCACCTCGAAGGTCGCCTGATCGAACGCCCCCGTCTCCGGCAGCCCAAACCGCGCCTGAAAGCCCGCCAGCGCCGCAGCGAAGTCCGACGTCCCCGGCTCGCAATCCGTCCCGAGCTCCTTCTGCAGCAAGGGCAGATAGGCGCCCCAGCCCACTTCTGGCGCGCCGAACGGCGTCCATTCCAGCGAATAGAGGGAGATGGCGTTGGCCACCGCCTGATCGGCCCAGATGGCTCGTTGGGTCTCGCATCGGCCCTGCGCCGCCGCGATGCCAGGCAGGCTCCAGACCAGAGCCGCCGCAACCAGTGTTCCCAGGATCCCCATCCGCATGCGAGGAGGAAGCCTGACGGTGGCGGCGCAAGCAAGGCCCCTCTCCCGACGCGCCAAAAACGGGCATGGTGCGCCGTCGCCGAGTCGAGGCGCCGCCGCTGGATCCTGCTATGTCCGACGCACCCGAAGCGCCACGCCGCAGCAACGCGGTCCTCGCCGCGTTCTCCGCCGTCTGCCTGCCGCTGGCCGCGTTCGGCGTCGCCCTGCCGGTCACCCTGCCAGAGTTCTACGCCACCCATGTGGGGCTGGAGCTGGGCGTCGTCGCCACGGTCTTCATGGCGGTGCGGCTGATCGACATCACCTTCGATCCCTTCATCGGCTGGGCCATGGACCGGACGAAGACGAAGTTCGGCCGCTACCGGCCCTGGATGGCCTTGTCGACGCCGATCCTGATGTTGGCGGCCTTCATGATGTTCGTGGTGGTCCAGCCGGGCGCCGGGCCGGTCTATCTGTTCGCCTGGCTGCTGGTGCTCTATCTCGGCTTCTCGATCGGGACGCTGGGGCAGCTGGGCTGGGCGGCGGTGCTCGCGCCTCAGTATGACCAGCGGAGCCGGGTCTATGGCTGGTGGCAGGTCTTCAACATCATCGGGGTGATCCTGATCCTGATCCTGCCGACGGTGGTGATTCAGATAGGGATCGGCGACTACGCCGACGGGGTCCGGATCATGGGCTGGGCCATCCTGATCGCCCTGCCGGTGACCATTGGTCTGGCCTTCCTGGCGGTGCCGGAGCCGGTGAATGCGGGCGCCCAGCCCCACGGCGGCCTCGGCGCCTATCTGGAGCTGTTCAAGCGGAAGGCGGTCCGGAAGCTGCTGCTGGCCGATGTCGTTCTGGGCGTCGCGCCGGGTATTACGGGATCGCTGCTGTTCTTCTTCTTCGGCCAGATCAAGGGGTACGATCACACCGAGGCGAGCCTGTTCATGCTGCTCTACTTTGTGGCCGGGCTGATCGGGGCGCCGTTCTGGGCCTGGCTGGCGACGAAGATCGGCAAGGACAGGGCGCTGTCCGTGGCCAGTCTGGTGTTCGCGGCCTTCTACACCGGGGCGACGCTGGTTCCGGGCGGGAACTTCGCGGTAACGGCCGTGGCCATGTTCATTGCGGGCCTGCCCTATGCGGCGGGGCTGTTCCTGCTCAGGGCCATGATGGCGGACGTGGGGGACGAGGTGCGGCTGGAGACGGGCGTGGATCGGACGGGGCTGATGTTCTCCATCCTTTCGGCGACAACCAAGGTCGGGCACGTCGTGGCCCTGATCCCCTACCTGATCCTGCAGTGGGTCGGCTTCCAGGCCGTGCCGCCGCCCGGGGGGAACACCGACAGCGCGCTGCTGATTCTCCAGGTCCTGTTCATCGCCCTTCCCGGCCTGTTGCTGGCCAGCGCGGCCTTGCTGCTGAGAAACTATCCCCTGACCCCGGCGCGGCACGACGAGATCCGGCGTCAACTGGAGGCGCGGGAGGCATGAGCCCCACCGAGCGGCTGAAAGAGATCATGGTCCGGCTGCGCGACCCGAAAGGGGGCTGCCCTTGGGACGTGGAACAGACCTTCCAGACCATCGCCCCCTATACGATCGAGGAGGCCTATGAGGTCGCCGACGCCATCGAGCGGGGCGACATGGGCGAGCTGAAGACCGAGCTGGGAGACCTGCTGTTCCAGGTGGTCTTCCACGCCCGCATGGCCGAGGAACAGGGGCTGTTCGCCTACGACGACGTGGCCGAGGCCATGTGCGACAAGCTCGTCCGGCGTCACCCTCACGTCTTCGCCGACGAGGCCGCCCAGCCCGACGGCCCGGCCCAGAAGCTGCGGTGGGAGGACATCAAGGCGGCGGAGCGGGCGTCCAAGGCCCAGCACGGGGTGCTGGACGACGTGCCGGTGGGCCTGCCCGCCCTGCACCGGGCGGCGAAGCTGACGAAGCGGGCGGCGCGGGTCGGGTTCGACTGGCCCTCGACCGACGAGGTCTTCGCCAAGCTGGACGAGGAGGTCGCCGAGCTGCGGGCCGAGATCGCCGCCGGCGACCTGGACAAGGCGCGCGAGGAGATGGGCGACCTGCTGTTCGTGGTGGCCAACCTGGCGCGGAAGCTGGGGGTGGAGCCGGAGGACGCCCTGCGCGGGGCCAACGCCAAATTCGTGCGGCGGTTCGGCTTCATCGAGGCGGAGCTGGCGAAGGACGGGCGGACGCCGGACCAGTCTGACCTGGCCGAGATGGACGGGCTGTGGGACGCGGCGAAGGCGTCGGAGCGGGCGTGACGGCGGACAAGCACGACCCCGGCGGCAAGGTGCGGCTGTCGCTGATGCCTGGCGTCAACGGGGATGCGACCTTCAGCGAGGACGGGCGATATCGGCAGCTGATGCGGCGCTGGCTGGGGCCTGAGTTTCCCGAGCGGTACATTCTGTTCGTGGGCATGAACCCGTCGACGGCGGACGCCAGCGTCAACGACCCGACCTGCGCGCGGGAGTGGACCTTCGCCCAGAGGGAGGGGTTCGACGCCATGGTCAAGGCCAACGTCGGCGACTACCGGGCCACAGACCCGAAGATGCTGCTGGCGCCGGGGGTGGAGGCGTCGTCGCCCGAGAACCTGCCCGCGATCCGCAGGGCGGCGGCGTGGGCCGGTCGGGTCGTCCTGTGCCACGGCAAGCTCAACAAGGCCCTGGTCCCGGCGGGGCGGGCCCTGATCGAGGCGATGCGGGCGGACGGGGTTGAGCTGTGGTGCTTCGGGACCAATGGCGACGGGAGCCCGAAACACCCCCTGTATCTGCGGGGGGATACGCCGCTGGTGCGGTACGAGCCCTAGGATTTGGACTCTGAGGGCGCCGAGTCCAGGGAGTCCAACTTCTCCGACACGATGTCTGAAGTCTCGATCAACGTATTCGAATCGTTGATGTTCGTATCTTCCGTCGCCGTCAGTCTCAGCGGCTCCCGATTGGACTCTAGCACAGGCGTCGCGATCTCGGGCAGGGCGGCCATGACCTCGGAGCGGGCGCGGTCGGCGAGGCTGTCGTAGACGCGCATCCAGGTCGAGGCCTCCGAGGCCCTGCCCGCCCCCAGCGCCCGGCGGATGTTGAGGAACGCCTGGTCGGCCAGGTCGGCGAAGCTGACGTTGTCGTCAGGATGGTATTCGCCGAACTCGGGCGGCGCCTCGCACTGGGGCTGGTCCATCCGCCGCCAGCCCCCGGCCCGCGCGTGCGCCCGGAAGGAACTGAGCGACATGCCGTACCGCTGACAGACGGTCGTCGCCTTCACTCCGGAGAGATACTCCCGCCGGGCATGATCCAGATAGTTTCCGTCGAGACCGACGAGCGAGAGCGGTTCGAGCTGCGTGTCCGAGGTCATGCCCGGACGGTGGCATGACGATGCGTCAGAAGCGGTCGTTCAAGCGCGTAGCAGACAATCTGAATGTCTGATGAGGGTGGGAAGCGGACATTGCTCTATGGATAAGAGGACAATAGCCTTTCGCTTGTGGAGGCTCGTCAATGGTGAAGGCATCGGCGTTGGTGGCGGTCAGCCTGGCCTTGCTATCCGCCTGTCATCGCGGCCCGGATATTCGGTCCGCCTCTCAATGCCCGGCCTGGAGGAACATAGATCTCGCCAGCCTTCCGACGCATCTGAACAACGATCCGGACGACGGACGGTGGGAAGACATCCGGTCGGAGTGGGCGAACGAGACGCACAGCATCCCATGGGCGACCCGCGCTCCAACCGCGTCCGTCCGCTTCACTGCTTTTCCGGGCGGCCTTACGACCGATCCGACGGTGAGAGAGGTCGTGGGCAGGCAATCAGCCGATGGATGGGAAATCCATGCACGCTCAGGGACGGCTCCGGGGTGGCAGGAGCAACAATGGACCGATTGGCGAGCGGTTCGACTTTCGCCACGCGGCAACCGCAGACTGACGGCCCTACTGGCAGATCCTTGCCTATGGCTCGCTCCCCGATTTCTTGACAGCGAAGTCCGCCTCTCGAACGGGCGTGGGGATGCGCGGCCTGATGGTCCAACAACGGCTTACGACCTGACACAAGGGAACCGCCGTTGGGGCGGCTGGCACTTCTCATGGTCAGTGGGCCCTCCCGGTCAGCTTCGTTCTCTCTTGTTGTCGGAGGCGTTCGGACTGCCAGAGTGGGTCGAAGATGATATCGGTCCCGAGGGTTGGTTCGACTGGCCGCCCAGCTCTTCGTGACGTCCGCTTGGGGTGGGAAGCGGACCTTCTACGTAGCGCACTTGCGCAAGGGCCGAGGTGCGCGTTTGTTCAGCGGATGAAAACGCTGACGATGGCAGTTATCCTGTGTGCGCTGACGGCGTGCGCTTCGGGCAACGAGGGCGTTGTTGGGACGCTGACGCTGAGCCGCGATTGGGCCGAGCGGTTTGAGGCCTCGCTTGACCTGACGGATGTTCTGCCCACGAGAAGGCGCATGGGAGGCGGCGTCCCTAAGCCAGTCCGTGAATACGCCCGCTACTATCGGCTAGTCGAGATCGATGGCAGGCCGGTTGTAGAGGCGATCTTCGGGCCTCCGATTGAACTACATCCGTCTGACTGGCGGACGTCCCGATACACCCGGAACGGGTTGGAGGACTTGGGGCCAGCCGCACAACCCACCGAGGAAGAGTTACGCCGTGGACACCACGACATTCACATCGACGAGCCGTTTCCCGTCATTTTCGACGGTGGCTGCTCTGTAGTGACGATGTCGATCGACTATGAAACCCGCAGGGTTCTTTCAGCGAGTTGCAACGGCGTCGGATGAAGCCTTGAACGTCTGCAATGGGTCGGAAGCGGACAGACCTGCTCAAGCCGATAGCGGACGTTCGAATCCGCGCTACTGGGTGGGCGCCGTCAAGCCTGCCTTACGGCGAAAGCATACGGTCTCGAGCCGTCTAATCTCACCGTATCGGCGTATAGTGGCAGGTGAAGGCCGGGTCGCCGCACATCAGGCTGGGCGTCAGGTGAATGTGCAGGCGCTGGGCCTGGGCGGCGTCATCGAGCGCGAAAGCCTGTTCCGCCTCGTACATCTCGTCGCGGTGGGCGTCGGTCCAGTCGGTGGCGCGCTGGATGGCGCGGGCCTTGGCGGCCTTGAGGTCATCGGCGACGACGAAGACGTTGCGGTGCTGTTCGGCGAAGTTGACGCCGTCATAGCCGCCGAGGTTGACGTAGTAGAGCCGCTCGGGACCCTCGAACCGTTCGGGACGCAGGCTGATCTCGTAGCCGTCGGCGTGGGCGATCTCGGACCAGCAATCGACATGGAGGCTGCCGGCCTTGCCCCACCATTGGGACAGCAGGGTCGGATAGGTCGCCTCGATCGTGGGGGCGACGACGAAGCGCATGTCGTGGACCTCGATATTGGCGCCGGGGTGCTCGCCGCCGATGTAGATCGCAAACAGTCTCATTCAGCCTCGCGTCAGGCCGCCGCCGTCCCCCGATCGGAAACAGGCTTTGCGGTATCGAGCACAAACGCCAGACGGCGGCCGACGATCCCGCCCATCTCGTGCGAACTGGTGATCCCTTGCGCGAACGGGTGGCGGCCCATGAGGAAGGGCAGGCTGAGACAGAAGAGCCGGTCCATGGGCAGGGGCGCGTCGACGGGGCGGAACAGGGCGTCGACGGCGATGCCGCGCACGACGTCCGGGGCGTCGTTGGCCACCTGATCGCGGACGATCCCCTGTTCCAGCAGCGACAGGAAGGGGAACTGGATGGCGCTGAGCGCGCGCTGGCCCGTCGCCTCGATGAAGATGGGGAAATGGCGGGTGGACCGCCCCAGGGTGACCGTCGCGCCTCCCTCGGGGCGATGGGTGTCGATCGCGTGGTCGTCGCCCAGCGCCAAGACCTCCAGCTTGCCGGCGGCGTGCAAGGCCAGCATGCGCTCGATCGATTCGTGGGGTACGCCGGCATAGATGTCGACGAAGACCGGTTTGAAGGCGCGGCCGAAGCGGTCGAACTGTTCGGCGTCGAGGTGCGGGACGATGACGGCCACGACCTCGTGCATGCGCAGGATGGCGTCGCGCCAGGCCACGGTGATTTCGGCGGCGTGGTTCGCCTTCGCCTCCTCCAGGTTGGCGGCGGCCCAGACGAAGGGGTCGGCGGCGGCGCGTCGGGCGAAATAGGCTTCGGCGAACGTCTCCAGCGAGGCGTCGGCGAGGCCCGTCTCGGCGGCGTAGGCCGGGTCGAGGGCGATCAGCTCCCGTCGGAACAGGTCGAAGACGGCGTCGAGCAGGCCGGCGGGGCCCCGGTCCACAAGGGCGGCGATCGCCTCGGGCGTGCACAGGGCCAGCGGGGCGTGCGGTAGAGGGAAGTAGAAGTCGGCCTCCGGCAGCAGACCCTTGCGCGACATCATGGTGATGCGGAAGCCTTCGGTCTGCGCTGCGGGCTCGTAGCTCAGCCGGTCGTCGCGGCGAACGAAGGCGCCGTGGGATTGCGCCAGGGCGACCGCCGTGTCGATGGCCGTCAGGGACGAGCCCCGGATGCCGATCTCCGTCGCCGGGAGCGCCGCGAGGGACGAGGCGGGCCAGGGGCTGAGGAAATAGCCGGGGCGGACCTGCTGGCGCGATGGCCACTGATGGCCCGTGGCCAGGACGACATGGTCGAAGCGCGCCGCAGTGGTGCGCCGCGACGGCGGGAAGGCATAGGTCAGCTCGATCCCATCGGGCCGGTTGGCGGCGTCGACGACCCGACAGCCGGTCTTGATATCGATCGTGACGCCGGCGGCGCGAGCCTGTCGGACCAGGGACGCGAACTGGTCTTCAAAATAGCGGCCGAGGGCGATGCGGGAGACGAAGGCCCGCTCGTCGATGTCGGCGCGATCGATGTCCAGGGCCGCAAGCTCGTCGTCCGATCGCGCGCTCAACCAGCTGGCCAGGGTGTCGGCGACCGGGGGAATCTCGATGCTGGCGATGTTCGACAGCATGGCGCGATCGTTCCAGTCGGGACTGTAGGGGCTGCCGGAGCCGGCCGTGTCGCGGGCCTCGAAGATCGTGATCCGCGCACCGATCCGGCCGCGCGAGAGGAGGGCGTGAAGCGCGTAGAGGGTTGTCGGCCCAGCTCCGACGAAAGCGACTGACGGGGTCATGGCCCCACAATGCATGGCGCGGGCAAAGGCGCCGCCGGCGGACGATTTTCCAGCGCTGTCAGCGGTTTTGACCGCCTGAGCGTCCAATGGCCGACTCCCGGAGCGCGGACTGTCGGGGTTCGACGCCATGGATCAGACGTAGCGGAGCTCCTGCAGATCGACCTCGCGGATCAGCTTCTTCGCCGTCTCCGAGTCGATCTCGCGGGCGCGGACCAGCCGGCGCAATTCGTCCCGCTCGGCGTTCAGGCCCGTCAGGCGAAGCGCGCGCTCGACCTCGTCGGCGAGGCGGGCGGCTTCGGCGTCGTCGTCCTCGGTCCGGGTGCGGCTCTCGATGCGGTAGCGGTAGAACTCCATCAGGCGGCTGGAGATTTCGGAATAGAGGTCGGGATTGGGCGTGCCCTCCCCCATCGCGTGGGCGGCGTCGTCGATGGCGCGCAGAGCGGCCGTCGCGGCGGCGACCCGGCCGCGATCCTCCTCGCGCTGGTGCGAGGGCTCGGGCGGGAGCTCGACGTCTTTCAGAAGGCGCGGCAGGGCGACCGTGGCCAGGACCAGGGAGACGATGATGACCCCGGCGGCCAGGAAGATGGCGAGGTTGCGGGCGGGCATGGGGGTTCCATCGGCGAGCACGAACGGGACCGTCAGGATGCCGGCCAGGGTGATGGCGCCGCGCACCCCGGCCAGGGACATGACGGCGGTGAGGCGCAGACCCACCCGAGGCGTCGGGCCCTTCGCGCGCTTCCGGAACAGGGTCAGGCGCAGCGAGGCCCACACCCAGGCGAAGCGCAGCACGGCCAGGGTCGCGACGATGGCCAGGACATAGACGGCCAGCCACCACACCTCGGGCCGCGAGGTGCCGGCGACGACCTCGCTGGCGCGGTCGAGGATGGAGGGCATCTGTTCGCCCAGGATGACGAAGATGAGGCCGTTGGCGGCGAACTGCACCGCGTCCCAAACGGCGGCGCGACGGACGCGGGTGGTGGCCAGGGACTGGCCCTTGGCGCCGTCGCGTTCGGTAAAGCCCATGGTGACCCCGGCGGCGACGGCGGCGAGGATGCCCGAGGCGTGCAGCTCTTCGGCGGCCAGATAGGCGGCGAAGGGGATGATGAGGCTGATCAGGATCTCGGCGCCGACGTCCTCGCCCCAGCGGCGGCTGACCCAGCCCTTGGTCCAGCCTATCACCCAGGTGACCACGACGCCGGTGGCGACGCCGACGAAGGCCAGCCAGGCGAAGGTCCCAACCGCCTCGGTCAGGACGAAGACGCCGGTCGAGGCCGCGGCGATGGCCAGTCGCATGCCGGTCAGGCCGGTGGCGTCGTTCAACAGGCTTTCGCCCTCCAGAATGTGCATCAGCCGCTTGGGGATCGGGGTGCGGGCGGCGATGGCCTGGACCGCGATCGGGTCGGTCGGCGACAGGATGGCGGCGAGCGCGAAGGCCATCGCCAGCGGCATCTCCGGGATCATCCAGTAGATCAGCAGGCCCAGGCCCACGATGGTGAAGACCACGAGGCCCAGCGCCAGCTCGAGGATCACCGCCCGGTCGCGGAACAGGTCCTCCTTGGGGATGCGCCAGCCGTCTAGGAACAAGAGCGGAGGCAGGAACAGGAGGAAAAATATGTCCGGTTCCAGATCGACCGTGTGGCCGGTCGTCAGCACGATGGCGGCGCCGAGCGCGATCTGGACCAGAGGCAGGGCGATGCGCGTCATCCGCGCCAGAGGACCCGAGACCACCACGGCCAGAAGCAGGAACAGGGTGGTCTCGATCAGCTCCATCTAGGGGGCGCCGAACTGGCGTTCGAAGCGGCCCATCGCCTGGGGGTCCAGGCGGACGGTCAGGTGGGTGCGGCCGTCAGCGTCGGTGTCGCGGGCGGTCACGCGACCGTGCTCATAAAGCCAGGCCAGGGCGTCGCCCTGGGAGGGCTCGAGGACCAGTTCGGTCTCCGGGTCATCGTCGATCAGGTCGGTGATGGCCTGACGCAGGCGTTCGATCCCCTCCCCGGTCCAGGCGGAGACGGCGACGAAGGCGTTGCCCGAGCGGGCGGCCTGACCCTCGACCTCTTCGCGGGCCTCGGGATCGAGGAGGTCGGTCTTGTTCCAGACCTCGAGGATGCGGCGGGGCTTGCCCTCGGGCTGCTCGATCTGTTTCAGCACCGCCTCGACATCCTTCGCCTGGGCCGCTGAATCGGCGGAGGCGATGTCGCGGACGTGCAGGATCAGGTCGGCCTCGCCCACCTCTTCGAGCGTCGCGCGGAAGCTCTCGACCAGTTCGTGCGGCAGGTCGGAGATGAAGCCCACGGTGTCGGCGATGATGGCCGGGCGTCCCTGCGGCAGGCGGATGGTGCGCTGGGTGGTGTCCAGGGTGGCGAACAGCAGGTCCTTGGCCAGGACTTCGGAGCCCGTGAGCCGGTTGAACAGGGTCGACTTGCCGGCGTTGGTGTAGCCGACCAGGGCGACGGCCGGGAACGGGGCCTTCTTGCGCTGTTTGCGGTGCAGGCCGCGCGTGCGGCGGACCTCCTCCAGCTCGGACTTCAGGCGGACGATGCGGTCGGCGATCAGGCGGCGGTCGAGCTCGATCTGGGTCTCGCCGGGCCCGCCGGTCGAGCCGGTGCCGCCCCTCTGGCGCTCCAGGTGGGTCCAGGTGCGGACGAGGCGCGAGCGTTCGTAGTCAAGACGGGCCAGTTCGACCTGAAGGCGACCTTCCTTGGTGCGGGCGCGCCTGCCGAAGATTTCGAGGATGAGGCCGGTGCGGTCGATGACCTTGCACTCCCACTCCTTCTCCAGATTGCGCTGCTGGACGGGCGTCAGGTCGTAATCGACGACAGCGGCCTCAGCCTCGGCGGCGCGGATCAGGGTGGCCAGTTCTTCGACCTTGCCGGCGCCGAACAGCGCAGCAGGCGCGGTTTTTCGCAGACGCACGACTTCTTCGGCGCGGACGTCGAGGTCCAGCGCGCGGGCGAGGCCGGCGGCCTCCTCCAGACGCTCCTCAGGGGGTCGCGCGGTGCGGTCGCCAAGGTCGGGATGGATGACGACCGCACGGATGAGCGGCACGGAATGGTCGATGAGCTTTGAGTTCAAAGGGTCTCTTCAGAAGCAGGTTGAGGCGAGCGTCCCCAAGGGTCGAGGATTGCTCGAACGAATAACCATCCTATCCGACTCGAAAGAAGGGAGTCGGGATAGTCCGTTAAGTCGGACTCAGCGACAGTCGCGGTCCGGCGACAACCGCCCGACAGCCTCGCCGAGATGGGGCTTTTCGTCCAAAATTCAAGCCGCCCGAAGGTCCGGCTTCAGTCCTCGTCGGCGTCCGGCTCGTACAGTTGTACCGGGGCCGACGGCATGATCGTCGAGATGGCGTGCTTGTAGACGAGCTGGGACTGGCCGTCGCGACGGAGCAGCACACAGAAGTTATCGAACCAGGTCACGATGCCCTGCAGCTTGACGCCGTTCACCAGGAAGATGGTCAGCGGGGTCTTGGTCTTGCGGACGGAGTTGAGGAAGGTGTCCTGAAGGTTCTGACGCTTGTCTTGCGACATGGCAGGTTGGTCCTGTTCTTGGTTGTTTCGCCACGTCGGGGAGAGCGCGGGTCCGGATCGAACGCCCGGCCTGACCACCTTAGACGCGGGCGCAAGCGCGTCGCAACCGCCGGTGTGGCGATTTCATCGTCTGATGGATTTCGTGAACGAACAACCGTGGCGGGGCGTCAGACCGAGTCCCGCTTGGCGTCTTCCAGATAGCGGGCGCGCAGGCGGGTAGCGATCGGGCCGGGCTTGCCATCGCCGATCTTCACACCGTCGATCGAGACGGCGGGCATGACGAAGGCGCCGGCGGCCGTGAAGAAGGCCTCCTTCGCCTCCTTGGCCTCGTCGACGCTGAAGGGGCGTTCGTCGAGTTCGATCCCCTCCTCCTCGATCATGGTCATGATGGCGGTGCGGGTGATGCCCTTCAGGATATTGGCCTGGGTGTCGCGGGTCCGCAGCTTGCCGTGCTTGTCGACGATCCAGGCGTTGGTCGAGGAGCCCTCGGTGACAAGACCCATTTCGTCGACCATCCAGGCCTCATAGGCGCCCTTGTCGCGAGCGGCCTGTTTGGCCAGCACGTTGGGCAGAAGGCCCACGGTCTTGATGTCGCAACGGCCCCAGCGGATGTCGGGGTGGGTGACGACAGCGACGCCGTTGGCGGCCGTGGCGTCGGACTTCCTCGCGCTGACAGACTTGGAGGTGACGATAACGCTGGGCGGAGTGCCGGGCGCGGGGAATGGGTGGTCGCGGCGGGCCGTGCCGCGCGTAACCTGAAGATAGACGATGCCGTCGCGCACGCGGTTCCGGCGGATGGTTTCCTTCAGTACTCGGGTGAGGGCCTCGCGTGTCATGGGAATGTCAATGCGCAACTCATTGAGGCTGCGGTGAAGTCTGGTCATGTGGCCGTCGAAATCGGCCATCTTGCCGTTGAAGACAGACCAGACCTCATAGACGCCGTCGGCAAACTGGAAGCCGCGATCCTCGACGTGGATCGTCGCCTCCGAGTGCCGCTGATAGACCCCGTTCACATAGGCGACGCGCGACATCAGTCGATACTCCCTTCGTCTTCGTCACCGCCGCGCGAGGGCGACACGCCCAGCGATTTGAGCTTGCGGTGAAGCGCCGATCTCTCCATGCCGATGAAGGCGGCGGTCCGCGAGATGTTTCCGCCGAACCGCATGATCTGGGCCGCCAGATACTCGCGCTCGAACACCTCGCGGGCCTCGCGCAGCGGCAGGGCGATGGTCCGTTCGGCGCCCATCCCTCCTCCCGTGTTCGAAGCGACCTCTTGAGGCAGCATGTCGGCCGAGATCGGGTCGTTGAGGTCGCCCGTCGCCAGGATCAGCAGGCGTTCGACGTTGTTGCGCAGTTGGCGGACGTTGCCGGGCCAGGGGTGAACCTGGAGCACGGCGATGGCGTCGTCGCCCAGCTTGCGGCGCGGCAACCCTTGCGACACGCTGAGGGTCTCGATGAAATATTCGACCAGTTCGCCGATGTCCTCGCGGCGTTCCGACAACGGCGGGACGCGGATCGGCACGACGTTGAGACGATGAAACAGGTCCTCGCGGAAGCGGCCCTCGGCGATCTCGGTCTTCAGGTCGCGGGAGGTGGAGGTGACGACGCGGACATCGACCTGGACGTCCTGTTCGCCGCCGACGCGACGGAAGCGCTGTTCGACGAGGACGCGCAGAATGCGGCTCTGGCTCTCGCGCGGCATGTCGCCGACGTCGTCGAGATAGAGGGTGCCGTTGTGGGCGCGTTCGAAGACGCCGATCTTGCGCGGACGACCGTCGTGACCCTCTTCGCCGAACAGCTCGAGGTCGAGGCGCTCGGGCGTCATGCCGGCGGCGGAGATGGCGACGAACTCGCCCTTGGCGCGGGGGCTGGCCTCGTGGATCTGGCGCGCGACCAGTTCCTTGCCCGAACCCGGAGGGCCCGAGATCAGGACGCGGCTGTTGGCCGGGGCGACCTTGACGATGGTGGTGCGCAGGACCTGGGCGGCGGCCGAGCGGCCGATCAGGCCGGTCGGGGTCATGGCCACGGCGCGCAGGCGGCGGTTCTCGCGCTTCAACTGGGCGGCTTCGAGCGCGCGTTCGATGACGACCACGAGGCGGTCGGACTTGAACGGCTTTTCGATGAAGTCGTAGGCGCCGCGCTTCAGGGCGCTCACGGCCGTCTCGATATTGCCGTGGCCCGAGATCATGACGACCGGCAGATCGGCGTCCAGGGTCTTGATGAGGTCGAGCAGTTCCAGACCGTCCATGCCGCCGCCCTGCATCCAGATATCCAGGACGATGAGGCTGGGTTTTCTGGCCCGGATACCGGCCAGGGCCTCCTCCGACGAGGAGGCGACGCGCACGGCGTGACCCTCGTCCTCGAGCAGGCCCGAGACCAGGTCGCGGATGTCGGCCTCGTCGTCGACGACCAGGATGTCGGCTCCGGTGGAACGCATGACGCCTCGCTACTATTCGGCGGCCGGGGCGTCGGCGCCGCGAGGCTCCGTTTCACGCCCGGTCTTGCCGGTGGGGTTGAGGGGGAAGATCAGGCAGATTTTGGCGCCGTGCAGGCTGTCGCTATCTGACAGTTTCAACTCGCCGCCGTGGTCTTCACAGATGCGCTTGACGATGGCGAGGCCGAGGCCCGTGCCCTTCTCGCGCGTGGTCACATAAGGCTCGGTCAGGCGGTCGCGGTCGCGGACGGGCAGGCCCTTGCCGTCGTCCTCGATGATGAATGTCGCGATCTCGTTCTCGACCGCCAGACGGGCGATGATGGCGGTCTGGCCGTCCTCGGCGGGCGTGCCGAGGCGGCGGGCGGCGACGGCCTCGCCGGCGTTTTTGAGGATGTTGAGCAGGGCCTGGCTGACCATCTGACGGTCAACCTTCATCTTGGTCTTGGGCAGGGGTTCGGTCAGCTCGACCGGCAGATCGGGTGCGGCCACGCGCTGGGCGAAGACGGCCTCGCGCAGCAGTTCGGCCGGGCTCTCGTTGGTGAAGCGCGGCGCGGGCATGCGGGCGAAGGACGAGAATTCGTCCACCATCCGGCCGATGTCGCCGACCTGACGAATGATGGTGTCGGTGCAGCGGTCGAAGATTTCGACGTCGTCGGTGATGCCGGGGCGGAATTTCCGCTTCAGCCGCTCGGCCGAGAGCTGGATGGGGGTCAGCGGGTTCTTGATCTCGTGGGCGATGCGGCGGGCGACGTCACGCCAGGCGGCGTTGCGCTGGGCCGTGACGAGGCGGGTGATGTCGTCGAAGGTCAGCACCATCTCGCCCCCGACCCCGCCCTCGATGCGGACGCGCAGGCGACGGGTCTCGCCTTCGCGGGCGACGTCGATGTCTTCCTCGATATGAGCCTCCACACGGCGGACAAGGTCGCCGAGTTCGGGAGCGATAGTCCCCAGAGCCTTGCCGCGAACCTCGACCTCGGAGATCGAAAGCAGCTGCAAGGCGCTGTCGTTGATGGCGGAAATCCTGCCGCGCTTGTCCAGGCCAATGACGCCGGCCGAGACGCCGGACAGGACGGTCTCGATGAAGCGGCTGCGATCGACCGCCTCGTCGCTGGCGGTCTTCAGCGCCGCCTGCTGGGCCTGAAGATCGGCGGTCATGCGATTGAAGGCCTCGGACAGGGTCGCGATCTCGCCCGGCGCGCCCGTTCCGTCGACGCGGGCGGACAGGTCGCCGGCCGAGACCTGATCCGCGGCCTGGACCAGCCGGCCGATCGGGGAGGAAATCTGGCTGGCCGCCGACATGCCCAGCCAGACGGCGCCGACGAGAACGAGCAGAGCCGTCTCCAGATAGCTGAGGGCGAAGGCGGCCTGGATGCGGGCGCGGCTTTCCTCGGCCACGCGATAGGACTCGATCGAGTCCAGGCCGTTGCGCATCCGGGCGACCAGGCCCGGCGCCAAGGGGCGGACGACGTAGAGATAGGCCTCGCCATAGTCGGGCAGCGGATAAAGGGCGCGGATCGTGTCGGGGTGTTCGGTGACGGCGAGCGGCACGTCCCGGCCCTCGGCGGCGGTCTCGAAGGCCTCGCGGGGTGGCGCGACATAGGCCGGCGCGTCGGGCAGATCGCTTTGGGCCAGCACCTCTCCCTCGCCGTTCAGGATGTAGACGGCGGGATAGCCGAAGAAGTCGGCGATCTGGGTCAGGGCGCTGGAGAACTGGATGCGGTTGTCGAACGCGCCCCGCACGCCGCCGAGTTCGTTGGCCATGCTGCCGAGGTCACGCTCCAGCCCGCCGCCGACGTCCGCGACATAGGCCTTGCCGATGAATGCGCCGTTGTCGACGGAGGAGCGGACGTTCTCCGAGAACCACTGGTCCACGCCCCGGTTGACCAGAAGACCGAACACCATGGCGATCAGTACGGCCGGCACCACGGCGACCAGTGAGAACAGGGCGACGAACCGCAGGTGCAGGCGGGCGCCGGGGTCCTCGCGACGCCGCCGGGACAGGCGCATGACCTGACCGCCGATGATCGTCGCCAGGCCGAAGATCAGGACCAGATTGGCCAGGAGGATGAACAGGACCGCGCGGCTGGCGGTCGACCGGGCGTCGTCGCCGGCGCTGGCCCCGGGCGCCACCGCGACCAGCCAGATGGCCGCACCGGTGACGAGGAAGGCGATGGCGTAGGCCGCCCCGAAGGCGGCTCTCGCATGACCGGACGTCAACCGCCCCCAGAAGGAAGGGTCGCCTTTTTTCGCCGGGGTGATGGCGGGCGTGTCCGTCATGACGCGGAAGCTTCAACCACCTGTGGCGAATTTTCAACAAGAGAGTTGCCGAAATACAGCGAGTTTTTGGGAAGGTCCCACAGGTCGGCCAGGGCGGTCGCGACCTCCTCGGGAGTGTCCAGTCGACAGATGCGGCTCTTGGCGGCCTTTCGCTCTGCGGGATCGGCGGGCCAGGGCGCCTGCTCGACATACCAGCCGAGGTGTTTGCGGAACATGCGCAGGCCGACGGGGCCGTCGTAGAAGGCGCAGGAGGCGGCCATGTGCTCGACGACGATGGCGTACCGCTCGGGGCGATCCGGTTCGGTCAGGACGCCGCCCTCGCGCAGCGCATGATCGAGATGCGCGGCCAGCCAGGGACGGCCATAGACGCCTCGGCCCAGCATCAGGGCGTCGGCGCCGGATTGGCCCAGCGCCGCCCTCGCGTGTTCGGCCGTGATGATGTCGCCATTGACGATGACGGGGATGGAGACGGCGGCCTTGGTCGCGCTGACCGCGTCCCAGTCGGCGACGCCGGTGTAGAACTGCTGGCGGGTGCGGCCGTGAACTGTGACGGCCTGGACGCCGAGGTCTTCGGCGCGCTTCGCCAGTTCGGGGGCGTTCTTCGTGTCGTCGTCCCAGCCCAGGCGCATCTTGACGGTGACCGGGCGGGAGGTGGCGGCGACGGTGGCGGCCATGATCCGGCCGGCGAGGTCGGGGGTGCGCATCAGGGCCGAGCCCGAGGCCGAACCGGTGACCTCCTTGGCCGGACAGCCGAAGTTGAGGTCGACGATGTCGGCCCCGGCGGCCTCGGCCATGCGGGCGCCCTCGGCCATGGCGGCGGGATCGCGACCGACCAGCTGGATCACGGTCAGGGGCAGGCCGTCGCCGACGGCGGCGCGGCGGACCACGTCGGGACGGGCGCGCGCCAGTTCGGAGGCGGCGACCATCTCGGTTGCGACATAGGCCGCGCCCAGACGACTGGCGAGCAGGCGGAACGGCAGGTCCGTGACGCCCGTCATCGGCGCCATCAGGACCCGGCCGGGGATGGCGACGTCGCCGATCTGGATCCCTGTGCTCATGGGTTGCTCAACACGCGAAGCATCGCCCCTCGTCAACCGGCAAGGCGGCGCTTAGAAGGCAGCCATGAGTTTTGCAGCGATCGTGGTGGCGGCCGGTTCGGGGTCTCGGGCCGGAGGCGACAAGCAGTGGCGGCTCCTGGGCGGCAGACCCGTCGTCCGCTGGTCGGTCGAGGCGCTGCTGAACGCCGCGGCCGAAGAGGTTGTGGTCGTCGTGGCGCCGGACGGTCTGGATCGGGCGGCAGAGGCGCTGGCCGGGCTGGAAGGCTGGCGGGCCGTGGTCGGCGGGGCCGAGCGGGCGGATTCCGTGCGGGCGGGTCTGGAGGCCCTGAGCGGCGCGGCGGATCGACCGGTGCTGGTGCATGACGCAGCGCGGCCGTTTCTGTCGGGCGAGGTGATCCGGCGGCTGCTCGACGCCCTGCAAGGGGCGGACGGCGCCATCGCCGCCCTGCCCGTCTCCGACACCCTGAAGCGCGGCGACGAGCGGATCGAGACGACGGTGGACCGGGCCGGACTGTGGCGGGCGCAGACGCCCCAGGCCTTCTGCGCGGACCGGCTGCGCGCCGCCTATGGGGCTTGGCCCGAGGGTTCGGCGGCGACGGACGATGCGGCCGTTGTCGAGAACGACGGCGGCGTGGTGCGGCTGGTCGAGGGCGATCCGCGACTGATTAAACTGACCTACCCTGAGGATTTCGCCATGGCCGAGGCTTTGATCGCAAGGCAGACCCGGGTGGGTCAGGGCTTCGACGCGCATCGGTGGGGGCCGGGCGCCTCGGTCTGGCTCTGCGGGGTCGAGATTGCGCACGACCAGACCCTCCTCGGTCATTCGGACGCGGACGCGGGCCTGCACGCCCTGACCGATGCGGTGCTGGGGGCCATGGGCGACGGGGACATCGGCGACCACTTCCCGCCGACCGATCCGAAGTGGAAGGGGGCGGCCTCGGACCAGTTTCTGATCCACGCGGTCGAGCGGCTGACGGCTCGCGGCGGGCGGCTGGTGAATGTCGATGTCACCCTGATCTGCGAGCGGCCGAAGGTGAAGCCACACCGTCAGGCGATGCGCGAGCGGCTCTCCGAAATCCTGCATCTGCCGCTCGACGCCGTCAGTGTGAAGGCGACGACCATGGAGAAGATGGGCTTCACAGGGCGCGAGGAAGGTCTGGCCGCCTCCGCCATCGCGACGATCGAATTGCCCGCCTGATCAACAGACTGGCGTCACCGCCTGAAGTGACGCCACAGGGAGCCGAACAGGTTCACATAGTCGTCGGTCCAGGGCCGGACCTCGGTGTCGGCGAGAATGCGCCACTGCGCCTGATCGCGGAACTCGGCCAGACCGGCCTCGGTCGGCGACAGGATCAGGGCCTCGGTCGAGGCCTCGGCCATGTCGGGGGCCTGGGGCGATTCCTGATACAGCTGATGCAGGCTGACCGCGCCAAGACGCTGGGCCGCCGCTGCCGCCGGCAGGGTGATGTCGAGGTTCCGGTTCGACAGGTGGAGGATGACCACGCCATCGGGCTTCAGCAGCTTCAGATAGCCTTCAATCGCCTCGACCGTCAGCAGATGGGTCGGGACCGAGTCCGACGAGAAGGCGTCGATCAGCAGAAGATCGTAGGTCCCCGGAGCCTCATGCGCCATGGTCAGGCGGGCGTCGCCCAGCACGGTCTGGATCGGGCCGTCGGCGCAGTCGGAGATGAAGGTGAACCACTGGGGATCGCGCGACAGCCGGTCGACCAAGGGATCGATCTCGAAGAATTTCATCTCGTCGGCGGCGCGCTTGTAGCCCGCCATGGCGCCGGAACCCTGTCCCACCACGCCGATCTTCAGGGCCGGACGACGCAGCTGGAGCATCTGGGTGGTCTGACCGATCGGGCTGGCGGGGGCGTAGTAGAGGGTCGGCATGCAGGCGAAGGACGGATTCCTCGGCTGGGCGCCGTGCAGGGTCGTGCCGTGCATCAGGATGTTGACCTGACCGCCCAGACGGGGGTCCTGCATGGTGCCGATCTTCATCACGCCGAAGAAGCTGCGGTCGACGAAGGCGGCCTCGTAGCCGCGCGCGATGTAGCCGGTCGACAGGGCGATTAGGCCGGCGATGACGACATAGGCCGGGGTCCGGTCACGCAGGATGAAGCCGGCCAGAATCGGAGCCAGCATGACGAACTGGGTCAGGGCCGGCATGTTGTCCGAGACATTGTTGTTGAACCACCAGGCGAAGCCCCAATCGGCCTGGAACACGGCGGACAACAGAGGCGGCAGGCCGGTCATCAGCACCGCGCCGACGAACAGATAAACCTCCCAGTTCTTGATGGGCGCGCGGTTGAACGGCCGGGCCAGTCCGACGAGGACCAGGACCAGCGGGTACTCCCAGACGCCGTTGAACAGGACCGGCGCCAGAAGCGCGGTGAAGGCGCCGCCGACGACGCCGCCCAGCGACATCAGGAGGTAGAACTCCGTCAGCCGGTCCGGCGGCGGGCGACGCGCGGCCAACCTCTGGTGACACATCAGGGCCAGCAGGAAGAAGCACGCCAGGTGGAGGCCGAACATCGCGACCCAGTCGCCGGTCCTGAAGGCGGTGAAGCAGATGCAGGCCAGGGTCACGGCGGCGGAGATCACCAGGGTGATGGGCAACGGAATCCAGGGCCTGTCCTGGAAGGCGATGACGAAGGTCAGCAGATAGAGAGCCAGTGGGATGACCCACAGGAACGGCGCCGAGGCGACGTCGGTGGCGAGGTGGCTGGTCACGCCCAACATCAGGCTGGACGGGGCGGCGGCCAGAAGGACGAGGACGATCTTCTCGCGCCAGGCGATGGGCGGGCTGGTCTCGAGCGCTGCGACGGGGGCCGCCGTGCCGATCTGGCCGCGACGCCAGGCGACGAAGGCCAGGGCCACGACCATCAGCATGAAGGCCGCATAACCTCCGCTCCAGGTCGCGCGCTGACCCGAAAGGGTCATCAGGGGCTCGATCAGAACGGGATAGGCGAGCAGGGCCAGGAAGCTGCCGAGGTTGGATGCGGCGTAGAGGACGTAGGGGTTCTGGCCGTCCGCGTGACCGGCGCGGACGCGGGCGTACCAGGCCTGAAGCAGGGGCGCGGTGGCCGAAAGGACGGCGAAGGGCGCGCCCACCGACAGGGCCAGGGTGGCGAGCAGCCAGCCGATCGGGGCGTTGGGGTTGGGATCACCCAGGACGCCGTTGATGTGGAGCGGCAGGAACAGGGCAGCGAGCAGGAGGAGGACCAGATGGGTCGCCATCTGGGCTCGCATGGACTTCAGCCGCTGCAGCCCGTGGGCGTAGCCGTAGCCGGCCAGAAGCGCGGTCTGGAAGAAAACCATCGCCGTGTTCCAGACCGATGGCGATCCGCCCAGCATCGGCAGGACCAGCTTGGTCACCATGGGCTGGACCACGAAGACCAGGGCCGCTGAGGTGAAGATGGCCACGGCGAAGAGGATCGGCGTCACACGATCGCTGCGGTCGGTGGAGGGACCGGCGGCGTCCGGCAGGGTTGCGTCGGTCATCATGTCCCCGTTCAGGCGCGTGCAATCGTCAGGCGGGCGCGCTAGGCCGAGCCTAGACTGACTCGCGCACCGTTCGGAAAGACCGATGTTCCCAGACGATATTCAGCAGATGGCCGCCGCGGTGATCGCCGCCGCCTCGGCGCGGGGGTGGACGGTGGCGACCGCGGAAAGCTGCACCGGCGGACTGATCGCGGGGGCTTTGACGGCGGTGGCGGGATCGTCGGCCGTCATGGACCGGGGCTTCGTCACCTACTCGAACGCGGCCAAGTCGGAGATGCTCGGCGTGCCGGCCGAGACGGTCCTAACGTTCGGCGCCGTCTCCGAGCCGACGGCCCGGGCCATGGCGGCCGGGGCGCGGGTGACGGCCGGGGTCGATCTGGCCGTCTCCGTCACCGGGATCGCGGGGCCGGGCGGCGGGTCGGATGAGAAGCCGGTCGGGCTGGTTCATTTCGGCTGCGCCGGGGCAGAGGGCGTGAGCCATGAGGCGCATCGCTTCGGCGATCTCGGGCGTGAACGGGTTCGGCTGGAAAGCGTCCGGGTGGCCTTGGGCTTGCTGTTGACCGCCTGCGAGGGCGAGTGAGCGAGATCGTCGTCGATGCGCGCGGGCATCGATGTCCGGTGCCGAGCCTGCGCCTGCGAAGGGCGGCCGAAGGGCTGGAGGGTGTGCGGCTGGTGCTCTTGGCGACCGATCCGATGGCGCGGATCGACGTGCCCTATCTGATGAGCGAACTGGGCGGGCGGGTCGTGTCGGTCGAGGAGGCCGAGGGCGTCCTGACCTTCACCGTCGCGACGCGCGCCGCTCCGAAAGATTGACGACGGACGGGCTATCCTCCGCCGCGATGTCCGGCGCGCCCGAAGACCGGGCCGCGATCTCCATCTCGGTGGCGAAGGCGCCGCCGTAGAAGATGGCGTTGACGTTCCAGGACAGCCAGATCAGCAGCACCACGACCGCGCCGACCGAGCCGTAGGTCGCGCCGAGCTGGGCGATCTGCTCGACATAGATGGCGCACAGCCAGGACGAAATCATCGACAACAGGGTCGCCACCGCTCCGCCGACGATCGACGGGAACCAGGCCACCGGATCGCGGTGCGACATGGCGTAGCGATAGAGCAGCGTCAGGCCGAGGCCGAGGCCGGCGGCCGGCAGAAAGCCGTTCAGCGGCAGCCCGCCCTGCCCGGTCACCGCCTCGGCATGCTCCAGCAGGCGGGCCGTGACGACGGCGCCGGAGACGATGGTGAACAGGCCGAAGGCGACGACGGCCACCACGAAGGCGAGGAAGTTGAACTTGAAGAAGCCATGCGGCTCCGTTTCGTCATGGATCAGGTTCAGACCCGCCAGCAAGGCCTTGAATCCACGGTGCGCGGCATAGGCGCCGACAAACAGGGCGAAGGCGCTCTGGGTCGAGATGGCGCGGGCCGAGGCGTTCGACAGTCGCTCCACCTCGGCGCGGAAGATGGCGCGGGCGGCGTGGGGCATGACGTCGGCGAGCGCGGCAGCCTGTTCGCCGACCTGGCCGATCGACAGCACGGCCTTGTAGAAGCCGATCAGGATGGCGATGGCCGGAAACACGGCCAGCAGGGCGAAGAAGGACACGCCGCCCGTGTAGAGCATGACGTCCCGACCCCAGCTGCGCGCGAACGCCCGCCCCGAGAGCCGCACCCAGAAACCGGGCGACGCCATTTCCTTGGACTGTCCGCTCAAGCCTTTACCCACCGCAACCCAGCCGTTGATCCTACTCCAAAACGCAGGCTTTGAAAGCCGTCGCGTCTCGGGCCTTTTCACCTCCTGCGCGTATCTGGGCCGTTGCGCCGCAGGGGGCCGCGTCGGTATGGTCCGGCCGCTCCTGTCGGGAGCCGCGACCCATCGGGCGCGCCGGGGAGAGACTGTGATTTCAGGTTTGGATCCACGCGTTCTGGTCGTCGCTGAGACGGATGAGCGGATCGGCGCTCTGTGCCGCGGGCTCGATTCGCTTGGCTGGCGCACCATGACGGCGCGGTCGGGCGCCGGCGCGGTGGCCGCCCTGAGCGATTTCCAACTGGAAGCGGCGATCCTGGATGCCGAACACCCCGAGATCGGGGCCCTGCCCGAGGCTCTCCGACGGGCCGCCGGGGCGCGGCGCTTGCCGGTCATCGCCCTGGGGCCCCGCGCCGCAGACCTGTCGGGCGGGCCGTTCGATCTGACGATGACCGAGCCCCCTCACCCGGCCCAGGCGGCGCTGCGGATCGAACAGCTGGTCCGTGCGGCCATCGCCGAGGAAGAGTTCCGCCTGCGCCAGCAGACCTTCGCCCTGCACGGCGCGACGCTCGATCCCGGCACGCCGGACCCGAGCCCCGTGCGGGTGCTGATCGCGGGCGCGCCCGATCATCGCTTCATCGCCCTGTCCAACACCCTGACGGCGGCGGGGGGCGAGGTGGTGGCGGCGCCGACGCCCTATACGGCCTTCGACTATCTGCATGAGAGCGCGTTCGACGCGGCCGTGCTGTGGGGCGCGCCGGATCACGCCCCGGCCCTGTCGATCGCCTCGGGCATGAAGCGGAACACCCGCCTCTATCACATCCCGCTGGCCCTCTATCTGCGCTCCGAAGGCGAGATCAATCTGAGCGAGCTCTACAACCGGGGCTTCTCGGAGGTCGCGGCCGCCGACACGCCGGAGCCGGAGGCCGCCGCCCGCGTGCTCGATCTGGCGAGGACGCATCGCCGGCATCTGGCCATCCGCAAGGCGCTGGAAGGCGCGCGCGGGGCCGGGATCATGGACCCCTCGACGGGCCTGTTTACTCGCCATCTGTTCGCGAGCCATCTGGGCCGCGTCGCCGAGGCCGCCTCGGCGCGGCGTCGGCCCTTGTCGGTCTGCGTGCTGCGCGTCGCCGAGAGCGACACCCTGTCTCGTGCGCGTCAGGGCGGCTGGCTGGACCGGGCCATGCCGCAGATCGGGGCCATGGTGTCGCGTCTGGTGCGGGTCGAAGATACGGCGGCGCGCCTAGCCCCCGAGGTCTTCGCCCTCGCCCTGCCCGCCACGCCGGGTCCGGCGGCGCGTCTGGCCGTCGAGCGGATCGCCGCCGTCATCGGATGCACGGCTTTCGACGCCGGTCCGGACCGGACGCCGTTCGTGGTCGAGTTCAATGTCGGGGTCGCCGAGCTGATGCAGGGCGAAGGCGCCGCCGCCGTTCTTGAGCGGGCCTCGGCCGACATGCAGGTCCAGCCCGTCTGACATCCTGAAGGAGCCCCGCCATGGCCGGTCGCATCGGTGCCCATATGACGATCTCGCTGGACGGCTTCGGCGCCGGTCCGGATCAGACGCTGGAGACGCCGCTGGGCGTCGGCGGCGAATACCTGCACCGCTGGATGTTCATGGATGGCGAGAACAACACCGCCGAGATGCAGGCGATCTGCGACTATTCGGCCTTCATCATGGGCCGGAACATGTTCGGGCCGATCCGGGGCGAATGGACCGGCGACTGGCGCGGCTGGTGGGAGGAAAACCCGCCCTATCACGCGCCCGTCTATGTTCTGACCCACTATGCGCGGGAGCCGCTGGTGATGGAAGGCGGCACGACCTTCCGCTTCGTCACCGGGGGCTATGACGCAGCGCTTCAGGCGGCGCAGGCGGCTGTCGGCGACGGGGATATCGCCGTGTGCGGCGGCGTCTCAACCACGCGCCACTATCTGAACGCCGGAGTGATCGACGACCTGCATCTGCAGATGGCGCCGATCATTCTGAGGGCGGGCGAGCGCCTGTGGGACGGGCTGACGGCGGAGCTGGAGCCCGTGTCAGCCCGGGCGACCCGGTTTGCCACCCACCTGCGCTACCGCGTCAAACGCTAGGCCTTCGCCACCCGCGCAAGGTCGGCGGTGATCCGTTCGGCGACCTTCAGCCGATCTTCGGGCGTCGGCCAGTCGCCCTTCACGACGATCTTCTGATCCGGTCGGATCTTCCAGGTCGCGTGGTTCTTCT
The DNA here is from genome assembly GCF_027912535.1 of Brevundimonas sp. NIBR11. Lineage (NCBI taxonomy): Bacteria > Pseudomonadati > Pseudomonadota > Alphaproteobacteria > Caulobacterales > Caulobacteraceae > Brevundimonas > Brevundimonas sp. NIBR11. Next base: position 1,363,198 of record NZ_CP115465.1, on the reverse strand, counting down.
GAATCAGGCCGACCAGCCCCATCGGATTGGGGAAGGTGTTGTCACGCAGGGTCAGCACACAGCCTTTCGGCCCGATGTCGATGCGCTCGATGCAGGCCGTCTTGCAGTTGGCCTTGATCCCGACGATCCGCAGAAGCTGTTTCGCTTCGTCCGGCAGCGGGCCAAACCGGTCGATCAGTTCGGCGGCCAGGGCCTCGCGCTCCTCGGTCTTCTCGGCGTCGGACAAGCGGCGATAGAGGCTCAGACGGACATTCAGGTCCGAAACGTAATCCTCTGGAATCAGGACGGCCGCGCCGACGTTGATGGCCGGGGACCAGCCGCGATCGACGACACCGCCCTCGCCGTTCTGGCGCAGTTCGGCGACCGCGTCCTCCAGCATCTGCTGATACAGTTCGACGCCGACCTCGCGAATGTGGCCCGACTGCTCGTCGCCCAGCAGGTTGCCGCCGCCGCGCTGATCGAGGTCGTGGCTCGCCAGCTGGAAGCCGGCGCCCAAGTTGTCGAGCGACTGGAGCACCTGCAGACGCCGCTCGGCCGACAGGGTCATCGGCCGCTTCGGATCGACGGTGAGATAGGCGAAGGCGCGAGCCTTGGAGCGGCCGATGCGTCCCCGGATCTGGTGCAGTTGGGCCAGGCCGAACATGTCGGCGCGGTGCACGATCAGAGTGTTGGCGGTTGGAATGTCGATGCCGCTCTCCACGATGGTGGTCGAGACCAGCACGTCGTAGGAGCCGTCGTAGAAGGCGCTCATCACGTCTTCGAGCTGGGTCGGGCTCATCTGGCCGTGACCGACCACGAACTTGATCTCCGGCACCTGGACGCGGAGGAATTCCTCGATGTCCGGCAGGTCCGACAGGCGCGGACAGACGTAGAAGGCCTGACCGCCCCGATATTTCTCGCGCAGCAGGGCCTCGCGGACCATGACCGGATCCCAGGGCGCGACATAGGTCCGCACGGCCAGGCGATCGACTGGCGGCGTGGCGATGATCGACATCTCCCGGATGCCGGACAGGGCCATCTGAAGCGTGCGCGGAATGGGGGTCGCGGTCAGGGTCAGCAGGTGGACGTCGGCGCGGAGAGACTTGAGCTTCTCCTTGTGCTTGACGCCGAAGTGCTGCTCTTCGTCGACGATGACGAGGCCGAGGTCCTTGAACCCGACCTGTTCGGCCAGGACGGCATGGGTGCCGACGACGATCTCGAACGAGCCGTCCTTCAGGCCCGCCCGCGTTTCGGCGGCGTCCTTGGCGGTGACCATGCGCGACAGGTGGCGGACCTTGATCGGCCAGCCGGCGAAGCGTTCGGAGAAGGTCTTGAAATGCTGGCGAGCCAGGAGCGTCGTCGGGCAGACGATGGCCACCTGTTGCCCCGACATGGCGACGACGAAGGCGGCGCGGATGGCGACCTCGGTCTTGCCGAAGCCGACGTCGCCGCAGATCAGCCGGTCCATCGGCACGCCCTTGCCGAGATCCTCCAGCACGTCGCCGATGGCGTTCAGCTGATCGTCCGTTTCCTCATAGGGGAAGCGGGCGCAGAACTCGTCGAACAGCCCAGCCGGCGGGGTGACGGCCTCCCCGACCCTGAGCGCGCGCTTGGCGGCGAGGGCGATCAGACCCTCGGCCATGTCGCGCAGACGGGCCTTGGCCTTGGCCTTCCGCGCCTGCCAGCCCGCGCCGCCAAGCCGGTCGAGCTGGACGCCCTCGGATTCTGCGCCGTAGCGGGTCAGAAGGTCAATGTTTTCAACAGGAAGATAGAGCTTGCTGTCACCGGCATAGATTAGTTCGAGGCAGTCGTGCGGCGCCTCCTGGATCTCCAGCGTCTTCAGCCCCTCGTAGCGGCCGATGCCGTGGTCCAGGTGGACGACCAGATCGCCGGTCGTCAGGGCCGAGGCCTCGGCGAGGAAGTTCGACGCCCGGCGCTTCTTCTTCGGACGCGCCAGACGGTCGCCGAGGATATCCGTCTCGGAGATGACGGCCAGGTCGCCGGTCGTGAAGCCATGCTCCACTGGCAGGACGGCGCGCAAGTAAAGGTCTTTCGACGCCTTCTGGACATCGGCCCAGTCACGCACGGCGACGACATGCTCCAGCCCGTGGTCCGCCATCATGACGCCGAGGCGATCGGACGAGCCCTCGGTCCAGGAGGCGAACAGGACGCGCTTGCCCTCGGCCTTCAGTTTCTGCGCGTGATCGGCGACGGCGGCGAACAGATTGACGCTGTCCTGCGCTCGCTCGGCAGCGAAGGTGCGGCCCAGATTGCCGCCGCCATCCTCGGCCGCCGCGTAGAACGGCGTCAGGCGGCGCACGGCGCGACCGGCCAAGGCCGAGTTCCAGTCTGCGTCGGGCAGGTAAAGGCGTTCCGGCGGCAGGGCGCGATTGGCGGCCCCGCCCTTGGCCTTCGATGCTTCCTGACGGGCTTCGTAGGCGTCCTTGGTCAGGTTCCAGCGGTCGGCGCGGGCGGCTTCGGCCTGATGGTCGAGGAACAGGGTCGCGTCGTCCGGCAGATAGTCGAACAGGGTCTCCAGTCGGTCGTACAGCAGCGGGATCCAGTGCTCCATGCCCTGACGCCGCGCGCCCTCGCTGATGGTCGCATAGAGGGGATCGTCACCGGGCGCGCCGAACAGGTTCAGGTATCCGGTGCGGAACCGGCTGACGGTCTCCGCATCCAGCAGGGCTTCGGACACGGGCGACAGCGACACCTCGGTGCGAGTGCCGGTCGAACGCTGGGTCGCCGGATCGAAGGTGCGGATGGACTCCAACTCCGACCCGAACATGTCGAGGCGGACCGGCTCGTCGAACCCTGGCGGGAAGACGTCGATGACCCCGCCCCGGATGGCGTACTCGCCGCGCTCGTTGACGGTCGAGGCGCGCATGTAGCCGTTGGTGGTGAAATAGGTTTCCAGCGCCTGCGTATCGAGATCGCGACCGACGCGAGCCTCGAAGCTGGCGGCGAAGGTGGCCTCACGCGGCGGCGTGCGCTGCGTCGCGGCAGCCACGGTCGTGACGACCAGCATCGGGCTGCGGTCATCGAGGCTGCGTTTGGCCAAGGCGGTCAGCGCAGCCATCCGCTCGGCGGAGACGCCCGACGTCGGGCTCAGCCGGTCGTAGGGGAGACAGTCCCAGGCCGGAAACTCGACGACCTCAATGTCCTTGGCGAAGAACTGGAAGGCCTGCACGAAGGCGGTCGAGCGCGAGAAATCGCGCGCCACGAAGACGCCGACCCCGCCGGACGCCTTCAGCCGATCGGCGACGACCAGGGCGTCCAGACCCTCGGGCGCGCCGCCCAATTCGTGATCGGTGCGTTTGATCTGCGCGTCCATCAGCCGGCCCCCTCGGCGACGGCGGCGGCCACATGGACGCGCATGAAGGCGCGGAGTTTGGTCATCAACATAGTGGCGTGTTCGGGCGGGGTCGGCTTGGTCTCGATGATCCAGGCGTAGAGTTCGTGGTCGTTGTCCTCAGCCAGCAGAGCTTCGAGTTCGGTCAGTTCGGCGTCGCTGAGGGTCGCGCCCTCGCGCTCCATGAAGGGGCCGAGCACCAGGTCCGCCTCGCGGAACCCGCGCCGCCACGCCCGGAAGGTAATCCGGCCCAGCCGCTGCTGGTGAAGTTCGCTATCGGCACGCGCATCGTTATCGGCCACAAGAATCCTTGCCCGGTCAGTCATTCGAAGGTTGCGATGAGATAGCGACCCGCTGGCCGTTTCGCCAGCGTCGCCGCACCGTCTAATGTCATCAGCGATGCGGCCCCAGATTCTCTTTCCCCTGTTCGCGGAGGTCACCAGCCTAAAGGGCGTGGGGGCCAAGGTGGAACCGTTGATCAAGAAGCTCGCCGGGCCGCTGGTGCGCGACGTCCTGTTCCTGTCGCCGGCGGGGGTGATCACGCGACGGCGGACCAATGCGGCCGATGCGGTCGAAGGCGAAATCGGCATCTTCGACGTCGTGATCGACCGCATGATCGCGCCGGGGCGGCCGGGCGTGCCGCTGAAGGTGCGGGCCACTGACGAAACCGGCTTCGTCCACCTGATCTGGTTCGGCGGCAGCCCTCAGCATATCGACCGGCAACTGCCCCGCGGCGTGCGGCGGCTGGTCTCCGGAAAGGTCGAGCGGTTCAACAACGAGGTCCAGATCGTCCATCCCGACTGGATCGTGGCGCTGGACAAGGGTGAGGAAATTCCGGTCGTCGAGCCCGTCTATCCGGCGACGGCGGGTCTGACGTCGCGGGTGGTGAGGAAGTTGGCGCAGGGCGCACTGGCGGTCGCGCCTGAGTTGGAAGAGTGGCAGGACGCCGCATGGATCGCGCGCCAGCGGTGGCCGGGCTGGCGCGCGGCGATCGAAGCTCTGCATGCCCCGATGGGCGAGGCGGACCTTTCGCCCGATGCCGCGCCGCGTCAGCGTCTCGCTTATGACGAGTTGTTCGCCCACCAGCTGGCCCTGGCCCGCCGGAAGCGGGCGCGGCAGATCACGCCGGCGCCGGTGATCGCGCCGGGGGCGGTGTCGGGGGCTCTGCTGACCGCCCTGCCCTTCACCCTGACCGGGGCGCAGGCGCAGGCGCTGGCCGAGATCCGCCGCGACCTGGCGTCCGGCGAGCAGATGGGGCGCCTGCTGCAGGGCGATGTGGGCTCCGGCAAGACGGCGGTCGCGGCGTTGGCCTTGGCCGATGCGGCCAGCGCGGGCTTCCAGTCCGCCCTGATGGCGCCGACGGAAATCCTGGCTCGCCAGCACTATCAGCGAGTGGCGCCCATGCTGGAGGCGGCGGGGGCGCCGACCATCCTGCTGACCGGTCGCGACACCCCGACCGAGCGGCGCGACCGGTTGGCGGCGCTGGCGTCGGGCGAGGCCAGGGTGGCCATCGGCACCCACGCCCTGTTCCAGGACGCCGTGCGGTTCGACAAGCTCGCGTTGGCGGTCATCGACGAACAGCACCGGTTCGGTGTCAACGAGCGGGCGCGGTTGCAGGCCAAGGGCGATCCGCGCGTCGGCGGGGTGCACCTGCTCACCATGTCGGCGACGCCGATCCCGAGGACGCTGGAGCTGACCCAGTACGGCGAACTGGAGGTCAGCCGGCTGATGGAGAAGCCGCCGGGTCGGACGCCGATCTCGACGGCCGTCCTGCCGCTCGCCCGGATCGGCGAGGTGGCGCAGAGGCTGAAGGCGGCGGTCGAGAGCGGGGCGCAGGCCTACTGGATCTGTCCGCTGGTGGCCGAGTCGGAGGCCATCGATCTGGCCGCTGCCGAGGAACGGGCGCGCGACCTGCGTCGGCTGCTGGGCGTCGAGGTCGGTCTGGCGCACGGCCAGATGCCGGGCGCCGAGCGGGAGGCCGTCATGGCCGATTTCGCAGACGGACGGATCTCGGTGCTGGTGGCGACGACCGTGGTCGAGGTCGGGGTTGACGTGCCGAACGCCACCATCATGGTCATCGAACATGCTGACCGGTTCGGCCTGGCCCAGCTGCATCAGCTGCGCGGGCGGGTCGGGCGCGGAGCGAAGTCGAGCGCCTGCATCCTGCTGTATGGCGGGACCGACGGGGGGCTCGGGGAGACGGCGCGCGAGCGATTGGAGACCCTGCGTCGCAGCGAGGACGGGTTCGAGATCGCCGAGGAGGATTTCCGCCTGCGCGGCGGCGGCGATCCCTTGGGGCTGAAGCAGAGCGGCTTCCCGGCCTATCGGTTCGCCGATCCGATCCGGCACCGTAGCCTGCTGCTGGCGGCGGCCGATGATGCACGGCTGGTGCTGGGGCGTGATCCCGATCTCACGACACCGCGCGGCGAGGCGATCCGGGTGCTAGAGGCCTTGTTCGACTGGCGGACCGACCGGGGCGGCCTCGACTAGGAGGCGTTGGACGCTTCCCAGACGTTCAGGCGCCGCTCAACGTCGGCTTCAATGTCGGCGTAGAACAGATTGTATTGGCGGGCTTTCCGGCGATCCGCCCAGTTGCCGACCTCCTTGAAGGACTCCGTCGTCAGCTCGGTGTGACGCAGGATGCCGTTGACGCAGCGGGTGGCCACAGCGCGGTCGATGAATGCCGGGCGCACGCCCCATTCGAGGCCCGTCGCGTTGGCGGCTCCGTGGTGCAGCCGGGCGGGAACGGCGGCAGCTCCGGTCGCACCGCTGACCGGGTTCACGCACAGAGGCGCGCGACCGTTAAGCTCGACCAGTCGTCCTGCGTTGTCCCAGACCAATGCGCGGCGCAGGCGGCGGTGGGCGGCGCCTTCGTTCTGGTCGCCGACCTGGGACCAGCCGACGACGCAGCCGATGCTGGTCGCCGTGGCGCAGGCGGGCACGGTGGGGGCGAGATTCTCGACCGCCGCGATGACGTCGATCATGTAGACCGCCACGATCCGGCTGCGGACCGCCGGGTCGTTGGCGACCCGCTCGCGCACCAGCCGGTCGATCAGTTCGCCGCCCTGCTCCACCCCGGCCAGGACCAGCGGCCCGGTCGGGTGATCGGCCAGCCAGGCGTTAAAGGCGGCCAGCGCGTCGGCATAGGCGAAGGCGCGGGCGTCACGGGCGTCGTCGCGCAGGGTCAGGCGGGTGTAGAGCGAGGCCTGTCGATAGCGCGGCAGGCTGATGGCCCCGGCGCGGGCGAACGGCCCGGCGTAGTTGGGTATGACGACCCGATCCAGATAGGCGTCGGCTCGAGAATCGCCGATCTGCCCGTTCCAGTCGGCGCCGCCGTCGAAGGTGGTCGAGTGCAGGAAGAATACGGCGGCGGGGCCAGAGGTTGGGGCCCGCACCTCCTTCATGGCCCAGGCGTCTGCCGAGGCGTAGTTCGGCGCAGGCGGCGGGTCGTAGGTCTGGAACGGAATCTGCGGGTCCAGACCGGCCTTCAGGATGTCGCCGCGCCAGACGGCCACTGCGGCCGCCAGCAGGAAGACGATGAAGAAGCCCGTCCAGCCGATCGTCTGGCGAAAGGTCAGGCGCGGCAGTTTCACCGATAGGAATCCGGCTGGGACAGGAAGGACTGAACGTAGCGGCGCACGCCTTCCTCCAGCGGCGTCGATTGGCCGCCGAAGCCGAGGGCGCGGACGCGATCCATCTTCGCTTCGGTGAAATACTGGTATCGGTCGCGGATGACCTCGGGCATGTCGATATAGGCGACGGCGGGGTCCTTGCCGGCGGCGGCGAAGGTGGCGTTGGCGAGGTCGAGGAAGGACCGCGCCTGTCCCGATCCCGCGTTGAAGATGCCGCTGACCTCGGGCGTGCACAGCAGCCAGTCGATGATGTCCACCACGTCGTCCACGAAGACGAAGTCGCGCAGCTGGCCGCCGTCGGCGTAGTCGGGATTATGCGAGCGGAAAAGGCTGACGGTCTCGCCGGCCGCGACCTTGGGCCAGATCTGGGCGATGACCGACTTCATTCCGCCCTTGTGGCCCTCGTTGGGGCCATAGACGTTGAAGAATTTCAGGCCGGCCCACTGGCGCGGGGCATGGTCCCGAGACGCCTCGCGCACCGCATATTGGTCGAACAGTTTCTTCGAATAACCATAGGCGTTTAGCGGCTGGAGCTTCGAGATCGACGCAAGATCGTCGGCATCCTCGAACCCCGCCTCGCCGTCACCATAAGTGGCGGCCGAGGAAGCGTAGATCATCCGCGCATCGTTCAGGGCGCACCAGTCCCAGATGTCGCGCGACAGGCTGAAGTTGGTGCGCAGGATCAGGTCGGCGTCCTGCTCGGTCGTCGAGGAAATGGCGCCCATATGGACGATGGCGTCGACCCGGTCGGCGTGGCGCTCAAGCTGGGCGAACAGCTCTTCCGGGTGCCAGAAATCGGCGATGGCCGACTTGGCGATGTTACGCCACTTGCCGAGGTCGGCGCCCTCCAGCCGGTCGCAGACGACGACGTCCCAGCGGTCCTCGGCGCAAAGGCGCGAGACGACGTTGGAGCCGATGAAGCCGGCGCCGCCGGTGACCATGATCGTGCGGCGCATCAGCCGGCTTCTCCCAGAGCGCTTTCGGTCATCTTGGCGATGGTCCGGGTTGTGGAATAGCCGTCGGCGAACTCGGCCAGTTTGACTTCGCCACCCCAGCTTTCGACCAGATCGCCGCCGACCACGCCCTCGCGCGTGTAGTCCGCCCCCTTGATCAGGACGTCGGGCCGCAGGCGTTCGATCAGGGCCAGAGGCGTCGGGTCATCGAAGGAGGTGACGCGGTCCACGCTGGCCAGGCCGCCGATGACCACGGCGCGGCTGTCGAGGTCGTTCACCGGGCGGCCATCGCCTTTGAGCCTGCGCACAGATGCGTCGGTGTTCAGAGCTACGACCAGTCGGTCGCACCAGCTGCGGGCCTGGACCAAATAGGCGACGTGGCCGCGGTGAAGGATGTCGAAACAGCCGTTGGTGAAGCCGACCTTCAGCCCCTGACGGCGCCAGGCTTCGACCTCGGCTGCGAGGTCGTCCAGCGCCGCGACCTTGGCCAGGGCCGCGCCGGCGTGCTGGCTCATCTCGGCCTCGATCAGTTCGGCGGGCGAAACGACGGCCGTGCCGCTCTTACCGACCACGACGCCCGAGGCGAGGATAGCGAGTTGCACCGCCTGTTCCAGCGACGCGCCCGCGCCGAGCGCCAAACCGAGCGCCGCCAAACCGGTGTCGCCGGCGCCGGAGACGTCGAACACCTCGCGCGCGCGGCCGGGGAAATGCTGCGCCCCCTCGCCTCGCCGCATCAGGCTCATCCCCTTGCCGGCCCGAGTGACGACGATGGCTTTCGCCGTCGTGGCGGCGAGAAGAGTTTGCAGAGCCGTCTCGATCTCGGCGTCGGTCTCCACCGGCAGGCCGGTGGCGCCGGCCAGTTCGGAGGCGTTTGGCTTGATCAGATCGACCGCGCCATAGCGGGCGAAGTCGCGGCCCTTGGGATCGACGATGATCACGGCGCCGGTCTGCTGCGCTTGGTAAAGGGCCGAACGGATCAGCCGTTCGGTCACCACGCCCTTGGCATAATCCGATAGAAGAATGGCGGAAGCGCCTGAAAACACGTCCTCGCGGGCGAAGGCTCCGACGGCGACTTCCTCCTCGTCGAGGCGCATCAGTTGCTGGCCGCCGGAGACAAAGCGGGTCTTGACGATGGTGCCGGCGGGGCCGCTACGGTCGATGAAATCCTCGACCCGGTCCTCGACCGCGATCAGTCTGGCCAGGTCGTCGCCGGCCGCGTCCGCGCCGGTCACGCCGCCGAGACGGGCGAGACCGCCCAGGGCCGCGACGTTCCTCGCCACATTGCCCACGCCGCCGGGCATGGACACGGTGCGACGCGAGCGCAGGACCGGGATCGGGGCCTCGGGCGAGATGCGGCTTACTTCGCCATAGACATAGCGATCCAGCATCAAGTCGCCGACGCAGGCCACCGTCTGATCGCGCGCGCGATCGAGCAGGCTTTGCAGGGCGCCGAGGTCCAGGGTGCGATCAACCATCGCCTTGGCCTAACGGATTCAGGCCGCTTTCGCCATCCGCGCCTTGGACAGGTCGTCATAGGCCAGCAGTTCGGCGACCAGACCCTCGAACTGGTTCAGGGGCACCATATTGGGCCCGTCAGAGGGGGCGTGGTCGGGGTCCTGGTGCGTCTCCATGAAGACGGCGTCGACGCCGACGGCCACGGCCGCGCGGGCCAGGACCGGCACGAACTCCCGCTGGCCACCCGAGGAGGTGCCCTGACCGCCCGGCTGCTGCACGGAGTGGGTCGCGTCGAACACCACGGGGCAGCCGATCTCGCGCAGGATCGGCAGGGCGCGCATGTCTGAGACCAGAGTATTGTAGCCGAAGCTGGCCCCGCGCTCGCAGGCCATGACGTTCGGATTGCCCGCGCCGGTGACCTTGGCGATGACGTTCTTCATATCCCAAGGGGCCAGGAATTGGCCCTTCTTGATGTTGATCGCCTTGCCCGTGGCGGCGGCGGCCAGCAGCAGGTCGGTCTGGCGGCTGAGGAAGGCGGGGATCTGGAGCACATCCACGACCTCGCCGGCGATGCGGGCTTGTTCCTCGGAATGGACGTCGGTCAGGACCGGCAGGCCGAGGGTTTCGCGGATCTCGGCGAAGATCGGCAGGGAGCCCTCCAGACCGAAGCCGCGAGCGGCGTTGGCGCTGGTCCTGTTCGCCTTGTCGAAGCTGGTCTTGTAGATGATGCCGACATTCAGCCGCTCGCCGATTTCCTTCAAGGCGTGGGCCATCTCCAGGGCGTGCTGGCGGCTCTCCAGCTGGCAGGGGCCGGCGATGATCGCGATGCGGGCGCCGCCGCCGATGAAGACCGGCGTCTTGATGCCATTGCCGGAAAGGGTGATGACGGCGTTGGGAGCGCTCAAGGGTGCGGCCTCTTTCTGGACGTTCTGGCGGGTGGCGCGTTGTACGCCGATCGTGGCGCTCAGGTGGCCCCGCGCGCCTGAAGTTGCAACCTACCACGGAGAGTCGAGGCGTGACCACCAAGGGCGAGGCCCCGATCATCCTCTGGTTACGCCAGGACTTGCGGCTAGCCGACAATCCGGCCCTCAACCACGCCCACGCCAGCGGACGGCCCATTGTGCCGGTCTATATTCTCGATCAAGGTCACGCGGTCCGGCCGATCGGGGCGGCGTCCCTGTGGTGGCTCGACAAGTCGTTGCGAGCGCTGTCCGCCGGCATTGCCGGTCGCGGCGGACGCCTCATCCTGAGGCGCGGCGATTCGGAAGCCGAGTTGCGCCGCCTGATCGAGGAGACGGGGGCGACCTGCGTCCTGATGAACAGGCTGTTCGAGCCGGACGCCTGGTCCCGCGACGCCGACATCGCCCATTCGCTCCACTCCGAGGGTGTGGAGGTGAAGGGGTTCAACGGCGCGCTCCTAGCCCGACCGGGATCGGTGCTGAATGGGACGGGCAGACCCTACAAGGTCTTCACCCCCTTCATGAGAGCACTGAGAGCCCAGGCCGAGCCGCCGCCGCGCACCACGGGGCCGCGCCAGCTCGGAGGCGCGCCCAAGCTGGCCAGCGACGACATCGACGACTGGGGCCTGCATCCGACGAAGCCGGACTGGTCGAAGGGGTTCCTGGGCGAGCCCGGCGAGGCGGGGGCGACGGCGGTTTTGTCGAAATTCGTGTCGGGTGCGCTGAAATCCTATGCCGTGGATCGCGACCGGCCGGATCGGGACGGGACCAGCCGTCTGTCGCCTCACCTGCATTATGGCGAGATCAGTCCGTGGCAGGTCTGGCGTAGCGTTTACGACGCGGCCCACGCGGGACAGGTCGCCTTCGCCCAGGCCGAGAAGCTGACCAGTGAACTGATCTGGCGCGATTTCTCGGCCCATCTGCTGCACCACTTCCCGAGCCTGCCAGACACCGCCTTTCGACCCGAGTACGACGCGATGGAGTGGCGGACAGACCGCGCCGGGTTCAACGCCTGGACCAGGGGCCAGACCGGCTATCCCATCGTGGACGCGGGCATGCGCGAGCTGTGGGTCACCGGGATCATGCACAATCGCGTGCGGATGATCGTGGCGTCCTTCCTGATCAAGCATCTGCTGATCGACTGGCGAAAGGGCGAGGCGTGGTTCTGGGACACGCTGGTCGATGCCGACCTGGGGCAGAACAGCCAGAACTGGCAGTGGGTGGCTGGCTCGGGCGCCGACGCCTCGCCCTGGTTCCGTATCTTCAACCCGGTGACCCAGGGCGAAAAGTTCGACCCGGACGGCGAGTATGTGAAACGCTGGGTCCCGGAGCTGGCTAAGATTGCGCCGAGTTTCATTCACGCGCCCTGGACCGCGCCGACGGAAGTGCTGCGGGATGCGGGCGTCACGCTCGGCAAGACCTATCCGAAGCCTCTGGTCGATCATGCGGAGGCGCGAGCGCGGGCTCTGGCGGCGCTGAAAGCGATCAAACCGTCCAGTGAAGCCTATCCGGAGGATTGACCGTAACTTGGGTCTTACCAAGGGTTCGCCGATGACTGTTTCGACCGCCGATCTTGCTTCTTCCGTCGAACGAACGCCCCGGGTGTTCGCCCTGCTGGTGCGGCTCCTGTCGGCGAACTGGACCTATGGCCGGCTGACTCTGAGCCTGCCCAACGGCGAGGTGCACCGGTTGGAGGGCGACATTCCCGGCCCGAACGCCGTCATGAACGTGCTCGACTACCGGTTCGCGGCGCGCGTCCTGGCCAACGGCGATATCGGGTATGCGGAAGGCTACATGGCCGGCGAGTGGGACAGTCCGCATCTTGCCGTGCTGCTAGAGACCTTGGCGTCCAACTACGATCATATCCGCCGGCTGTTCGACGGCAATATCGCCATGCTGGCGATCAACTGGATCGGTCACAAGCTGAACCGGAACTCGCGACGGGGGTCCAAGAAGAACATCACGGCCCACTATGACCTGGGCAATGCCTTCTATGCCGCTTGGCTCGACCGCTCGATGACCTATTCGTCGGCGAGATTCGCCTCGTCGTCCGAGCCGCTGGAGGTCGCCCAGACGCGGAAATATGCGGCGTTGGCGGAGGCTATGGACCTGAAGCCTGGCATGAAGGTTCTGGAGATCGGCTGCGGCTGGGGCGGGTTCGCGGAGTATGCGGCGCGCGAAATCGGCGCCCATGTGACCGGGGTGACCATCTCTCAGGAACAGCACGATCTGGCCCGCAAACGCTTGTTCAACGCCGGCCTGTCGGAGAAGACCGACATCCGGTTGATAGATTATCGCGACATCACCGGGACCTTCGACCGGGTCGCCTCGATCGAGATGTTCGAGGCTGTCGGCAAGGAATATTGGTCCGACTATTTCGACAAGGTGCGTGAGGTGCTGACGCCCGGCGGGCGCGCAGGCTTGCAGATCATCACCATCCAGGACGCGTTGTTCGAGGAGTACAACGCCCGCACCGACTTCATCCAGAAATACGTGTTCCCCGGGGGGATGCTGCCTTCGGAGGCGCGGTTGCAGCCGGTCGTGGAGGCGGCGGGCCTCAGCTGGGACAGCATCGACCGCTTCGGTATCGACTATGCAGATACGCTTCAGAGGTGGGACCAGTCGTTCCAGGCGGCCTGGGGCGACATTCGACGGATGGGCGGGTTCGACGAGCGGTTCCGGCGGCTTTGGCGGTTCTATCTGGGCTACTGCGAGGCCGGCTTCCGGTCGCGACGGACGGATGTGATCCAGTTGGCGCTCAGCCGGATCTGAGAACCGCGCCCAGCGCCGTCCTCGCGCCTTCCGCCTCCGCGAGCAGCTCGGCGCGGCGTTCGGGCCCGAACTTTTCCAGCGTGCGATAGGGCATGGCGAGGCGATGATTGTCCCGCAGCCGCTTCTGATTTCGCTCCAGAAAACCCCAGTATAGGCGATTGAACGGACAGGCGTTCTCGCCCGCCTTGGCCTTCACGTCGTAGCGGCAGGTTTCGCAGTAGTCGCTCATCCGGTCGATGTAGGCGCCTGACGACGCATAGGGCTTCGACCCCGTGATGCCTCCGTCGGCGAAGGTAGCCATGCCGCGGGTGTTGGGCATTTCCACCCACTCATAGGCGTCGGCGTAGACGACCATGTACCAGTCATCGATCTCGTCGGGATGGACGCCGAGCAGCATGGCGAGGTTGCCGGTCACCATCAGCCGCTGGATATGGTGGGCGTAGGCGTGGCTGCGGGTCATCGAGACGACGTCCGCGACGCAGGCCATGTCCGTTTCGCCCGACCAGTAGAACCACGGCAGGGTCCGGTCGGCGTCGAGGAAATTGCGCTGGCGATATTCCGGGACCTTCAACCAGTAGATGCCGCGCACGAACTCTCGCCAGCCGATGATCTGGCGAATGAAGCCCTCGACCGCGTTCAGAGGCGCGCGGCCTGCGTGATACTCGGCTTCGGCGCGGCGGCAGACGTCAAGGGGCTCCAGTAGGCCGAGGTTGATCGAGGTCGAGATCAGTCCGTGCCACATCCACGGCTCGCCGTGCGCCATCGCGTCCTGCCAGTCTCCGAAGCCCGGCAGAATGTTCGTCAGAAAGTCGGCCAGCACCGCCTCGGCCTGTTCCGTCGTTACCGGCCAGCCGAAGGCGTCGAGATCGCCGAAATGGTCGGGGAACAGGCGGGCGACGTCGGCGATCGCTTGCTTCGTGACCGCGTCCGGCGGGATCCGCAACCGCGCGGGCGGACGCAGGCCCTTGGTCAGCTTCTTGCGGTTCTCGGCGTCATAGTTCCAGTGGCCGCCGATCGGCTTGCCGTCCTCGAGCAGCAGGTTAGTGGCGCGGCGCATCTCGCGATAGAAATACTCCATGCGCAGTTCGCTCTTGCCCGAGGCCCAACGGCGGAAGCGGTCGTGGGAACAGAGGAATCGGTCGTCCGCGCGGATCTCGACCGGGACGGCGGCGACGCCAGCGAAGGCGGCCAAGGCCTCGGCCAGCCTCCACTCGCCGCATTCGGTGATCGCGACGGACTCGAACGGCTGGTCGTCCAGGGAGCGATGCAGTTCGCCAACGATGGAGTGGGTATTGTCGGGATCGTCGATGCGGACGTAGCGGACCGTTACGCCGCGCGCCTCCAGCCTCGCGGCGAAGTTGCGCATGGCAGCGAAGATCAGCGCGATCTTCTGCTTGTGATGCCGGACGTAGGTCGCCTCCGCCATGACCTCGGCCATCAGCACGACGTCGCGCTCCGGATCGATGTCTCGCAAAGCCGACAGGGTGTCGGACAGCTGGTCACCCAGCACGAGGCGAAGCGTGCCGACGGCGGCCGTGCTAGGCTTGGGCATGTCGCTCTTTCCTCCCCTCGTCTCCGCCGCTGAACTCGTGACCGCGTTGGGCGATCCCGACCTTCGCATTCTTGACGCCAGTTGGCATCTGGACGGCACGCCTGCGCGGCCGATCTTCGAGGCCGGGCACATCCCGGGGGCCGTTTTCTTCGATCTGGAGGCGATCTCGGACCAGGGCAGTCCCCTGCCCCACATGATGCCGTCGGCAGAGCAGTTCTCCGAGCAGGTCGGCGCGCTGGGTGTCAGCGAGACCAACCGGATCGTGGTCTATGACACCTTCGGACTGTTCACCGCCGGACGGGCCTGGTGGATGTTCCGGGCCATGGGATGCGACCGGGTTCAGGTGCTCGACGGCGGCCTGCCCGCGTGGCGCCGTGTGGGCGGGGCGCTGGAGATCGGAGCGGCCAATCCATCGCCCGCGATTTTCAGAGCGGATCCACGGCCCGAGATGATCGTGGGTCTGGAAGGTGTGCGCGAGGCCTTGGCCGCCGAGCGGCCCGTGCTCGACGCCCGGGGCTCACCGCGTTTCGCGGGCTCGGCGCCGGAGCCCCGTGCGGGGCTGCGGGCCGGACACATGCCGGGGGCGGTGAACCTGCCGTTCGCAGAGCTACTGACGCCCGAGGGCCTGATGCGGGAGCCAGAGGCGCTGGAGGCGGCATTCGCGGCCCGTGGGCTTGGTCCGGACGACCGACCGATCGCCAGTTGCGGCTCAGGCGTGACCGCGACCGTGCCTTTGCTTGCATTGGCCCTGCTGGGTCGTGAGGGCGTGCTCTACGACGGGTCCTGGACAGAGTGGGGCGGCCGGGACGACACCGAGGTCGTCACCGGCCCCTGACCGTCAGGCGACGGTGGCGACCGCCGGCTCAGTCTCGGGCGCGGGGGCGACCGGGTCGTCCTTTTCGCCGCGCGAGACGACGGTCGCCAGGACCAGGTCGCCCGTCACGTTTAGCACGGTCCGGCACATGTCCAGGAAGCGGTCGACGCCGAGGATGAGGCCGATACCCTCGGCCGGCACGCCCACCATGACCAAGATCATGGCGATGACCGGCAGGGAGCCCGCAGGCACGCCGGCTGTACCCACGCCGCCCAGGATGCAGACCAGCATCACGACCACCTGCTGGGTGATCGACAGCTCGATCTGGAAGAACTGGGCCAGGAACAGGACGGTGACGCCCTCGAATAGCGCCGTGCCGTTCTGGTTGGCGGTCGCGCCAACGGTCAGGACGAACCTGGCGATCTTGCGCGGCAGCTTCAGCTGGGTCTCGGCCGCCTTCAGCGACACCGGCAAGGAGGCGTTGGACGAGGCGGTGGAGAAGGCCACCACCATCGGCTCGCGCACGCCTTTGAAGAAGAAGATCGGATTCATGCCGGCGCCGATCCACACGACCAGCGGATAGACAACGAACATATGGATCGCCATGGCGCCCACGGCCACGCCGACGAAGGCCGCCAGACGCACCATCAGGTCCCAGCCGAACAGAGCCGCCAGGTTGAACATCAGGCAGGCGATGGCGATCGGAGCCAGTTTGATCACGAGGTTGATGAGCTTCATCGTGACCTCAAGGACGCCCTCGATGACGTTCTGGAGCCGGTCTGTGTTCGGGCTCTTGGCCATGACCAGGCCGATGCCAAAGAACAGGGCGAAGATCATCACCGGCAGAATCTGGTTCTCGGCCATCGCCGTGACGACGTTCGAGGGGATCAGATCGAGAAAGAAGCTGCCCAGCTGGATGTTCTCCGGGGCCTTTTCGACGATGGCCGCGGCGCCCTCGGCGCCTTGGGCCAGCAGTTGTCGCGCCAACTCCTGATCGACGCCGTCGCCGGGGCGGAAATAGTTGACCATGGCCAGGCCGATCACGACCGCGATCGAGGACACCACGATGGTGAGGAGCAGGGTCTTGATGCCCGCCCGACCTAGCGATTTCAGATCGCCCATCTCGGCCACGCCGATGACGAGGGCCGAGAACAGCAGCGGGATCACCAGCATGAACAACAGGCGCAGGAAGATCTGGCCGGCCGGCCCGGTGACGTTCGACGTCACCCACTGAACCCAATAGGTCTCCGGGCCGATGTACTGATTGACGTACAGACCCGCTCCAAGGCCGATCGCGAAGCCGAGAAGCATCAGCCAGTGGAGCGGAATGCCGCCCTTCTTCGTCGTATCCATTCGTCCCCCGAAAGGCGTCGCCTGCGTCCCCGCAGCGCGCCAGAGCTTTAGCGAACCGGCAGGCCGTAGATCAGGCCGCCCGGTCGAGCGTTCCATTGTGCATTCAACCCGCGGGCCAGGTCGAGAGGCGATTGCGAACCGAGGTTTCTGTCGAAGATTTCGCCGTAGTTGCCGACGCCTTCAACGGCCTGAGCGGCCCAGGTTTTGGACAGACCCAGACGCGGCCCGAAATCCCCCTCTGCGCCCAATAGCCGGCGCACCTGGGGCACACGTGAGCTTTCCGCCTGTTCCTCGACATTGGCCTGGGTCACCCCCAGCTCCTCGGCCAGGATCAGGGCGTTCTGCGTCCAGCGGACGACGGCCGTCCATTGTTCGTCGCCACGACGGGTGACCGGGCCCAGCGCCTCCTTGGAGATGATGTCGGAAAGGATCACGTGTTGCTGCGGGTCGGACAGGGTCGTCCGGGCGGCGGCCAAGGCGGAGACATCGGCGCTGAAGGCGTCGCAATCCTCGCGGCCATAGGCCTGCCGCGCGGCCTCCTCGGTCGGCAGGACTACGGCGCGGTAGTCGATGCCCCGGCTGCGGAAATAGTCTTCGGCGTTCAGGGCGCTGGTCGAGCCGGCCTGAACGCAGACACGGGCGCCGTTCAGCTCCGAGGCGCTGTTCAGGTCCAGCGACCGCCGCACCAGGAAGCCCTGGCCGTCGTAGTAGTTGATCCCGGCGAAGCTCAACTGGCCCGCCGTGTCGCGCTCCATGGTCCAGGAGGTGTTGCGGTACAGGACATCGATCCGGCCATCGTTCAGGGCCTGGAAGCGATTCTCGGCCGTCAGGGGCACGAAGCGCACGGCGTCGGCGTCATCGAAGATCGCGGCGGCTAGACCGCGGCAGAAATCGACGTCGAAGCCGCGCCACTCACCGCGATTGTCGGTGTAGGCGAAGCCGACCAGACCCTGATTGACGCCGCAGTTCAAACGTCCGCGCCGCTTGATCGCCGCCAGGGTCGGGCTTTCGACGGGCGCGGCCACCGTGTGGGTCGATCCCGTCGTCGCCACGGTCGCGGGCTCATCGGCATCGCCCTCGCCTCGCCCGCAGGCGGCCAAAAGGGCCAGGCCCGCGAGGACCGCGCCTCGCATCCAGAAACCGGTGGCTCCGCCCATGGTTCGTCCCGCGTCCGCTGCTTGTCCCGACTCGCGTCGGGACCCCTTGCGCCCCCGCTGCTTTAGAGGCCTTTGGGACCACGTTCGCAACCCGTCGAGGCCGCCATGGATCTGCTTTCCGACCGCACCCGTCTGATCGCGGCGGCGACGCGGCGCGGCGAAGGACGGCGGCCGGTCAATCCGCCGATCGAACGGGCCTCGACGATGTTGTCCGACGCCGTCGGCGACATGCGGGATGCGAGTCTGGGTCCGCTCTACGGCATCGACGGCACGGCGTCTCAGGACGGACTTCGGCGAGCGATCTCTGACCTGGAGGGCGCAGAATCCTGCTGGCTCGCCCCGTCAGGTCTGGCTGCGGTCACCCTGCCGCTGCTGGCCCTCACGAAGCCGGGCGACGAGATCCTGACCACGGACGCCGTCTACGGCCCCGTGCGGCGGTTCCTGACCCGCTATATGGCGGCGCGCGGAGTGACGGCGCGCTTCCATCCGGCGGAGGCCTCTGCAGAAGAAGTCGCCGCCCTGGTGTCGGATGCGACGCGGCTGATGCTGATCGAGGCTCCGGGCTCGCTGACCATGGAGATGATCGACGTTCCGCTGCTGGCCGAAGCCGCGCGGGCGCGGGGCGTTTGGACGGTGATGGACAACACCTGGGCCGCCGGTCTGGCCTTCAAGCCTTTGGCGCATGGCGTCGATGTCAGCGTTCAGGCCCTGACCAAATACGCGGGCGGCCATTCCGACCTGATGCTTGGGGCGGTCTCGGCCAGCGATCCCGCGCTCGTGAAGGCGATCGCCGAAACCTATGAGGACGTCGGCCTGTGCGTCTCGCCCGACGATGCCTGGCTGGCGCTGAGGGGCCTTCGCACCCTGCCTCTGCGGTACGCGGAACAACAGCGATCCATGATGCAGGTCGCGACTTGGCTGGCGGATCAGGCGGAGGTCTCGCGCGTCCTGCACCCTGCCCTGCCCGGCGATCCGGGCCACTTGCTGTGGAGCCGGGACTTCACGGGCGCGGCGTCGCTGTTCGGCGTGGTCATGCAGGGCGGCGACACCCAGACGGCCCACGCCTTCCTCGACGCGCTAAGTCTCTTCGGCCTCGGCTATTCCTGGGGCGGCTTCGAGAGCCTGATCACATACGAGACGCCGCAGATGGCGTTCCGCGTGGCTCCGCCCACATTGGAGGGGCCACTGCTCCGCCTCCACATCGGACTTGAGAGTCCGTCGGAGCTGATCGCCGACCTGGAGATTGGTCTGGCGGCCTGGCGCACGGCGGTGGGCTAGGCGCCGATCTCGGGCATCATGCCGGTGACGAAGCCGCGCATGCCGGTCTGGGGCTGGAGCATGCCGCGCAGAAACTGGACGGTGACGGCCGCCCGGTCCTCGAACTCGAATCGGCTCTGGGTGAATTTGCAGTTCGAGAAGCTCGGCTGCTCCAGGCCCTTGAACACCAGTTGGGCGTTGTTGAACTCGCAATCGATGAAGGTCTTGCCGTCGACCAGGGTCCGTCCCTGTAGGGTCTGGTTGCGAACTTCGGCCATGCGGTTGTCCTTGCGATCGAGATGGCGCGCCCTGCAGGATTCGAACCTGCGACCGTCCGCTTAGAAGGCGGGTGCTCTATCCAGCTGAGCTAAGGGCGCCGAAATTTGGTCTCGCGTGGCTCAAGTAGCGAAACGCCGCGCGCTGAGCGATAGCCGCCCTAAATGATCAATGCGTCCAGGGCTGCTTGCGCGAGGTGGCGAAATTGTCGGCGTAGGCCTTCAGGATCACCGGCGGCTCCTGGGGCTCGTGGAGGCGGAAAGGGATGCCGTGACGCTCGGCATAGGCGACGGCCTCCTCCTTGGTCTCGAAGGTCAGGCGGACCTGGCCGTTCATGTCCGAGGAACTGGTCCAGCCCATCAGCGGATCGATGGTGCGCGCCGAAACCGGCTCGAAGTCCAGACGCCAGTCCCTGGACTTGGCCTTGCCCGACTGCATGGCGGTCTTTGCGGGGCGGTAGATGCGGGCCAGCATGGCTAAATCTCTTGATCGGCGGAAACCGGGTCCTACACCGCGCCGCAATGACCGCCAAGTCCGACGCATGTGAAACGGCGGAGTGATTCCGGTGGCCAAGCTTGCCCTGCGGCGCCCGGTCGTTCAGCCTTTGGGCCAATGAAAGGACGACCTCATGATCATCGCCGCCCTCGCCGTCGCCCTGATGGCCCAGACCGCTCCGGCCGCTGAGCCCTCCGAGGCCGAACAACAGGCCGCCGCCCAGCAGGTCCTTGACGGCATGAGGCAGATCTACACCGTGCTGGGCTCCTGCGAGCGGCATTTCACGCCCGAACAGGTCGCGGGGATCCGGCGCACGCTCGAGCCCGACGCCGGCGCCGTGGGCCGGACACCGCTGCAGCAGTTGCTGGATGACGCCTATCAGACGGGCAAGGCGGACACCTCGAAATCCGCCCCATTCTGCCAGCGGGCCATGCAGATGATCGCGGAGTCCCAGGCGGCGCGGAACTGATTGGACAATGTCGCCAACCGATGCGGCTAAAGCAACGAAGCGCCGCACGTTGAGCGGTAGCAACCAACCGTGGCTCAAGCAGCGAGACGCAGCGCGTCGAGCGGTAGCCGCACTGAAAAGATGGATGGTCGGAGTGAGAGGATTCGAACCTCCGACCCTCTGGTCCCAAACCAGATGCGCTACCAGGCTGCGCTACACTCCGGCGGAGGGGTCTGCCAGCAACCGGGCCGTTGTGCAATGCAAGATTGGCTCAAGGCTTGAAGAAGGGGTGGACGATGGTGTCGCCCGGCTTGGCCCCAATCTGTTCGGTCAGGCCCGCGCGAACCTCGAGGACCCCGGTCGCGGCCCCGTTCGACGGCAGCGGAGCTTCCGAATAGGGCGTGGCGTGGTGGGCGATGGAGACGATCTTGCCGGTGCCGTCGATGTAGATGATGTCCAGCGAGCTCGGCGTGTTGCGCATCCAGAACGACCGCTCGGCCGAATCCGGGAACTCGAACAGCATGCCGCGGTCGTCGGCCAGGGGCGGCCGGTACATCAGGCCGCGCTCGCGCTCGGGCTCGTCGTCGGCGATCTCGACCCAGAGCTCATGCTCGCCCGAGGACGTGACGACCTTCAGTTCCTCCAGCGGATTGCCGGCCGCATCCACGGGGACGTCGGACTTGGCGCAGGCGGAAAGGGCGAGGCCGAACGCCAGGGCGCCGGCAATCAGGAAAAGTCTCGACAGCATGACCGCCCTTTCGGGGCGACTCTTCAGCCGCCCGGTCTGATTTCCGCGACCACCAGGCCCTTGGGGCCTTCGGCGAATCGCACCGCGACCGTCTCGCCGGGGACCAGATCGTCCAGTCCGCAGCGACGCAGGGTCTCGATATGGACGAAGATATCGCCCGGATCGGTCGCGCGCACCACGAATCCGTAACCCTTGGTGCGGTTGAACCATTTCACCGTTGCGGCCTCGAGGTCGCCTGTCGTCGCAGTGTTCATGGGTTCACGAATGGCGCGGGCGTCGGCACGAAGGCTGTCGTACGCGGAACGCCGCGCAGAAGCCTCAACCTCGCCTTCGCCCAGGTCGTGAACCTGAACCACCTGCCAACCTTTGGGTCGCTGGGCGCAGTCGCAATCGATGGGGGCGCCCTCGCCGGCCGAGTCCCAGCCGCCGTCCCGGAGGCCGCTGATGTGCAGCAGGACGTCCTTGCCCTCGGTCTGGGCTGGGTCATCGGGCACGATGAACCCATAGCCCTTTCCGGCATCGAACCATTTTACTCGGCCGACGATGCGGACCGTGTCCGTCGCGTCCAGCCCCTCGAAGTCAGACACTTGAAGCCCCCCGTCCGCACACTCCCTGCAGACCGGTCACGTTTAACACGGTTCTGTGAACGCGGGAAAATCCAAAAACACCGGTTTCAACCGCGCAGAGGGTCGAACGCGCAACGAAATCAGACGGCGTCGCTGATCAAACGCGGCGGCGCGAGAGGAACCCGCGCGTCGCAATGGCGGCGAGGGGCGAAGATCAGCAATGAATGGAATGCCCCGCGTGGCAGTCCCTAGGGGAGTCGAACCCCTCTTTTCAGGTTGAAAACCTGACGTCCTAACCGATAGACGAAGGGACCGCTGCGCGGGGAAGCGGCGATATAGCCAACGCCCCCTCGGGGTGCAAGCGCCAAAACGAACCCGAAACCAACTAAGTCGCCATACGCGGATCGGCGACGTCCTCGATCTCGAATTGCACGCCCTTGCGGCCGTTCCAGTCGTCCGCCTTCAGACGACCCGCGACACTCAGACCCCCCTGCCCCGACAGCAGCGCCTTTCCCGTCGGCAGGTCGGCGCAGCGCCAGGCGATGGCCTTCACCGAGGCCCCGTCGGCCCCAACCAGACGGCAACGGACGTGACCGCCATTCATGGCCACGGGCTCGCGCGCCTGCACGCCGCCGAGGGCGAACAGGGGCTCCGGATTGGCGGGACCGAAGGGGGCGAGGCGTTCGAAATCCTCCAACAGGGCGCGTGTCGCCGCGCCGGGTTCGATCAGGGCGTCGACCTCGACCCAGTCCAAGGCCTCGGCATCGACCTGTTCGTCGGCCATGGCGGCGTTGAGGAAGTCCCTGAGAGCATCGATGCCGTCCGGTTTTACGGTCAGGCCCGCCGCCATGGCGTGCCCTCCCCCGGCCAGAAGCAGGCCCTCGCGCCAGGCCGCCTGGACCGCGCGGCCGAGGTTCATGCCGGGCTGGGAGCGGCCGGAGCCCTTGCCGACGCCCGCGACGACGTCGACGCCGATGACGATGACGGGCTTTCGCCAACGTTCGCGTAGGCGGCCCGCGACGATGCCGACGACGCCAGGGTGCCAGTCCTCGCCCGACACGACCACGACGGCCGAGCCGTCGGTGTGCTGGCCCGTCGCTTCGACGCGACGGATCGCCGTCTCGGCGACCTCGCGCTCGACCTCGCGGCGGGCGATGTTCAGGCTGTCCAGTTCCTCGGCCAGAGCCTGGGCTTCGAGCGGGTCGTCTGTCGAGAGCAGGCGTGCGCCCAGATCGGCCCGGCCAATCCGTCCGCCGGCATTGATTCGTGGGCCCAGGATGAAGCCGGCGTGATTCGACTTGGCGGGGCCGGGTGCGCTACCCGCAACGGCCAGCAGCGCCCTGAGGCCCGGATTGGCCCATCCCGACATGACCTTCAGTCCCAGGCCAGTGAGGGCGCGGTTGAAGCCGGTCAGGCCCGTCACGTCGCAGATCGCGCCCAGCGCCGCCAGATCCAGCCACTGGCGAATATCGGGCTCGGGCGTCATCGCGAACAGTCCGCGTGTGCGAGCCTCTCGGTTCAAGGCGGCCAACAAGACGAAGACCACCCCGGCCGCCGCCAGATTGCCTTGGCCCGACGTGTCGCCCGGCCGGTTCGGATTGACGACCGCCAGACACTGAGGCGGTTCCTGGCGCATCATGTGATGGTCGATGACGACGACCTTCAGCCCGATGGCGCAGGCATGAGCGATGGCCTCGTTGGCCGCCGCGCCGCAGTCCACGGTGATGACGAGATCGGCGCCCGACGCCTTCAGCCGGTCGAAGGCGAGCGGGCTCGGGCCGTAACCCTCCGTCAGCCGGTCGGGAACATAGATGGGCAGGTCGGCGCCCAGGGCCCGGAACCAGCGCACCAGAAGCGCCGCGCTGGAGGCGCCGTCTACGTCGTAATCGGCGAAGACGTGCACCGCCTCACCGGCTTGGATCGACGCGACGATGGCCTCGGCCGCCGCGTCCATGTCCATGAAGGACGACGGATCGGGGAACAGCCGCTTCAATGTCGGCTCCAGGAAGTCTGCGCCCTGGTCCGGTCCGACGCCCCGCGACGCCAGCGCCCGCGCCAGCGGCTCGGACAGGCCGAGCGTCTGCATGTGGACGCGGATGGTCGAGGCCTCGGCCGGACGCTGTCGCCAGGCCCGGCCCGAGAGCGAACGGGAGACGTCGAGGAACCCCGGCGCGAGACCGGCGGCTGGGGCTCCGTCCGCCATCAGATCGGGCGGGTCGTGCGGATGCGGCGCACGGTGCGGGTCGAGGAATCCATCACCAGCGTATGCGTCGTGACGAAGCCGTTCCCCATCTGCACCCCGTCCAGCATGGCGCCCTTGGTCACGCCGGTGGCGGCGAAGACGGCGTCCTTCGACACCAGCTCGTGCAGGTCGTATTTGCGGTCGAAGTCGGTCACGCCGGTACGCTGGGCGCGGGCGCGCTCGTCGTCGTTGCGGAACAGCAGACGCCCCTGGAAGTGGCCGCCGACACACTTCAGAGCCGAAGCCGCCAGCACGCCTTCCGGCGCGCCGCCCGAACCCAGATAGAGGTCGATGCCCGTCTCCGGCTCCGCCGTGTGGATGACGCCGGCCACGTCGCCGTCGGTGATCAGCATGACGCGGGCGCCGACCTCGCGCAGAGCCGCGATCAGAGCCTCGTGGCGCGGGCGGTCCATGCAGCAGACGGTGATGTCGCGCGGATCCACGCCCTTGGCGGCCGCCAGCGAACGGACGTTGTCCTGCGGGCTCATGTCCAGATCGACGGTGCCCGGCGCATAGCCCGGCCCGATGGCGATCTTGTCCATATAGGTGTCCGGGGCATGCAGCATGCCGCCGCCGGCCGACATCGACAGCACCGTCAGGGCGTTGGCCATGGCCTTGGCCGTCAGGGTGGTGCCTTCCAGCGGATCCAGGGCGATGTCGATGGCCGGGCCTTTGCCGGTGCCGACCTTTTCGCCGATGTAGAGCATGGGCGCCTCGTCGCGCTCGCCCTCGCCGATGACGATCTTGCCGTCGATATCCAGGCTGTTCAGCGCCGTGCGCATGGCGTCGACAGCCAGCTGGTCGGCGTGTTTCTCGTCGCCGCGGCCGATCTGGGCCCAGGACGCAATGGCGGCCAGTTCGGTGACCATGGCGGCGTCCGCGGCGAGGGTCGAGGCGAAGGGGGCCGTGTCAGCCATGCGTGTATGCTCCTGAGAGGGCGAGATGATCCCCGGATTCTGTCGACCGGGCGATAGAAATGAGGTCAGCGGGGCGCGGGACCCCGGTCCACCGGCGGCGGAGCGGTTCCGCGCTGGCGAGTGCGGCGGGCGAACGCCTCGACCTCGGCTTGGGTCTCGGCGGTGACGGGTGAAATCTGTTGGGCGTCCACGCGGCTGTTCACCTCAGCGGCGAAGGCGGTTGGATCGCCGAGCTGCCAGTCGATCCGCGCGGCCTCGGCAGCCAGATCGGAGCCGCTGGATCGCAGGGCGCCCACGCGCGAGGCGACCTCGACCGGCTCCGGCAGAGGCTCGGAAGAACGGGGGAAATCCTCCCAGCGTGGGTATTCGCGATTAGCGTCCACCAGGGCCTGGACGCGGGGCGCGACGGGCGAGGCGGCGTCCGTTTCCGGGTTGAACGCGCTCGCGCATCCGCCCAGCCCGACCAGGCTGGCGGCGACCGCCAGCCCTCCCACTATCTTTTTCGCCTGATGCGCGTTCATCTCGGGGCTGGTCATATGCCATCATCACGACAGGCGGAAGGGCGGAGCACACGCCCGACCTCAATAGGGAAGCGCGCAGAGGACCTTATGGCCAAGACACCCCGGACCCCGCCAGAGCCCCTGCCCGCCGCCAAGGCCCCGCGAAAGTCCGGCCGCCCGACCTCCGCCAAGCCGCGCGGGGCCAGGCCGAAGCCCGCGCCGGTCGAGCCGGTCGCCGCCGAAGCCGCCCCAGCCCCGGAGCCCAAGGCCGCCGCGCCCTCGCCCGATCCGACCCCGCCGCCCGCCGACCATCCCTTCGCCTTCGCCGGCGCCGAGCAGCAGCGGGAGATGCTGGAAACCCTTTCGCTGAACCTCGCGAAGGCCGCGATGACGGCCCAGTCGGCGATCGCCGAAGCCGCCCTAAGTCAGGCCGATCGCCCCGCCGCCCTGTCGCCCGACCCGTTCAATGTCGGGCCCGCGATGAACTCGGTCATGACCAGCCTCGCCTCGCGGCCGGACAAGTTGTTCGCGGCCCAGGCCGATCTGTTCAACCGCTACATGGACCTGTGGGCTACCTCGACCCGACGGATGTCGGGCGAGGAAGCGGCTCAACCGTCGAAGGACAAGCGATTCAAGGACCCGGCTTGGTCCGAGAACCCGATGTTCGACATCATGCGCCAGTCCTATCTGGTCACCTCGGACTGGATGAACGGGTTGGTCTCCTCGGTCGAGGACGTCGATCCGCGCACCAAACGCCGGGCCGAGTTCTTCACAAAGCTTCTGACCGACGCGTTCTCGCCGTCGAACTTCCTTGCGTCGAACCCGGCGGCCCTCAAGGCCATGGCCGAGACCAACGGCGAATCGCTGGTGAAGGGGATGCAGAATTTCGCCGCCGACCTCGAACGCGGCATGGGCAAACTGAAGATCAGCCAGGCGGACTACGGCAAGTTCGTCGTGGGCGAGAACGTCGCCACAGCGCCCGGTCAGGTCGTCTGGCGCGACGAGCTTTTCGAACTGATCCAGTTCGACGCCGCCACGGACACTCAGCGGGCCGTCCCGCTGCTGATCTTCCCGCCCTGGATCAACAAATTCTACATCATGGACCTGCAGCCGGAGAACTCGCTGATCCGCTGGCTGTCGGCCCAGGGCTTCACTGTCTTCGTCTGTTCGTGGGTTAATCCCGACACCGACAAGGCCGGGTTCGGCTTCGACGACTATCTGGAACAGGGCATCTATCGCGCCGTCGAGAAGACGCTGGAGCAGACCGGCTCGAAGACCGTCAACACGGTCGGCTACTGCATCGGCGGCACCCTGATGGGCGCGGCCCTGGCGCACATGGCCGAGAAGAAGGACGGGCGTGTCGCCGCCACCACCTTTTTCGCCGCCCAGCACGACTTCGCCGAGGCCGGCGACCTGCTCCTGTTCACCGACGAGCACTGGCTGAACGAGATCGAGCAGCAGATGGACGCCGCCGGCGGCGTCCTGCCCGGCGCGGCGATGGCGGAGACCTTCAACGCCCTTCGCGCCAACGACCTGATCTGGTCGTTCTTCGTGTCTAACTATCTGATGGGCAAGTCGCCTGCGGCCTTCGACCTCCTGTTCTGGAACGCCGACCAGACGCGGATGCCCAAGAAGCTGCATATGGACTACCTGCGGTCCATGTACGGCCAGAACCAACTGGCGCGGGGCCAGTTCACTATCGGCGGGGTCAAGGTCGACCTGTCGAAGGTGACGATCCCGCTCTACTTCCAGGCCAGCCGGGAGGACCATATCGCGCCCATGAACTCGGTCTATCGCTCGGCCAAGGCGTTCAGGAACGCGGCCGTGACCCTGACGCTCGCGGGCTCCGGCCATATCGCGGGCGTCATCAACCCGCCGAGCGCGAACAAATACCAGCACTGGACCAACGACGACCTGCCCGACACCCTGGCCGAATGGCAGGCGGGCGCGGCCGAACATCCGGGCAGTTGGTGGAACCACTGGGCCGCCTGGTTGCATGACAAGTCAGGCGACTGGGTCCCGGCTCGCGATCCGAACACGGGGCCGTTGAAGCCCATCGAGCCGGCCCCCGGCTCCTATGTGAAAGTGAAGTCTTGAAGCGTATCGAGCCCAACTTCCTGCTCGCGGTCTCGACCGTCATCGCCCTGAGCCTGCTGATCGTGACCGGCGCCGTCTTCGGCGAGCCCGGCGGCGCGGTCAAATACCCGATCATCGCGGTGATATGCGTCGTCGCCTTCGTCGTCGGCAACGGGATGATGGCTGGAAGGACGGGGCGGATCACGCCGCCATTGATCAATCTCGACACGCCCGCCACAGCCGCCTGGGCCGGCGCGTTTCCGATGATCGTGATGGCCTTCGCGGCCATTCCCCTGCTCTGGACCGGCCACGACTACGGCCTTCTTGTCATCCTCGCCTCGGTGATTGCGGGGGTGACGGTCGAGTCCGCGCTGAAGGCTAGGCGGGCCTGAAGCTCAGCGAGACGCCGTTGTTACAGTAGCGTTTGCCGGTCGGGCGCGGTCCGTCGTCGAACACATGCCCCTGATGCCCCAGACAGCGGGCGCAGTGGTACTCCGTCCTCGGGATGCCGATCGCGAAGTCCTGCTTGGTCCCCAGCGCCCCGTCGATCGGCGCGTAGAAGCTGGGCCAGCCAGTGCCGCTGTCGAATTTGGTCCGCGACTGGAACAGCGGCAGCTCGCAGCCTCGGCAGACGAAGGTCCCCGCGCGATGCTCGTCGTTCAGGGGACTGGTGAAGGGCCGCTCCGTGCCCTCGTGGCGCAGGACATTGTAGCTCGCGGCCGGCAGGCGCTGCCGCCATTGGGCGTCTGTCACACGGCGGAACGGCGAGTTGGCGTACTGCGCCTCCGACGCATCGGCCTGCCCCGGCGAGGAGCAGGCCGCGAGGGCCGTGGCGGCGCCGCCGAGCAGCAGCATCCGGCGGGACAGGATCAGGGGCTGGGTCATGGCGGATTATACGTCGGTCCGATTCAAATGGTTTCGGCTGCCCGTGCCGCCCCGTTGAACGACGCCCGCCGCCCACCGCATGATCGGCTTCTCCACTGACACATAGAGAAGGGCGGCCAGGCCCACGGTGGCGGCGATCATCGCCGCCTTGATCGGGATGTTTCCATCCAGCGTCTGCTCGGAGGCGAAGACCTCTGCGACCCTCAGGACCGGGATGTGCACGAGGTAGATGCCGTAGGACCAGGCGCCGAGGGCCTGGAACGGCGGCGATGACAGTAAGGTCCTCGTTCTGGCGCCCAACAGGATGGCGAGGCACGACAGCGGATAGAAGGCCAGGATTACCTCGGGCGCCGTCCTGGACAAGCCCATGACGAGGAACAGGCCGGCGACCACGGTCAGGAACAGCGAAGGTCGCGGGGGCGCTGCGCCCATATTTCGATAGAGGGCGAACAGGACAAACCCGGTCAGGATGCCGACCGCGCCACGCAACGCTCTCTCATCGTGTCCCGTGATCAGCAGCACGTTGAGGATCATGCCGGCCACAAGACCGATGCCGAGCAGCACTCGCGTCGTGCTTTGTCCGAACGCCAGAAGCCGGGGCGCGAGGAACACGGCGAGGAAGGGGACGAACAGCTCAGGGGCGACGCTCCAGGCCGGAAAGTTGATCGCGGGCTGATCGACGAAAGTGTGCACCATCGTCACATTGCTGAGGATCGCCCAGGTCGACGCCGATCCGCCGCCGATCAGGAGGACGGCGAACAGCGTCAACAGATGGACCGGGGCCAGCCGTGCGACACGCTTGATGACATAGCCCCGCGCGGTCGGCGGACGCTGCTCGAACGACGCGCACAGCACAAAGCCGCTGAGGACGAAGAAGAAATCGACGCACAGACCCCACTCGCCGCCGTGCACGGCTCCGTGGGTCAACCTCTCGATCAGGCCGTTCAGCCCGAAGTGGAACAGCATGACGGTGCAGGCCAGCATGCCGCGCATACCGTCCAGGTCGGTGTAGTGATCCCGTGTCATGCCATCCCCCGTCGCCACTCTAGCGAGGCGAGGAACCGGCGCAACGCCGACGCGGGGATCAGCTCAGCCCGGTCGCCTCGTTCAGCCCCAGCATCAGGTTGAGGTTCTGCACCGCCGCGCCGGACGCCCCCTTGCCGAGGTTGTCGAGCAGGGCCACCAGCCGTGCCTGCGATCCGTCGCGGTGGCCGAAGACATGCAGGCGCATCGAGTTGGTGCCGTTCAAACCCTCGGGATCCAGTCCGGTCATGGCCGCCGTCTCGTCCAGCCCAGCGACCTCGACGAAGCGGCAGCCGTCATAGGCCTCGACCAGGCAGCCGTGCAGGCGGTCGATCGACGGCGTCTCGGGCAGGGCGGCGAGCTGTAGCGGAACCTCGACCAGCATTCCCTGGCGATAGGCGCCAACGGCCGGGGTGAACAGGACGTCGCGCTTCAGGCCCGAGTGCTTCGTCATCTCCGGCACATGCTTGTGCTGCAGCGACAGGCCGTAGGCGCGGTAGGCGGGAGCGCCCTGCCCGCCCTCGAACTCGGCGATCATGGCCTTGCCGCCGCCGGAATAGCCCGACACGGCGTTGACCGTCACCGGCCAGTCGGCGGGCACGAGCCCAGCCTTCACCAGCGGCCGCATCAGGCCGATGAACCCGGTCGGATAGCAGCCGGGGTTTGACACCCGGCGCGAGCCGCAGATCTCGCCACGCTGGACCGCGTCCATCTCGGGAAAGCCATAGGTCCAGCCCGTAGCGACCCGGAAGGCGGTCGAGGCGTCGATGACCCGGACATCCCGATTCTCGATCATGGCTACCGCCTCCTTCGCCGCCTCGTCGGGCAGGCACAGGATCACGGCGTCGGCGGCGTTCAGCGCCTCGGCCCGCGCGGCGGGATCCTTACGCCTGTCGCCGGTCAGGGAGATGAATTCCAGGTCCGCACGACCCTCAAGCCGCTGCCGGATCTCCAGCCCCGTGGTCCCGGCCTCGCCGTCGATGAAGATGGTGTGGGTCATGGAGCGGTACTCTGTGAATCGAGGTGCAGCGTATTTGCGATTGGAGCGGGTGGGTACGCCTGCTCCAAATTGTCCGCCTGATGAATTTCCAAGCGGGGTATTCCATCCTGATCCAGCTTGACCGTCGCTGAGATGGTCATTCGCCCCGTCGGTATCCATCCCCGTGTGGGCCGCAGGGATTGCAGGCGGCGCCAGAACGCGGCGCGCTCATCGGCCGTCGCCATCCCGGCCTCCATGAGAAGGGGCGTGTCGGGGCACGCTGTAGGGACCGCGAGATTGCCGCCATGGACGCCACCAGAGGTGAAATAGACATCCATCCGCGCCCGCTCGTTGAGGCGCAGATCACCGGCAGAACAGAGGAGGTCGTGGGACTGCGAAGTGCAGCCAACTACGAGGGCGGAAGCAAAGAGGGCCGCCGCGGTCCACATGAGCCAACTCCAAAAGAAAAAGGCGCCCCGGGTGATCCCCGGAGCGCCTTTGTATTCCAAGTCGCGGTTGCGACTAGCGCTTCGAGAACTGGAAGGAACGGCGGGCCTTGGCGCGGCCGTACTTCTTGCGCTCGACGACGCGGCTGTCGCGGGTCAGGAAGCCGTGCGGCTTCAGGACCGGGCGTAGGCCGGGCTCGTAGTGCGTCAGGGCGTGCGACAGGCCGTGGCGGATGGCGCCGGCCTGGCCCGACAGGCCCGAACCCTCGACCGTGCAGACCACGTCGAACTGGGTCATGCGGTCGGTGACTTCCAGAGGCTGGGCGACCATCATCTGCAGGATCTCACGGGCGAAATACGCCTTCAGGTCCTTGCCGTTGACGGTGATCTTGCCCGAACCCGGCTTCACCCAGACGCGGGCGATGGCGTTCTTGCGCTTGCCGGTCGAGTAGGCGCGGCCCTGGGCGTCCAGCTTCTGGACGTATTCGGGAGCCGATTCCGCGGTCGAACCGCCGAGGCCCTTCAGGGCGTCGAAGCCGGTCGCTTCTTGCGTGACGTCGGTCATGGCTTAGAGGCTCCGGGTGTTCTTGGCCGAGCGGCCGGCGAAGTCGATCGTCTCGGGCTGCTGGGCTTCGTGGTTGTGAGCCGAGCCGGCGAACAGACGCAGGTGCGTCATCTGCGTGCGGGCCAGCGGGCTTTCCTTCGGCATCATGCGCTCGACGGCCTTCTCGAGCACGCGCTCGGGGAAGCGGCCGCCCAGGACCTTCTGCGGAGTCGTCGACTTGACGCCGCCCGGGTGACCGGTGTGGCGATAGTAGATCTTGTCGGTGTTCTTCTTGCCCGTGAACACGACCTTGTCGACGTTGGTGACGACGACGTAGTCGCCCGAGTCGACGTGCGGGGTGTAGGTCGGCAGGTGCTTGCCACGCAAGCGCATGGCGATGAAGGTCGCGAGACGGCCCACGACGACGCCTTCGGCGTCGATATGGATCCACTTCTTCTCGACCTCGGCCGGCTTCAGCGAAGCCGTGGTGCTCTTCAGCATGTGAGGTTTCCTAAGACAGGAGGCGAAACGGGGTCGCGCCGGACAGACCGAAGCGAGCGAAGGCGCGCTAGTAGGGGAAAGGTCCACAGGCGTCAATGCTGCGTGAAACGCTCAATGCTCATTAAACCACTGATCTAAAACAACTTTATATCAGAGGTATTAAAATACCGCATACAGTCACCGCGTTCTGCGGGGTCCCGACATGAAAAGACGGGGCTGAGAGCGTCGAACCAACCACAGATTGGCCGTCGCGAGCGCGAGGACGACCGCGGCGCCAGCCTGATGCAGCCCGCCCAGCCACAGGGGCACGGCGTTGATCAGTGTGACGATGCCCAGCGCGGCCTGAACCCAAAGCGCCCCGGCCACCAGGAAGGCCGAGACGCCCAGTCCCTCGGCCAGCCGCCAGCGCCAGGCCTGGACCGCGTAGACGGTCCCGCCGATCAACAGGCCATAAGCGAAGATCCGGTGATTGAACTGGACGAGGGCGTGGTCGTGCAGGAAGGCCAGTCCGCCCAGACCCCACTCCACCGGCGCGATGATCGCGCCATTCATCAAGGGCCAGTCGGTGTAGATGAAGCCCGCCTTGGCCCCGGCTACGAGGCCGCCCAGCAGGCACTGGACGAAGACCGCGCCCAGCAGGACTGTCGCGCCTCGGCTCCAGCCGACGGGCGAGCGCGAATGCTCTTCCCCCGACCAGGCTTCCAGCCCCGTCCAGATCAGTCCGGCGAAGATCAGCAACGCCAGCCCTAGATGGGTCGCCAGCCGCTCCGGCGCGACATCGACCCGTTCCGAGAGCCCCGAGGACACCATCCACCAGCCGATCAGTCCCTGAAGCCCGCCCAAGGCGAGCAGAACCGCACAGCGCCAGATGAGCCGCGTCGGCATGGCCATCCGGCCGAAGAACGACCGCTCGGGCATCAGGCGGAACAGGAGGAAGGCAAAGAATGGCAGGGCGAACACAGCGCCGACCAGCCGCCCGACCAGCCGGTGCAGCCACTCCCACCAGAAGATGCCCTGGAACTCGCCCAGCGACATACCGGCATTGACCTGGGCGTATTGCGGGATCGCCTTGTACTTTTCGAAGGCGTCGTTCCAATCGGCGGGCGTCATCGGCGGGATCGCGCCCATGATCGGCTTCCATTCGGTGATCGAGAGCCCTGAGCCTGTCAGCCGGGTGATGCCTCCGATGACCACCATGGAAAACACCATGGCGGCGCAGAAGAACAGCCAGATCGCAACGGCTTTGGATTGGTCCCGGCTTCTGAAACGGTTCATTCGACGCCTGACGCTCCGACGGATACAGTGTCGCCAAACTCGTGCGACCGTGGCGGTATGCCCTCCGATCGTGGCGAGATCAAAGTCCGAAGTCATGACGCGAGGTCGCAAGCCGGCCTGGCTGGAGGTCCGCGCTTGGAAGCTGTGTTGGAATACGCCGATGTGGTCGTCGCCGCCGGGGGCGCCTTCGCCCTCGCCTGGATCGCGGATCTGCTGACCGGCCGTCGCGGCCTGTTCGCCGCGTCGCTGGTCGCTTTCGTCGGCGCGGCCTGCGGCTGGTTCCTGGCGGTCCGGGTGTTCGGCGCCTCGACGATGGATGAGTTCGGCTGGGTGCTCTGGTCCGCCGCCGGCACGATCCTGTGCCTGATCACCTATTATCTGTTCCGGAACACTCGCTGATGGGGCTTCGGGCGCGCCGGGCCGTGGCCTCGATCGGCATCCTTGTCTTTCTGGGTTTCTACGTCTGGCTGGTCATCGCCGTCGGGGCCCGTGTGCCCGACCACCCGCTGGCGACCCTGGCCTTCTACGGTCTGGCCGGGACCCTTTGGGGCGTGCCGCTCTTGCCGCTGATGTCCTGGGCCGAGGGCAAGCCTTTCCTGAAGAAGAAGCAGAACTGACGCGGACGAAATCGAGGCTGTGCGTTTTCTCGTTTGCGGCGACGCAAACCCCTCGCTATAGACCCGCGTCTCGGAGCGTGGCGCAGCCTGGTAGCGCACTTGACTGGGGGTCAAGGGGTCGCAGGTTCGAATCCTGTCGCTCCGACCATCTACTCATCGAATAGATGTCGGATGTATAAGGGGTCGTCTTTGGACGGCCCCTTTTGCATTTGTAGTTTGGGTGGTCGGAGCGGGCAGATCAGCCCGCCAGAACGGCGTCCAGACGCGCGCGCGCGCTCTCCAGATCAGCCAGAATCGCCCTGAGTTCGCGCTCGGACTTGCCGGCTCCTGCTACGGCCGGTGGGCGGTTTTCGGTCGCCGTGGCGGCCTCCGCATCCATGGCGAAGGCCGCATCCGGATCGCCATAGGCGGCCAGTCGCGCCAGACCCTGATCCTTGTAAAGACGCTGCACGCCCTTGATGGTCAGACCTTCGTCGTGAAGCAGGCGACGAATGGCCTTCAGCACCACGATGTCCTGCGGCCGATAAAATCGGCGCCCTCCCGCGCGCTTCACGGGCGCGACGAACGGGAATTTGGTTTCCCAGAAGCGCAGCACATGCTGTGGCGCGCCCACGGCCTCGGCGGCCTCCGAAATGGTCCGGAAGGCGTCGGGGCCTTTGGCCATCAGGCGTCGGCGCCCGCGCCGTGCACGCGGGATTTCATGATCTGGGAGGCGCGGAAGCTGATGACCCGACGCGGATTGATCGCCGCCGGCTCGCCCGTCTTGGGATTGCGGCCCATGCGCGCGCGCTTCTCACGCACCTGGAAGACCCCGAAACCGGACAGTTTGACCGTCTCGCCCTGTTCCAGGCTTTCGACGATCAGCTCCAGGGTACGCTCGACCATCGACGAGCATTCCTGTCGCGACAGGCCGACTTCTTCATGGACGGCTTCGCAGAGGTCCGCGCGCGTCAAGGTCTGCAGTTCGCCCAATGTCGTCCCCTCTCATCCCAGCCTCCCCATAAACGGCGAAAAGCGGGCGAAGTCAAAGTCCAGCGCGGCTGTTACAGCCGGAAAGCGCAGGCGCCCCAGGTCAGACCGCCGCCCATGGCCTCCAGCAGGACAAGATCACCGCGCTTGATGCGCCCGTCCTGGATCGCGGCGTCCAGAGCCAGCGGAATCGAGGCGGCCGAGGTGTTGGCGTGAGTGGCGACGGTGGAGATCACCTTCTCCTCGTCAAGGCCCAGCCGGTCGCCGACGCCCTTGATGATTCGCTGATTGGCCTGGTGCGGCACGAACCAGTCGACCTCGGGCACGGTGATGCCGGAGGCCTCGCAGCAGGCGGTGATGGCCTCGGCGATATTCACCACGGCGTGGCGGAAGACCTGGTTGCCGGCCATCCGCAGGTGACCGACCTGACCCGTCGTGGAGGGCCCGCCGTCGACATAGAGCAGGTCCGTCTTGGTTCCGTCGGAGCGCAGGGCGAAGCCGAGCAGGCCCTGATCGGCGGTCGTCCCCTGCCCCTCTCGCGGCTCGACCACGATGGCGCCGGCGCCGTCGCCGAACAGAACGCAGGTCGTCCGGTCGTTCCAGTCCATCAGCCTGGTCATCTCTTCCGCGCCGATGACCAGGGCGCATTTGGCCAGGCCGCGCGCCACGAAGCCGTCGGCGACGCTCAGGGCGTAGACGAAGCCCGAGCAGACCGCCTGGACGTCGAAGGCGATGCAGGTCGGAGCGCCGATCTTCCTCTGAACGATGGAGGCCGTGGCCGGGAAGGTCATGTCCGGCGTCGTGGTGGCGACGATGATCATGTCGACGTCGGCGGCCGTCTTGCCCGCATCGGCAAGCGCCTTCTTCGCCGCCTCGGCGGCCAGATCGCTGGTCGGCTGGTCGTCGCGGGCCTTGTGGCGCTGGCGGATGCCGGTGCGCTCGATGATCCATTCGTCGGACGTATCGACGAACTCGGCCAGGTCGGCGTTGGTCACTACC
This sequence comes from Brevundimonas sp. NIBR11, assembly GCF_027912535.1. Lineage (NCBI taxonomy): Bacteria > Pseudomonadati > Pseudomonadota > Alphaproteobacteria > Caulobacterales > Caulobacteraceae > Brevundimonas > Brevundimonas sp. NIBR11. The sequence continues at coordinate 1,327,457 of NZ_CP115465.1, read as the reverse complement.
TGTTCCGGCAGGAAGGAACCGACGCCGGTGACGGCGCTGCGGATGACGCTCACGAGACGCTCTCTTGGACCTGGGATGGGGCGGCTTGGGCCGCGTGCATGACGTCGGTCAGACGGCTGAGGTTCGCCCCGACCGTCTGCATATAGTCGCTGCGGGCCAGATCGACAGCGATGCGGATGGCGTTTCCGAAGCCCTTGGCGTCGGCGCCGCCGTGGCTCTTCACCACGATGCCGTTCAGACCCAGCAGGGGGCCGCCGTTGATGGCGCTGGGATCGATCTTTTGGCCCATGGCCTTCAGCGCCGGCATGGCGATGAAGGCTCCCGCCTTGGCCTGCAGGCTCGAGGTCAGAGCCTCGCGCAACAGGCTGGAGATGAAGCGCGCCACGCCCTCGGCGGTCTTCAGTGCGATATTGCCGGTGAAGCCGTCGGTGACGACCACGTCGACCGTGCCCTTGGCGATGTCGTCGCCCTCGACAAAGCCATGATAATTCAGCCCCAGCCCGCCCTCGCGCAGAATGCGGGCGGCCTCCCGCACCTCCTCGTGGCCCTTCATGTCCTCGGAGCCGACGTTCAGGACGCCGATGGTCGGGCGAGCCACGCCATGAACCGCGGCGTGGAAAGCCTCGCCCATGATGGCGAACTCGACCAGCTGTTCCGCATCGCTCTCGATGTTGGCGCCGACGTCCAGCACGGCGGTGACTCCACGCAGTGTGGGCCAACTCGCCACGATGGCCGGACGCTCCAACCCCGACGCAGACATACGCAGGATCAGTTTGGAGATCGCCATCAGGGCGCCGGTGTTGCCGGCCGAGACAACGGCCCCGGCCTCGCCCGACTTCACGCACTCGATGGCGTTCCACAGGCTGGTGCCCTTGCCGCGTCGCATCGCAGTTGCCGGCTTCTCGTCCGAGGCCACCTTGGTCGCCGTGTGCCGGACATCGCAGAGATCGGAGGTCAGGTTGTGCTTCGCCAATTCGGCCACGATCGCCTGCTCGTCCCCGTGCAGCAGGAAGCTGACCCCCTCCCCGCCATGGCGACGGATATAGTCGCGGATGCCGCCGACGACGACGGGCGGACCATGGTCGCCGCCCATGGCGTCGAGAGAAATAAGGGTGGGCGTTGGCAAGGGGTCGGAAACTCCGGTGCGCCGACTTAGCGTCGCGTTCTTGTGGGTCGCAGGATACCGCCGCCGGAACCGGATGCAAACGGCGGTGACGTCGGGTCAGGATTTTCCGTCGCCATCCTTGGGCTTGAACGCCTTCAGAACGGCGAAGGGGGAAATCTCGGCCGGTTCTTCCGGCTGCACAAATTCGGCGCCCGGCTTTCTCGGGAACGGGTCAAGTTGAAGCGACAGCTGTTCGACGGCATAGGCGCCCAGATCGATTCGCCCGTCCTCGATCACGTCGGGCGTCTCATCGTCCAAAGTCAGCTCGGCCTCGGCCGTCCCCGTCTCGGGTTCGCCCGTGTCGACCAGATCGATGGAGAACCATTCGTCCACCTGAACCGGCAGGGGCTCGAGAGTGATGCCGCACACCTGCTCCAGTGCCGCGACGACCCGTCCGCTCAGTGTCCAGCCCACATGCGCCGGCGCCACCCTGATATCGGCTTCGAAGGCGCTCAGCGACGCCAGGTCCAATGCCTGGACGATCCGCTTGATCGCGTCCGCGTCGGGAATCAGATGACGCTCGATTCCGGCGCCGATCTCGTTGATCCGCACGATCTCGCTGAAGGGCGGGCGAGCTTCGCTGGTCATGCCGTCACCTCGGGCCAGTGGGGCGCGGTCAGGACCGCATCGATCGGTTGCGTCGCCAGCCCCGCGCGCGCCGCCAGGGCGTACGCCGCCAGCGCCCCCGCTTCTGCAGCGTCGCCGCTCGCATAGACGTTCCGCGCCAGCCCTTCGGCCAGGGCGTCCGCATCGCCGGCGCGCAGGGGGGCCTCATAGGTCGTCATCCGGCCGTACAGCGACTCACCCAGCCGCCGCATCTTCTTGGCCATGGTCACGTCGTTGACGCCCAGTTCGCGCAGCGCGTTGTCAAGAGCCGAGACATAGACGTCGAACAGGTTCTGCGCCGCCTCGGAGCCTTTTTCCGCGTCCACGCCCGCCTCGTCGCGCAGCCGCAGGATCAGCAGCAGGACATGCAGGGTGTAGAGTTCGAACCGCGCATCGATCTCGTCCTCGACGCCCAGGGCCCTGTAGAAAGCGGGTTCGCGCGCCTGCGCCACGGCGGCCGTATAAAGCGGCAGGCCCATGCGCTCGGCGGATCGGGTACGGAACAGGTTCTTCAGCATCAGTGTACGGCCCCTTTTCCGCCGCGCCGTTGAACTAGGCGTCAGGTCCGGTTAGGTCAAAGACCTTGTTTCGTCCCAGGCGCTCGTCCCTATGAATAAGATCGTCGTCCGTCTCGCCGTTCTGGCCGCCCTCGCGCCGCTGGCCGTCGCCTGCGCGCCTGTCGTGGGCAACCACGGCTTCCAGATCGTGGACAAGGACCCGAAGGACATCGCCGTCGGAACCGACACCAAGGCGACCGTCCTGGCCCAACTGGGCTCGCCCTCGGCGGTTTCGACCTTCGAGGACAACATCTGGTACTACATTTCGCAGACCACCGAGCGGTACACCTACAACCGCCCGCAGGTGTCCCAGCGCAGCGTCACCGCCATTACCTTCAACGAAGGCGACGACAAGGTCACCGAGGTCCGCAACCTGGACCTCGACGACGGCCAGCAGATCGCCATGGAACGGCGCGAAACCCCGACCCGCGGTCGCCAGCTGACCATCCTGGAACAGCTCCTCGGCAACGTCGGCCGCGGCCAACTGCCTCGCACGGACGAGGACGTCCCGGGACAACGTCGCCCGGATTAAGACTTCAGACTTGCCTAGCAAAAGGCCCGGAGATCGCTCTCCGGGCCTTTGTCTTTGTCTCCTCCCCATGAGATGGGGAGGTGGCGGCGAGCTCCTGCGAGCTGACGGAGGGGTTCTTCGTGGACGCAGAAATAACCCCTCCGTCTCCTCCGCTACGCCTCGGATCCACCTCCCCATGCGCAAGCGCCCATGGGGAAGAGCCTTCGGGCCCTACCCGATCGTCCCGCTCGCCAGCACCGCGAGCAGCAGAAGCGCCACGATGTTGGTGATCTTGATCATCGGGTTCACCGCCGGGCCGGATGTATCCTTGTAGGGATCGCCGACCGTGTCGCCGGTGACGGCGGCCTTGTGAGCCTCCGAACCCTTGCCGTGAACGACGCCGTTCTTGTCGGTGAAGCCCTCTTCGATGACCTTCTTGGCGTTGTCCCAGGCGCCGCCGCCCGAGGTCATCGAGATGGCCACGAACAGGCCGGTGACGATGACGCCCATCAGCATGGCGCCGAGAGCTGCAAACGCATTGGCCTTGTCCGAGATGAAAAGGACCGCCACAAACAGCACGATCGGCGACAGCACCGGCAGGAGCGACGGCACGATCATCTCGCGGATCGCCGCCCGGGTCAGGATGTCCACGGCCCGGCCGTACTCCGGCTTGACCTGATAGGTCATGATGCCGGGGTTCTCGCGGAACTGGCGACGCACCTCGGCCACGACCGATTCGGCCGCGCGGCCCACGGCCATCATCGACATGCCGCCGAACAGGAAGGGCAGCAGCCCCCCGAACAGCAGACCGACGACGACATAGGGGTTGGTCAGGTCGAAGGCGACCACGCCCATGTTAGCGAAGAACGGATAGTCCGCCGGGTTGGAGGCGAAATACTGCAGGTCCGAGGTGTAGGCGGCGAACAGCACCAGGGCGCCCAGGCCCGCCGAGCCGATCGCGTAGCCTTTGGTCACGGCCTTGGTGGTGTTGCCCACGGCGTCCAGGGCGTCGGTCGAATGACGCACTTCCGAAGGCAGGCCCGCCATCTCGGCGATGCCGCCGGCGTTGTCGGTCACTGGACCGAAGGCGTCCAGCGCCACGATCATCCCCGCCACGCCCAGCATGGTGGTGGTGGCGATGGCGATGCCGAACAGGCCGGCCAGCTGGAAGCTGACGACGATGCCGACGATGATGACGATGGCCGGAAGCGCGGTGGCCTCCAGCGACACGGCCAGACCCTGAATGACGTTCGTGCCGTGGCCCGAGACCGAGGCGTTGGCGACCGACCGCACCGGGCGGAAGTTGGAGCCGGTGTAGTATTCGGTGATCACCACGATGGCGGCGGTGACGGCCAGGCCGACCAGGCCCGACCAGAACAAGTTCATCGGCTCGATCTGCAGACCGCCCGTGGTCACGACCGGACCGGTCACCAGGGTCGTGATGACCCACCATACCGCGCCGACCGACAGGACGCCGGTGACGATCAGGCCCTGATACAGGGCACCCATGATGTTGTTCGACTTGCCGAGGCGCACGAAGAACGATCCGACGATCGAGGTCACGATGCAGATACCGCAGATGGCCAGCGGCAGCAGCATCATCACGTCCACATAGGGCTGGCCGCGGAAGAAGATGGCCGCCAGCACCATGGTGGCGACCGTGGTCACCGCATAGGTCTCGAACAGGTCGGCGGCCATGCCGGCGCAGTCGCCGACGTTGTCGCCCACATTGTCGGCGATGGTCGCGGCGTTGCGGGGGTCATCCTCGGGGATGCCGGCCTCGACCTTGCCCACCATGTCGCCGCCCACGTCGGCGCCCTTGGTGAAGATGCCGCCGCCCAGACGCGCGAAGATGGAGATCAGCGAGGCGCCGAAGCCCAGGGCCACCAGACCGTCGATGACCTCGCGGCCCGTCGATTCAAGCCCCAGCCCCTGGGTCAGGACGGCGTAGTAGCCGGCCACGCCCATCAGGGCGCCGCCCGCCACGAACATACCGGTGATGGCGCCCGAGCGGAACGCCAGGTCCAGCCCCTTCGACAGGCTTACCGAGGCGGCCTGGGCCGTTCGGACGTTGGCGCGGACCGAAATCAGCATGCCAGCGAACCCGGCAAGGCCCGACAGGACCGCGCCGATCACGAAGCCGATGGCGGCGTACTGGCCGATCAGCAACCAGGCGGCGATCAGGATGACGATCCCGACCATGCCGATGGTGGTGTATTGCCGTTTCAGATAGGCGGAGGCGCCTTCCTGAATGGCGGCCGCGATTTCTCGCATCTTGTCGTTGCCGGTATCGGCCTTCATCAGGCTCGCGGTCTGGACGAGCCCGTAAAGGACCCCCAGCGCACCGGCGGCTATCACTAGCCACAGATAGTTCGTCATTGGCGTTTCCATACCTAATGCATTAGGCGCGCGGACCCTTGGCGCGGCGGGCGTTATCGCCTCTGTCCGCCTTCCGGTCCCCCCGTGCGCAGTCCGGACGCAATGGCGCGTCCCGCGGGAATTGCGGCTAAAGCTTGCCCCCTGCGTCGAGAGGACGCAACCAGCGTTTTCGAGGATGTGAGTGACCTGCGCTCAAGCAGCGAGCAACCGCCTCGTGAGAGATAGCGCCCTACAGAAACGCCGAACTCAGGTCGGCTGCACGCCCGTCCGACGGCGCGGGGCCTGGAGGGCGACCTGGACGCTGGTGATGCCGCCTGCTCCTGCGATGGAGGGCGCGATCCGCATCATCGCGGCGCACAGAGCCGGAGCATCGACCTGGGTCCAGTCATTGGCCAGGACGAACGGGGTCCGGTGCGCGGCGCGGACCAAGGCGTCGCGGAAATACGGCTCCTTGGCGCGCATCTGCTCGGGCGTGAAATGCGCGCCGAGCGTCAGGCTGATGGTCACGAAGACGTAGTTGCGGATGCGTCCGCCCGCGATGATCGGCAGGCCGACCCCGGCGATGTTGGCGGTCGTGGCGCCTCCGCCCGACGGGGCGTCCGAAGCCGAAGCGCTCGTGGCGACGGTTCCGGCCAGAGCCAGGGTTCCGAGGGCGAAGATGTCTCTGCGGCGCATGACGCGGTTATCGGGCGCAGCAGTTGAGATTCCGTTTAGTCGTGCGTCCAGCCGGACTTCTTGATGTCCACTGAGTTGCCGAGATATGTCGCGCCGACCCCTCGGCCCGCCGAAATCGTGCCCACGCGGGTCAGCCTCAGCAGTTGCCGATCGGCCTCTCGCTTCAGCGCCGCCTCGTCGGCCGGATGCGCCGTCAGCAACAGCTCATAGTCGTCACCGCCCGTCGCCAGCTGCTCCAGCGCCGCTTCCGGGTCGGTCCGGGTGTCGAACCAGGCCGTCGCTGCCGCCGAGCGCGGCAAGAGCTCCAGCTGCACCGAGGCGGCGACCCCGCTCGTATTGGCGATATGGGCCAGATCGGCGATCAGCCCATCGGAGACATCCATTATGGCGCTGGCGAGCCCCTGCACCGCCTGGCCGAAGGCCAGCCTCGGCACGGGGCGACGATAGTGTTCGGCCAGGGCGTCGATCCGCTCCGGCTCTAGCTTCAGATGTCCCTGGGCCGCCCTGAGCCCCAGATACCCGTCGCCGATAGCGCCGGTGACATAGATCCCATGCCCCGGCTTGGCCCCGCCGCGCGTCACCGACCCACCCTTCGGCCCCCAGCCCAGCATGGTGGCGGAAAACGACGCAGGCCCCGGCGTCAGCACTGTGTCCCCGCCCAGCAGGAGGATGCCGAACGCCTTCTGGTCCGCCCCCAGCCCGGCCGCGAACGCCTCCCGCTCGGGCCAGCCGCAGCGCGGCGACCAGTGGCAGGCCAGCAAATAGCCGAAGGGCTCGCACCCTTTGGCCGCTAAATCCGACAGGCTGACCCGCAACAGCTTCTGCGCCACCGTATCCAGCGGATCGTCTGGCAGGAAATGCACGCCTTCGACGATCGCATCCTTGGTCAGGACCAGATCGAACCCCGGCCGCGTCGGCATGACTGCGACATCGTCCGTCAGCCCCCAGGCATGATCCGGATGGGCCAGGGGCGCGAACAGTTTCCGGATCGTCTCGAACTCGCCGGCGGCGTCGACGCCCGCCACGGATCAGGCTTTCGGGCGAACGTCGCGGGCCACGCCGTCCAGCGCGGCGTTGACGAACTTTGCCTCGGCCTCGTCGAAAAAGGCCTTGGCCAGCTCGACGTATTCGTCGATGACGATCTCCTTGGGCACCTCGGCCTTGTGCATGAGCTCCCACGCCCCGCAGCGCAGCAGGGCCCGCAGGGTCGCATCGACCCGCTCCAGCCGCCAGTTCGACGCCAGACGCGCCTTCACGGCCGCGTCGATGTCCTTCTGATCGGTGATCACGCCCCGCACGACGTCGGCGAAATAGGCCTCATCGGCCTCGGCCAGCGGCTCGCCCTCGATGTCGGCGTCGAAGCGATGATTAGAGAACTCGGTGATGACGGTCTCGACGCCCTCCCCGGCCAGCTCCATCTGGTAGAGCGCCTGGACGGCGGCCAGACGCGCCACTGTGCGCGCGCGGCGCTGGCGGCTGGTCAGCTGAGGTTCGGCCTGGGCGCGTTCGTTCTCGGCGAGCTGGGCCAGGACGGCCTGGATGCTATTCGGTTCGGTCATTCGCCGAGCCCTACGCGCAACCGCTTCTTCAAGGCAATGAGGTCCATGCAGGCCTTGGCCGCGCCGCCGCCCTTGTCGCCCTCAGACATCCGGGCGCGAGCCCAGGCCTGATCTTCGTCCTCGACGGTCAGGACGCCGTTGCCGATGCACAGGCCCTGGACGCCCAGAGCCATGATCCCGGCCGCCGACTGATCCGACACGATCTCGAAATGATAGGTCTCGCCGCGGATCACGCAGCCCAGGGCGACATAGCCGTCATAGCGCGGGGCCGTCGGGTATTTGCCCGCCTGTTCGGCGATGGCGATGGTCGGCGGGATTTCCAGAGCGCCCGGCACGGTGACGACATCGAACTCGAACCCATGCGCGCGCAAGGCGTCCTTCGCGCCTTCCAAAAGCGCGTCGGCCAGTTCGTCATAGAAGCGCGCCTCGACGATGAGGACGCGGGAGGGATCCTTCAGGATTGCTCTTCTCCGTGCATGTCGCACCAGCCGGTGATGCGCAGGCCGTAGCCTTCGATGGCGGCGGGTTCGGGGCGGGTCTTGGACATGACGATCATGTCGCGCACGCCGAGATCCAGCAGGATCTGCGCCCCCACGCCGTAGTTTCTCAAGGACCGATCGACCGCCGTTGGCTTGTCGACCCCGGCCAGACGCTCGGCCAGCCCCTGCAGCGTCGGATCGCGCAGGAAGACGACGACGCCCGCGCCGTCATGGTCGGTGATCGCCTTCAGGGCGTCGGGAATATAGCTCTGCCGCTCCTCGACATGGCCCAAAAGGTCGGCGGCGAAGTCCACCTGGTGCATTCGAACCAGCGTCGGCTTGTCGGGATCGATCTTGCCGTGGACCAGGGCGACGTGCTCGGCGCCCTCGATCGTGTTCCGGTACAGCATCATGCGGAACGGGCCGCCGTGCACGCTCTCGAAAGGCTGATCCATCACTCGTTCGACGAACCGCTCGGTGCGGCGGCGATAGGCGATCAGGTCGGCGATGGTGCCGATCTTCAGCCCGTGCAGTTGGGCAAAGGAGATCAGGTCCGGCATCCGGGCCATTTCACCGTCGTCCTTGATGATCTCGCAGATCACGCCCGATGGGTTCAGGCCGGCCATCCGGCTGATGTCCACGGCCGCTTCCGTATGGCCTGCGCGGACCAGAACGCCGCCGTCGCGCGCGACCAAGGGGAAGATGTGTCCGGGCGAGACGATGTCGTCCATGCCCTTGGACGCATCCGTCGCCACCTGGATTGTGCGCGAACGGTCTGCGGCCGAAATGCCGGTCGTCACGCCTTCCTTGGCCTCGATAGAGACGGTGAAGGCGGTCTTCATGCTCTCGCGGTTGTCGGCGGCCATGGGCGGCAGACGCAGCTGCTGCGCCCGCTCGGCGGTCAGGGCCAGGCAGACCAGCCCCCTCGCCTGCCGGATCATGAAGTTGATCTGGTCCGGCGTCGCAAACTGCGCCGGAATGATGATGTCGCCCTCGTTCTCCCGGTCCTCGGCATCCACCAGGATGTAAGGACGGCCATTGCGGGCGTCCTCGAGGATATCCTCGATCGGGCTGATCGGGCTGTCGAACATGTCCTTGGCGAGCGCAATGGTGTGGGTCATCACGCCGTCTCCTGCCACCGCGCGAGGTATCGCGCCAGCATGTCGATCTCCAGATTGACCGGATCGCCGACCTTGAGCGCGCCCAGGGTGGTCGCTTCCCAGGTGTGAGGAATGATGTTCAGGCCGAAACGCTGGCCGTCCACGCTGTTCACCGTCAAGGACACTCCGTCCACAGTGATCGAGCCCTTGGCGGCGATGAACCGGTGCAGCGGCGCCGGCGCCTCGATAGCGATCCGGTGGGACCCGCCCTCCGGCGTGATCGACACCACGGTTCCGAGGCCATCGACGTGCCCCGAAACAATGTGGCCGCCCAGTTCGTCGCCGACCCTGGTCGCCCGCTCCAGGTTGACCGGCGTCCCCGCCGCCCAGGATCCCAGCGTCGTCTTGTCCAGCGTCTCGCCCGACACCTCCACCGCGAACCAGCCATCGCCCTTCTCCACGACCGTCAGGCAGACGCCCGCATGGCTGATGGAGGCGCCCAGATCGATGTCCGACACGTCCCAGGCCGTCTCGACCTCATAGCGACGGTCGCGCTCGGTCTGCGCGACCGAGCGGACGCGGCCGACGTCAGTGATGATACCCGTGAACACGTCTCAAACCTTCTCGTAACGTTCCCACAGGTCGTCACCCAGAGGCTCCGCCGCAAGGCGCCGGTACTTCGGCGCGTGCGCCAGTCGTGCGAGAGCGAGCGCCGCGACCCCCGGCCGGCCGTCCCCGCCCAGCAGGATCGGCGCCCGGAACCACTCGATCGCATCGACCAGCCCGGCCGAGATGAAAGACGCCGCCACCCGGCCGCCGCCCTCGATCATCAGGGATTTCACGCCGCGTTCGGTCAGCGCCGCCAGCACGGCATCCACCGTCGGACGGCCATGGCTGTCGCCCGCCACCCGCACGACCTCGGCCTCGCCCACGGCGATGGGCTCTCGCGTGGTCAGGATCAGCGTCCCCGCCTTGGCCAACCGCGCGAACGGCGGCGTCCGCAGACGACTGTCCAGAATGACCCGCAACGGATCGGCCCCCGCCTCCCCCTCCGGCAACCGCACCGTCAGCCGCGGATCGTCGGCCAGCACGGTCTCGACCCCGACCAGAATGGCGTCGCTGACGGCGCGCAGCCGGTGGCCCTGCTCACGCGCCTGCGGGCCCGTGATCCACTGGCTCTCGCCCGTCGACGTGCCGATGCGGCCGTCCAGCGACGTGGCGACCTTCCAGGTGATCCGCGGTCTCATCAGCGGCCCGAAGATCCCTGATCATCGTCCAGACCCTCGTCGCCGAGGAATTTGGCGAAGTCCCCGGTCGCCCGGAAGTCCTTGTAGACCGAGGCGTAGCGGACGTAGGCGACCTCATCGACGCCCTTCAGCCCCTTCATGATGAAGTCGCCGACGACGCTCGACTGGATTTCGGTTTCGCCCAAGCTCTCCAGCTGTCGCACGATCCGCGAGACCAGCTGTTCGATCTGCTCAGGCTGGATCGGGCGCTTGCGCAGCGCGATGGCGAGCGATCGTTCCAGCTTGTCGCGGTCGAAGGGCGTGCGCCGCCCATTCCGCTTCAGGATCACCAACTCCCGAAGCTGCACCCGCTCGAAGGTCGTGAAGCGCCCGTTGCAGTTCGGGCAGGACCGGCGCCGCCGGATGGCCGCGCCATCGTCCGACGGGCGGCTGTCCTTCACCTGGCTGTCCGCGTTGCCGCAGAAGGGGCACTTCATCGGTCGGCTCTTATCCGTAGATCGGGAAACGGGCGGTCAGATTGCGAACCTGTCCCGCGACCTCGGCGACCACGGCCGGATCGGCCTCGTCGCCGCCGTTCATCGAGGAGACGACGTCGGCGATCCAGTGTCCGATCGACTTGAACTCTTCCTCGCGGAAGCCGCGCGTGGTTCCCGCAGGCGTGCCCAGGCGAACGCCCGAGGTCACGGTGAACGGCGCGGTGTCGAAGGGCACGCCATTCTTGTTGCAGGTCATCAGGGCGTGCTCAAGCTGCAGCTCCGTCGCCTTGCCGGTAACCCCCTTGGGACGCAGATCGACCAACATCAGGTGGCTGTCCGTGCCGCCCGAGACGATGGCCAGGCCGCGCTCGATCAGAACCCCGGCCAGGGCCTGGGCGTTGGCCACGACCTGTTTGGCATAGAGCTTGAACTCGGGCTTCAGCGCCTCGCCGAAAGCCACGGCCTTGGCGGCGATGACATGCTCCAGCGGCCCGCCCTGCAGGCCCGGGAAGACGGCCGAGTTGATCTTTTTGCCCAGTTCGACGTCGTTGGACAGGATCATGCCGCCGCGCGGACCGCGCAGGGTCTTGTGCGTCGTCGTCGTCACCACGTGGGCGTGCGGCACCGGGTTTGGGTACGCCCCGCCGGCCACCAGACCGGCATAGTGGGCCATGTCCACCATCAGGTATGCGCCCACGCTGTCGGCGATCTCGCGGAAGCGGGCGAAATCGATATGGCGGCTGTAGGCCGAAGCGCCGGCCACGATCAGCTTGGGCTTTTCCTTCTGGGCCATCTCGGCCACGTGATCGTAGTCGATCAGATGGGTGTCTTCCTGGACCTTGTAGGTCACGGGCCGGAACCACTTGCCCGACTGGTTGGCGGGGCTGCCGTGGGTCAGGTGCCCCCCCGCCGCCAGATCCATGCCCAGGAAGGTGTCGCCGGGCTGCAGCAAGGCGAAGAATACCGCCTGGTTGGCCTGAGCCCCTGAGTGCGGCTGGACGTTGGCGAAGGCCGCGCCGAACAGTGCCTTGGCCCGCTCGCGCGCGAGATTCTCGGTTACGTCGACGTATTCGCAGCCGCCATAGTAGCGACGGCCCGGATACCCTTCCGCGTATTTGTTGGTCAGGACGGTGCCTTGCGCGTCCAGAACCGCCTGAGAGACGATGTTTTCGGACGCGATCAGCTCGATCTGTTCCTGCTGGCGACGCAGTTCGCCTTGGACGCCGTTGAAGACCTCCGGATCGGCCTCGGCCAGACCCTTGGAGAAATAGGCGTCGTGGATGAAGGAAGCGGTCACGGGCATGTCCAGCTGACGGAATGGAGAGGCGGCCTATCTAGTCCCCGCGTCCATTCACCACAACATCTTGTGTCACTGCGCGGTCAGCAACCGCTTTAGCTTGGCTAGGGCGAGCCGCTCGACGGCCTTGGGCTCGTATGCGGGCCCGACCGCCGTCGCCTCCGTTCCGGTCGCGACGTGCACGGCTGTGACCTTGAGATAGGTCCCGTTGCGGATCGACTCGACGATCACCTGACCGATGTCGTCGTTCATGAGCGCCATGCCGGCGGCGCGACGCGCAACGCCTTCATGGTCTCCAGGTCCGGCAGGACGGTGGGATCCTTCGCCAGCACGAACCAGTGAAGCTCCGGATGCGGCCATGGACACGGCCGCAGGACCAGACCCGCTTCCTCGGCCCACCGTTGAAGACGATCCGGCATATAGGCCACGCACTCCGGATAGACCCAGTCCACGCTCTCCGACGGCGGCCCGTATCCCGGCGGTCCCAGCAGCCAGTTGGCCACCACCATCCCGGTCGGCGACAGGCTCCCGGCAAAGGACTTCAACGCGCGGCGCAGCGGCTCTTGGCCCGTATGCGAGAACACCGACTGGGCCACGATGAAATCGAAGGTCTCGCCGAACCCGTCCACCCGATAGTCGGCGTTGTGCATGAAGCGGGGCGACTTCAGCGCCACCGCATCTTGCCCGACCTCGTGGGCCAGCCCCTCCTCCACAAGCCGCGCCTCGGGCTCGATCCCGAAATAGCCGCCGGACTTCAGATAGGGGATGGCCAGCCGGCCCAGCCTCAGCGAGCCGCAGCCGAAATCCAGCAGCTTGTGGTGCTCGCGCAAGCCCAGCAGGAACAGCAGCGAGAACTGCGACCCCGCCGCCAGGTCATACCGCTGCGGCTGACCGACGAAGGCGCGATGGTGGGAATAGGCGTCGAGCGGCGGGCGGGCGTCCGTCATGTGACGGACGATAGCCGGTCATCGAACCGTGTCCAGCAGCGTCACGCCGCCGAGGGCATCCGCGCGACGTTGCAGTGAGCCCACAGGCGGTCCATCGCCTTCACCAGATCGTCCATCATCGCGTCGGTGTGGTTCGGCGACGGGGTGAAGCGCAGGCGCTCGGTCCCCTTGGGCACGGTCGGGTAGTTGATCGGTTGGACGTAGACGCCATGCTCTTCCAGCAGCATGTCCGAGATCATCTTGGTGTGGACCGGATCGCCCACGAAGACCGGGACGATGTGGCTGACGCTGTCCATGACCGGGATGCCGGCGGCGGCGAAACGAACCTTCAGGGCCTGGGCGCGCTCCTGATGGGCCTCGCGCAGTTCCGGATGCGCCTTCAGGTGACGCACCGACGCCAGGGCCCCGGCGGTCAGGGCCGGCGGCAGGCTCGTCGTGAAGATGAAACCCGAGGCCCAAGACCGCACCGCGTCCACGATCACCGCGTCGGCGGCGATGTACCCGCCCATGACGCCGATGGCCTTGCCCAGGGTGCATTCGACGATGTCGATGCCGTCCAGCACGCCGTCGCGCTCGGCCACGCCTGCGCCGGTCGCGCCGTACAGGCCCACCGCATGGACCTCGTCCAGATAGGTCAGGGCGTTGTATTTCTTCGCCAGGGCGATGGTCCCGGCCAGGTCGGCGATGTCGCCGTCCATCGAATAGACGCTCTCGAAGGCGATCAGCTTGGGCGCGTCGGCCGGCGCGGCGGCCAGCAGCTTTTCCAGATGCGTCAGGTCGTTGTGCAGGAAGACGTGCCGCTCGCAGCCGCCGTTGCGGATCCCCGCGATCATCGAGGCGTGGTTCAGACTGTCCGAGAAGATGATCAGCCCCGGCAGGATGCGCTGCAGGGTCGTCAGCGTCGCCTCATTGGCCACATAGCCCGAGGTGAACAGAAGCGCGGCTTCCTTCTGGTGCCAGGACGCCAGTTCAGCCTCCAGGTCCACGGCCGAACGCGTCGTGCCCGAGATGTTGCGCGTACCGCCGGCGCCGGCGCCCACGGCGTCCAGCTCGGCCTGCATGGCGTCCAGAACGACCGGATGCTGACCCATGCCGAGGTAGTCGTTGGAGCACCAGATGACGACGTCCTGCTCGGACCCGTCGTCCCGCCGCCGCACCGCCTTGGGGAACTCGCCGCGCACGCGCTTCAGGTCGGCGAAGACGCGGTAGCGCCCCTCGCTCTTCACCTGGTCCACGGCGGTCTGGAAGGCGGCCTTGTAGTCGTACAACCGATCGTCTCGTTCGGGGCTCCGGCCGGGCCGGAAAAAGATGGCGGCGTAATGCGCCGATTGGCCCCCTCTGTCCACGCACGCGCAAGGACAAAACGCCGCAAACTCTTAATTGATAACGGTTCTCATTAACGACTTGGGCAGTTCATCAAGCTTGCCGCGCAGCATCTGCAGTATCCCAGAGAAGTCCCGTCCGCCGTAACCCAGCCCGTCGAACATCTGGAACAGCGCTTCCGCCTGCGCCCCCAGCGGCGTCGAGGCGCCGGCCTTGGCCGCCGCGTCCTGCGCCAGCTTCAGATCCTTCAGCATCATCGCCGTGGCGAACCCGCCCTCGTAGTTGCGGTTGGCGGGCGACGTCGGCACCGGACCGGGCCACGGGTAGTAGGTCGTCGTCGACCAGCTCTGTCCCGACGACTTGGCGACGATGTCGAACATCTTGACCGGATCCAGCCCCAGCTTCTCGGCCAGGGCGATCGCCTCGCAGGTCCCCAGCATGGTGATGCCCAGGATCATGTTGTTGCAGATCTTGGCCGCCTGCCCCGCCCCGTGGTCGCCGGCGCGGAAGGTCGCCCGGCTCATCGGCTCCAGCGCCGCCTCGATCCTCGCGAAATCCCCCTCGTCGCAGCCGACCATGAAGGCCAGGGTCCCGGCGTCCGCCGCCATGGTCCCGCCCGAGACCGGCGCGTCGGCGAAGGCGTAGCCGGCCTCCCGGGCCAGTCCCGCCACCTTGCGCGCCGTGTCCACGTCGATAGTCGAGCAGTCCAGCAACAGGGCCGACGACGGCGCCACGCCGATGATCTGCTCCGAATAGACCTTCAACACATGCGGCCCGGCGGGCAGCATGGTGATGACCACCTCGGCGTCGCGCACCGCCTCCGCGACAGACCCGACCGGCGCGCAGCCCGCGCCCTTGGCCCGGTCCAGGGCCGCCGCCGACAGGTCGAAGGCCGCCACGGCGTTGCCCGCCTTGGCCTGGTTCGCGGCCATGCCGCCACCCATGTTGCCCAGGCCGATGAAGGCGATCTTGGTTGCGGTCATGTCGGCGTTTCCCTGAGCGTTCTCGTTGCCGCCGGGGTTAGCCGCTCGCTCGGGTTCCCGCCAGAGGCCTCACGCGGGTTTGCGGAAGCGCAGCATGAACTGGCTGGTGTGGCCCCGGATTGAGGCGTCGAAGACATTGGCCGTCATCGGGTCCGTATCGTTCTTCAGGACGTCGCTCTCGGCCTCCAGCACGAAGCCCGCCGCCTCGACCTCGCGCCTGACGTCGGCGATGTCGATCCGGTGCAGGCTGTCGGCGACGCCCAGCCCCGCGCCCGACCGAGCGTAGTGGTCGATGATCACATAACGGCCGCCCGGCTTCAGCGCCGCGAACACGGCCGCATTGACCATCTCGGCCGTGTCCGTCCCGAAGGGCCGCAGATGCAGGTCGTGGTAGTTCTGGTTGGTGAAGATCAGGTCCATCCCGGCCGGAAGCTCCGGCGCCCCGATCGGAGACTGGATGCCGCTCACGTCGTCCAGGGCGTCGGCGGCGGCGATCGCCTCGGCATAGCTGGCCTGGAAGCCGACGAATTCGGCGGGCTGCCAGGCGATCACCTCGCCCGACCCGTTCGCCACGATCCCGGCGAAGACGCGGGTCCAGAAGCCCCCGCCGATGATCATGTCGCCGATCTTGTCGTCCGGTCCGACCTGGGCGAAGGCGAGCACCTCGGCCGTATGGCGCGCCGCGTCGCGGTCCCGATCCGCCTGGGGCCGGACGTCGGCGGCCAGCACAGAGGCGTAAACGGCAGGGTCCTGGATCGGCGCCGAGGCGAACCCTCCGACAGTGATCAGAACGGCGGCCGAAACGGCCAGGATCAGCGAACGGCGCATGGCTCTCTCCCTCGCGCTCTGATAGCGCGAGGGAAGCTTAGCGCGTCCGGCGAACGGCGTCAGCCGGGCTTTCTGAACCGATAGACGAATTGGTCGGTCCGGCCCCGGATCGCCTCGTCGAAGACCGACAGGGAGTGGTTGTCCTCGGGATTGCGCACGACCTGGGTCTCGCCGTCGAAAATGAAACCCGCAGCCTCCACCTGGGCGCGCAGCGCCGAACCCTCGATCCGGTGCAGGGTGCCGACGACCGAGGTCCCCGCCCCCGGCGCCGCCTCGTGGTCCAGGATGACATAGAGGCCGCCCGGCTTCAGCGCCCGGAACACCGCCGCGTTCATCCGCGCCACGTCCACGCCGAACCGGTCGATGACGAAGTCATGGTACTCCTGCCCCATGAAGACGACGTCCAGCGGCTCGGGGAAGGTCAGGTCCTCCAACGCTCCGGTGATCCGCGTCACGTTCGGATAGTCGGTCGCCAGGGTGTCGCCGTAGGCGTTCTCGCGCGCCGCCGTCTGGTTCGGCACGAAGGCGTAGACCCGGCCCTCTGGCCCTACCGCGCGGGCGAACAGGCGACTGAAATAACCTTCCTCCGGCCGCACGTCGGCGATCCGCTCTCCACCCTCGATCTGCGCGAACGCCAGCATCTCGGCCGGCTTCCTCAGCGGATCGCGCGCGACCTCGCTCGCGGGCCGCAGCGGATCGGCGATGGCCAGGGCGTAGTCGTTGACGACGGCCGAGGCGCGCTCAGCCGGATCGGCGGGGGTACCTCCCGACATCGAGGATGCACAGGCGGACAGGGCGATCGCGGAAGCCACGATCAGCAACGACGATTTCAGCATGGGACGGTCCTCGAACAGCGGTTCAGCCAACATACGCACGAAAGCTTCACAGGATGCACGCGGCTAGGCCAGCGGCGTCCATTCTTCGTCGGCGGGCAACGGCGCGAAGAGGGCGTCGAGGTCGCCGTCCGACACCGCCTCCAGCGTCGCCGGCGACCAGTTCGGCGTATTGTCCTTGTCCACGATCACGGCCCGCACCCCCTCCTGGAAGTCGTGCGAGCGGACCACGCGCCCGCCCAGCCGATACTCCATGGCCATGACCTCCGCGAAGGTCTGCATCGTGCGCCCGGCCCGGAGTTGGCGCAGGGTCACCTTGAGCGATTGAGGCGACTTGGTCTTCAGAGTCGTCAGCTGAGCCATCGCCCAATCCGACCCGTCGGCCTTCAGCGCGCTGAAGATCGCCTCGACCGTGTGGTGCGCGAACAACCGGTCGATAGCCTCGCGATGCGGAGCCAGCGGCGCGGGGCCTGCGTCGCGCGCATGATCCTCCACCGCGCCCGGCCCGTGAGCCAGCAGATCGGCCTTAAGCGCCTCGACAGTTTCCGCCGCCACGAAATGCGTATGGATCCCCAGCGCCACCGTGTCCGCCGCCTTCAGCCGCGCCCCGGTCAGCGCCAGCCAGGTTCCCGCTTCACCCGGCAGTCGCGGCAGGAACCAGCCGCCGCCCACGTCGGGGAACAGGCCGATCCCCGTCTCCGGCATCGCATAGGTCGTCCGCTCGGTCGCGATCCGGACACCCGCAGGCTCGGAAATGCCGACGCCCCCGCCCATGACGATCCCGTCCACGACGGCGGTGATCGGCTTGGGGTATTCGACCATCAGAAGGTTCAGCCGGTACTCGATCAGGAAGAAGGCCTTGGCCTCCACCGCATCCGTCGCCCCGCTCTCGGCGATCATCCGGATGTCGCCGCCCGCGCAGAAGCCGCGCTCCCCCGCATGGTCAATCAGCACCGACACGATCGCGTCGTCGTCGCGCCACGCCAGCAACGCCGCCGTCATCGCCTCGCACATGCCCAGGTTCAGCGCATGCAGCGCCTTGGGCCGGTTCAGGGTGATGCGCCCGACGCCGGATTCGATGCGGGTCAGGACTTCGGAATCGCTCATGGGCGCGGTCTACGAAGCGCAGCCTTGCCGGTCCAGCCTACTGCCGTATCATCTCGCGCGCGATGATGACGCGCATGATCTCGTTGGTGCCCTCAAGAATGCGGTGCACCCGCAGGTCTCGTACGATCCGCTCCAGCGGATAATCCTTCAGATAGCCATAGCCGCCGTGCAGCTGCAGGGCTTCATCGGCGATCTGGTGACAGGCGTCCGTCGCCATCCGCTTGGCCATGGCGCACCATTTGGTCTTCTGCGGGTGGTCGGTGTCGATGGCCCAGGCTCCGCGCAGCACCATCAGCCGCGCTGCTTCCAGCTCAGTCGCCATGTCCGCCAGCTTGAACTGGGTGTTCTGGAAGTCGGCGATCGGCTTGCCGAACTGTTTGCGCGTCGCGACGTAGGCGAGCGCCGTCTCCAGCGCCAGACGCGCACCGCCCAGCGAACAGGCTGCGATGTTCAGCCGCCCGCCGTCCAGCCCCATCATCGCATAGCGGAAGCCGTCGCCTTCTTTCCCGAGGAGGTTCGCCGCCGGCACCCGGCAGTCGTCAAACTGGACGATGGCCGTGGGCTGGGCGTTCCAGCCCATCTTCCTCTCCTGCGCCCCGAAGCTCAAACCCGGCGCGTCCTTGTCGACGACGAAGGCCGAAATGCCCCTCGGTCCCGGCTCTCCGGTGCGCGCCATGACGACATAGACGTCCGACGTGCCCGCGCCCGAGATGAAGGCCTTGGACCCGTTCAGCACCCAGTCGTCGCCGTCGCGCACGGCCGCCGTCCGCATCGCCGCCGCATCTGACCCCGACCCCGGTTCGGTCAGGCAGTAGGAGGCGATGTTCTCCATCGTCGTCAGGCTGGGCACATAGCGCTGGCGCAGGTCGTAGGAACCGAACCGGTCGATCATCCAGGTCGACATGTTGTGGATCGAGATAAATGCCGCCGTCGCCACGTCGCCACGCGCCAGCTCCTCGAAGATCAGCGCCGCCTCGAGCCGCCCCAGCCCCGTGCCGCCGAAATCCTCCGACGCATAGATGCCGCAGAAGCCCATCTCCGCCGCCTGACGCATGACGTCGACGGGGAAGATCTTGTGCTCGTCCCACTCGGCCGAGTTCGGCGCCAGCAGATCATCTGAGAACGCGCGCGCCGCGTCCTGAATGGCGCGCTGGTCGTCGCTGAGGGCGAAATCCATGGTGTTTCCTGCAAACTTTTCGACGCTTCTATCCGCATCCCTCTCCCGGTGGGAGAGGGCTTGAGCGCCCGAGAGCGAAGCGATCGGACTTGCGCGAAAGGGTGAGGGTCGGATGTGTGAGGTGAGGCGCGGTCGTGCGACGGCTTGGGCCGACTTCAAGACCCGACCCTCATTCGTCCGCTACCCGGCCATCTTCTCCCACCGGGAGAAGGGGGCTAAATGCCCCCCATGACCCTCCCCTTCATGCCCGCCGCCTTCCCCATGGCCCGCCCCCGCCGCCTGCGCAGCCAGCCCTGGGTTCGCCGCCTCGTCGCCGAGACCATCCTCACGCCGTCGGACCTGATCTGGCCCCTGATCGTCCATGACGGCTCGGAGGACCGCGTCCCCGTCCCCTCCATGCCCGGCGTCTTCCGCCTGTCGCCCAAGGCCGCCGCCGCCGCCGCCGTCGAGGCTCGCGACCTCGGCATCCCGATGGTCGCCCTGTTCCCGAACGTCGACGCCGCCACCAAGGACGCGATCGGCACAGGTGCGACCGACCCGGACGGACTGATCCCCGACTGCATCAAGGCCATCAAGGACGCGGCGCCCGAGATCGGCGTCATGTGCGACGTGGCGCTGGACTGCTACACCGACCACGGCCACGACGGCGTCGTGGAGGACGGCAAGATCCTCAACGACGCCTCGCTCGACCGCCTCGCCGAACAGGCCTTCATCCAGGCCCACGCCGGCGCCGACGTCGTCGCCCCCTCCGACATGATGGACGGCCGCGTCCAGGCCATCCGCGAGGCGCTGGAGGCCAACGGCTTCCACGACACCCTGATCCTGTCCTACGCGGCCAAGTTCGCCTCGGCCTTCTACGGCCCGTACCGCGACGCGGTCGGCTCGGCGAAGATGCTGACCGGCGACAAGAAGACCTATCAGATGGACTACGCCAACTCCGACGAGGCCTTGAAAGAGGTCGCCATGGACATCTCCGAGGGCGCCGACATGGTCATGGTCAAGCCCGGCATGCCCTATCTCGACATCGTCCAGAGGGTCTCCGAAACTTTCAAGCTCCCGACCTTCGCCTATCAGGTCAGTGGCGAGTACGCGATGATGCAGGCCTCCATCGCCAATGGCTGGCTCGACCAGGACCGCGCCGTCCTGGAGACCCTACACGGCTTCAAGCGGGCCGGCTGTGCGGGGGTGTTGAGCTATTTCGCTCCTCAGGCCGCGAGGCTTCTCGGATGATCCGTCGTGCTCTCCTTGGTCTCGCGCTCGCCGCCGTCTTCACCGCGTCCGCCTTTGCGCAGGACGCGCCCCCGCCCCTGCCCCGCGTGCAGATGGAGACCTCCGCCGGCCGCATCGTCATTGAGGTCGAGACGGTGAAGGCCCCGATCACCGCCGCCAACTTCCTGAAATATGTCGACGAGCATCGCTTTGACGGCGCGACCTTCTACCGCGCCATGCAGTCCGCGCCGGGGGCAACCACGGGCCTGGTCCAGGGCGGCGTCAACAACGATCCGGAGCGGGTCCTGCCGCCCATCGCCCACGAGCCGACGACCCAGACGGGCCTCAGCCACGTCGACGGCGCCGTGTCCATGGCCCGCTATGCGCCGGGCACGGCGACGGGCGACTTCTTCGTCTCGGTCGGCCCCACGCCCTCCTATGACGCCGGGCGATCCTTCTCGGTCGATCCCGACGGCTTCGCGGTCTTCGGCCGGGTGGTCCAGGGCATGGACGTCGTCCGCGCCATCCTCGCCGCCCCCACCTCTCCCACCGAAGGCGAGGGCTTCATGCGCGGCCAGATGCTGGAGCCGAAGATCACCATTCTCCAGGCCTGGCGGGACTCGCTTCCCTGACGAGCGTGCTTGCGCACCGCCGTCATCGCTGACCAGATCGTCGACAGTCCCTGGAGGCTGATCGTCAATGAAGAGCCTGCTCGCCGCCCTGCCGCTCGCGGTCGCCTGCATGGCTGCGCCGGCCCGTGCCCAGAACCAAGCCGCCCAGGACCGCAGCCCCGACTTCGCCGCCCGCGCCGTCGCCCTCTATGCCGAACAGCCCGACATCGAGAACTGCCGTCCGGGCCGCCTGAAGCCCGAAATCCGCACCACCCTGACCGCCCGGGTCAATGAAGTCCGCGCCCTGCACGGCCTCGCGCCGGTGACTTACAATACGGCGACCGAGGACACCGCCACGGCCGCCGCCATGGTCTTCGCTGCCAACGGCAGCCTGTCCCACTATCCCGGAAGCTGGTGGCGTTGCTTTACCGAGGACGCCTCCACGGGCGCGCGCCTCAGCAACATCTTCGGCGGGGCCTCCGAGCGTCTGATGTTCATTTCGATGGACGAGATGGTCACGGGCTGGATGACCGACGTCCGCCACATGAACCCCGGCAGCATCGGCCACCGGCGCTGGCTGCTCGATCCCTTTCTCGCCACGATCAGCTTCGGCCGCGTCGCCGGTATCCTGCCGGACGGTCGTCGCACCGACGGCGCCGCCCTGCGGATCATCGGCAGCAACCGTGTCGTGCCCGAGCCCATCGAGGGCGGCTTCATCGCCTACCCCTTCGGCGACTACCCGGCTCGCTTCTGGGACCCTGGCGCCCTCCTCTCCTTCGCCGTCCTCGTCGATCTCCGCGACAAGGCGGCGAGCGCCGAGGTCGACTACGCCCAGGCCCAGGTGTCCGTGCGCCAGAGAGGCGGCGCCGCCGTCGAAGTCGGCCGCGTGTCGTTCGACAACAACGCCTACGGTCTGTCCAACAGCCTCCAGTTCGCCGCCGAGGGCCTCCAGCCGGGCGTCACCTACGAGGTCGGCATCCGCAACGTCCGCGTCCAGGGCCAGTCGAGAGACTTCGCCTACGCCTTCCGCATCACGCCCTAGGGCTCGCCCATCGCCTGGCGGAAGAAGCGCACCACCTCGGCATTAAAGGCCCTCTTGAACGCCGCGCGATCGAACGCCGGCGCGGACGTGCAAAGCTCTGGCATGGCCGCCTGCATTCGCGGCTCGCAGGGCGTCAGGAAGTCGTAGTGGCCGGCGTTCTCGACGCGGTGATAGTCGACGGCGCCGCCCAGCCCGTCGCGCACCGGCTCGACGTTGAAGGGCGAGGGCAGGATGAGGTCGTCCGCGGCCTGCCAGACCTGCACCGGGATCGTGATCGCGGCCAGGCTCTCGTCGGTGAACGACAGACCCAACGCCGGCGCGGCGATGACAGCGGCCTTGACGCGTGCGTCCCTCGCTTGCGGACGCCAGTTCGCCAGATCCAGCCCGCCGAACGCCCCGATCAGCCGGCAGGCGAAGACCTCCGGCTCGGCCGCGCAGTGCGCCTGGATCGCCCTGGCGTCCGACACCCCGCCGATGATCGAAGTCACCGTGAACCCGCCCGCCGAGAAGCCGAAGGCGCCGATCCGCTGCGCATCGACCGCGACCGGCCCGCTCCAGCCGTCGGTCATATAGTCGATCAGGGCGCTGAGCTGCGGCGCCCGTCCGGTCAGTCGCAGGCCCCGGCTCTGATCCTGATAGTTGTCGCCGGGATGGGTCAGGGCGGCGACCACGAAGCCCGCCTCCGCCAACGCCTCGGCCGTATCGGCATGACCGCGATACCAGCCGCTGTTGCCGTGCGAGATGACGACTAGCGGATGGGGCGAGCCGTCAGCGGCCGGCAACCAGACCCCGCCTTCGACCGTCTCGCCGCCCGGGCCTGTGAAATGGATGACCTCGTCCGGCGCATCGGACTGGGCTAGGGCGGCCGCGGGCGAAGCCCCGATCAGGATGAAGGCGGACAGGGCGCACAGAAGGCGCGGGGTGGAATGACGCATGAGGGATATCTCCGGCTTGGGTCACCCCTCCTGCCCGCCGTCCGATCAGGGTCGCCAGCCCGGTTTCGCGAACGGGCGAATGGGTTCGCGGGCTGGCGAACGGTTCCGCCTTGGTGCGTCGTCGCTATAGTCGGGCGATGAACGACACTCCGATCCGATCGATGAATACGGCGCGCGCCTGGACGATCGACCTCGCGGCCTGGGCCGTGATCGGCGCGATCCTGGGCGCCGTCGGTCCGTTCGGCAGCTTCTTCAACGACAGCCTGCCCATCCGTCTGGCTTACTGGATGACCCTGGCCCTGGTCAGCGGCGCCGTCATCGGGGTAGGCGTGCGCTGGGCCTGGCCCATCGCGCGACAGCGAAGCACCCCGACCTGGGTATGGGTCCCGATCCTCGGCGTGGCGATCACCGTCCCGCTTGGCCTCTTTGCCCGGGTCTTCGCCAGCGGCTTTTGGCCCGCCGTCCGCGACAATGTCGGCCTGATCGAGTGGTTCGGGCAGACGCTGCTGGTCGAGATGATCTTCCTCGCGGCCTACGTCGCCGCCCATGCCCGCGCGGCCGAGCTGCGGTCGAGCGAGGCGTCTATGGCCGAGGGCCCCCGGATCCTCGACCGTCTGCCGCCCCGGCTGGGCCGCGACCTCCTCTGCCTGCAGATGGAGGATCACTACGTCCGCCTGCACACCTCCGAAGGCTCGGTGCTGGTCCTGACGCCCCTGCGCGCCGCCGTCACCCAAGTCGGCGCCATTCAGGGCATGCAGGTGCACCGCTCCTGGTGGGTGGCGCGTCACGCCGTGGAGGGCGTGGTTCGGGACGGCCGGAACCTTCGCCTCAGACTGATCTCGGGCCTCGAGGCCCCGGTCGCCCGGTCCAAGGTCGCCGAACTCCGAGCCGCCGGCTGGCCCCTCGGCGAGGCCTAACGTTCCGTCCGCGCCAGCAGGGCGATCAGATCGGCCTTCCAGAACTTCGCCCAGGTGTGGGTCCCGTGGCCCTTGCCGTCGGCGCTGTTGGGGATCAGCCGGAAGTCGGCATCGGGCAGTTGCGGGATAAACGCCTCTGACAGTCCCAGCTCTGGTGGATTGATGAAGTCGTCAGCCGAGTTGATCCAGGTGGTCGGCGCCGACATCCGCTGCAGGCCCCCTGAGGGATCGTAGTCCCAAGAGGCGTTGACCTGGGACCAGAGGTCGTTGGCGTCCAGCGCCGGCAGACGGCGCTCCATCTGGGTCGTCAGATAGCCGTCCACCGCCTCGGCCGTCGCCAGATCCTGCTGCATCGCCATCGGCGCCGAACCGGCCAGCAGCAGCAGGTCGACGGCGGTCCGCAGCCCCTGCACCGGCTGGGCCTGATAGTTCCCGCCGTCCCACAGCGGATCGCTCCGGATCGCGTCTTTCACCATGGTCCGCCACAGTCGATTGCGTCCGACGATGCGCGTCGGCTGACAGGCCATGGGCATCAGGGCGTCCGCGGCCTCCGGATGGGTCGTCCCCCAGACGAAAATGTGCATACAGCCCATCGAGGTCCCGAGGATCAGCCTCAGATGCTCGACGCCCAACTCGGCCAGCATCCGCCGCTGCGCCTCGACCATCTCGGTGTAGCCGTACTCCGGAAATGCCGCCCTCAAACCGTCGCTGGGCTTGGACGACGCCCCGTGCCCCAGATTGTCCGGCATGATCACATAGTAGCGGGTGACATCCAGCGGCTGGCCCCGCCCGAACAGCTCATCGGCGAACTGAGGCGACAGGAACTGCGCGCCCGTCCCGCCCGTCCCATGCAGCAACAGGACCGCGTTGTTCACCTTGCCGTCCGCGCCGCGCCGAGGCTCCCCCAAGGTCCGATAGTGGATCCGCGCCTCCGCCAGCGCCGGCCCCCGCGCCATCGGCAGGGTCCCGATCGCCGCATCGCCCTCGACCGGCGTCCAGGTCTGGGCGCTCGCCGACCCGGCCCACACCGCCGCACACATCAGGATCGTCGCGAAACGCAGGCTCATCGTACCCTCCCAGACCGTTTGAACTCGCGACGCCCGGAGTCCAGTGCACAAAATCACCGTCGGCTCAGCGGTTACAGAGACTTACGCCGAACTCCTGCGCGAATTGGACTCTCTGGACTCACGTCATTCCGAGTCCAATCCGGATCAAGGCTTCAGCCGCGCCTTCAGGCTCGACGTATCCCAGCGGTTGCCGCCCATTCCCTGAACCTCGGAATAGAACTGATCGACCAGGGCTGTTAGCGACAGCACCGCCCCGTTCGCCCGCGCCTCGTCCAGCACCAGACCCAGGTCTTTGCGCATCCAGTCGACGGCGAAGCCGAACTCGAACTCGCCCTTGGCCGCCGTCTTCCAGCGATTGTCCATCTGCCAGGACTGGGCCGCGCCCTTGGACACGGCGTCATAGGCCGCATCGGTGTCCAGCCCCGCCGCCTTGGCGAAATGCACGGCCTCGGCCAGCCCCTGGACCACGCCCGCGATGGCGATCTGGTTGACCATCTTTGTCAGCTGCCCCGACCCCGAAGCTCCCATGTGCTGGATCGCCTTGGAATAGGCCATGACCGCCGGTCGCGCCGTCTCCAGCGCCTCCGCTTCGCCGCCCGCCATGACGCTGAGTTGGCCGTTCTCGGCTCCCGCTTGGCCTCCCGACACCGGCGCATCGATGAAGGCTACGCCCTTCGCGGCCGCCAGCTCGTTCATCTCCCGCGCCACCTTCGCGGAGGTCGTCGTATGGTCCACGATCACCGCGCCCGCCTTCAGGACCGCTAGCGCCTCGCCGACCACCTGACGCACGTCGCCGTCGTTGCCGACGCACAGCACGAACAGGTCGGCGCCTTCCGCCGCCTCGCCCACGGTCGCAACGAATGCTCCACCGTTGGCCTCGGCCCAGGCCTTCGCCTTGCCCGGCGAGCGGTTGTAGCCCGCAACCTCATGCCCGGCCTTGACGAGGTGACGCGCCATCGGCCCGCCCATGACGCCCAAGCCTGCGAAACCGATCTTCATGCCTTGTCCCCCGCCACGCCATAGCGGCCCCGGTGATAGGTCAAGGTCGCCG
The DNA here is from genome assembly GCF_027912535.1 of Brevundimonas sp. NIBR11. NCBI lineage: Bacteria > Pseudomonadati > Pseudomonadota > Alphaproteobacteria > Caulobacterales > Caulobacteraceae > Brevundimonas > Brevundimonas sp. NIBR11. Next base: position 1,301,376 of record NZ_CP115465.1, on the reverse strand, counting down.
CGTCCGAGTTCTCGAACCCGATGACCTCGCCGATGATCATCATGTGGTCGCCCATCTGCACCCGGTCGTGGGTCCTGCAGTCGAACCGCGCGGCGCAGGCAAGCCGAGGCGGCGCCTCGCCGACCCGTTCGAACTCATGCGGCTCCATCAGGCCGATCCCCCTGGCGAAGCGCTGCGACAGAGCCTCCGACCCGGCCGCCAGCACGTGGATCGAGAAACGCTCCGCCTCGCAGAAGGCGGGCCAGCGCTCCGATCGCTCATCCAGACACCACAGCACCAGGCGCGGCGTCAGGGAGACGGAGGTGAAGGAGTTGATCGTGATCCCGAGCGGTCCAAGCGTGCTGTCCGCCGTCACCACGCAGACCCCGGTCGCGAACGCGCCCAACGCCCGACGATAGGCCGTCACGTCGCCCCCGGCGACCTCTGCGGGAAGGGATTCAAGGCTCACCCACCGGACCTATTCGACCCCGCCGGATGAGGCAACCGCGTCAGAGCCAGAGCCGGATCGCATCCATCGAGATCGGACCGTCCTTCTGGGCCGTGTTCGCCGTGTAGCTGATCCGCGTTTCCCGCGACCCGCAGGCGCAGCGGAACCGCTCCGACCGCCCCGAGACCGGCCAGAACCGCCGCGCCCCGAACAGCGGTCGCGGATCCATCAGCGCCGCCCGCTCGCAGTCCGCCGCCGCGCAGGCCACCACCAACCGCGCCCCCGGCTCGCCCAAATTTCGAGGTTCGTAGAAGTCGTTCCGGATATCACGCATGGCTGGCTCCTCCACCTCACGGAACCACGCCGTCGGTCCGCCCTCAAGCCAATTGTTCTTTATTTGTTCTCGCCCTTGTGGATCGCGACCGCCGTCATCTCAGGTCACTCAACACGGTCGGGATGAGTTCCGGAATGTCTTCCGCGATCAGCCCCGGCCCAAACCGTCCGCCGGCATCGGCGTGTATCCATACCGCCGTCGACGCCGCCTCGATCGTCTCCATCCCCTGAACGATCAACCCGCCGATCAGCCCCGCCAGCACGTCGCCGCTGCTCGCCGTCGCCAGCCAGGGCGTGCCGTTTCGGTTGATCCTGACCCGGCCGTCGGGCGCGGCGATCACGGTCTCGCGCCCTTTCAAGACGACATGCGCCCCGCTGACCCGCGCCGCCTCGACGGCCGCAGCCTCCCGCCCCTTCTCCAGCAACCCCGGAAACAGTCGCTCGAACTCGCCCTCGTGCGGCGTGATCACATCGCGGCCGTCCAGAAGGGCGAAGAGCTCAGCGGCCCGCCCCTTGAACAGGGTCAGGGCGTCGGCATCCACGACCAGCGCCGCCTCCGTCCCCGCCAGCGCCTGCAGGTTCGCCGCTGTCGCCTCGGTCAACCCCGCCGCCGGTCCGATGACCACGGAGCCCAGCGGCTCGGCGAGCGCCGCCAGAGCCTCGGGCGTGTCGAAGTCGGAGACCATGATCGCCTCGACCGCCCCTGCGATCACCAGCCCCGCCTCCGGCGGGCACAAAATCCGCACCAGCCCGGCCCCGACCCGCAGTCCGGCCCGCCCCGCCAGCCTCGCCGCTCCCGTATTCAGCGGCCCGCCCGACACGACACCCAGCCGCCCGCGCTGATGCTTGTGCGCATCCGGCCCCGGCCACGGCAGGACGGCGCGCCACAGGGTCGGGTCGTTGGTTTCGCTCATGGTTCCCACAACGCGCTTCCGTGACGAAAATGCAAATCGCCCCTTGTCTTATGTTGCGATGCGGTGTCCCTTTGGTTCCCGAGCGTCTGGCCCATTCGCCGCCGCCTCGGGGTCGCCCATGAAGAAGATCGAAGCCGTCATCAAGCCGTTCAAGCTCGACGACGTGAAAGAAGCGCTCCAGGACATCGGAGTGCAGGGCATGACCGTGCTCGAGGCCAAGGGGTACGGCCGCCAGAAGGGTCACTCCGAACTCTATCGTGGCGCCGAATACGTCATCGACTTCCTGCCCAAAATCAAGATCGAGGTCGTGGTCGCCGACGACCTCTACCCAGCCGTGGTCGAGGCCATTCAGACCGCCGCTCGCACCGGCAAGATCGGCGACGGCAAGATCTTCGTCTCGGACGTGATCGACGTCATTCGCATCCGCACCGGCGAAACCGGGGCCCAAGCCGTCTAGGCCCAGCCCCGCAATAAACTTCCTCCCCAGAAGAAACGAAGAAGGATCATCGACTATGAGCGCCGCCAAAAAAATCCTGCAGGAGATCAAGGACAAGGACGTGAAGTACGTCGATGTCCGTTTTACCGACACCAAGGGTCGCCTGCAGCACGTCACGTTTGACGTCGACCTCGTCGACGAGGAGTTCCTCGAAGAGGGCACGATGTTCGACGGCTCCTCGATCGCCGGCTGGAAGGCGATCAATGAGTCCGACATGCTGCTGATGCCGGACCTGACGACGGCCTACATCGATCCCTTCTACCAGCAGACCACGATGTTCCTGTTCTGCGACGTGATGAACCCGGACACGGGCGAACCCTACAATCGCGACAGCCGTTCGATGGCCAAGAAGGCCCTCAGCTACGTCCAGGCCTCCGGCGTGGGCGACCAGGTTTTCTTCGGCCCGGAAGCCGAGTTCTTCATCTTCGACGACGTCCGCTGGAACACCCAGCCCCACAACACCGGCTACAGCTATGACTCGATCGAGCTGCCGGCCAACACGGGCTCGGAATACACCGAGGGCAACATGGGCCACCGCCCTGGGCCCAAGGGCGGCTATTTCCCGGTCAACCCGGTCGACTCGGGCCAGGACCTGCGCGGCGAGATGCTGGGCGTCATGCGCGACCTGGGTCTCAACCCCGAGAAGCACCACCACGAGGTGGCCCCGGCCCAGCACGAACTGGGTCTGAAGTTCTCGGACCTGCTGACCATGGCCGACCGACTCCAGCTCTATAAGTACGTGATCCACAACGTGGCGGCGGCCTACGGCAAGTCGGCGACCTTCATGGCCAAGCCCATGTTCGCCGACAACGGCTCGGGCATGCACGTCCACATGTCGATCTGGAAGGACGGCAAGCCCCAGTTCGCCGGCGACAAGTACGCCGGCCTCTCGCAAGAGTGTCTGTGGTACATCGGCGGCATCATCAAACACGCCAAGGCCATCAACGCCTTCGCAAACTCGACCACCAACTCCTACAAGCGCCTGGTGCCCGGCTACGAAGCCCCGGTGAAGCTGGCCTATTCGGCCCGCAACCGTTCGGCCTCGATCCGCATCCCGCACACGACCTCGCCCAAGGCCAAGCGTCTGGAAGCCCGCTTCCCCGACCCGATGGGCAACCCCTATCTGACCTTCGTGGCCCTGCTGATGGCCGGCCTCGACGGGATCGAGAACCAGATCGATCCGGGCGGCCCCGCCGACAAGAACCTCTACGACCTGCCGCCGGAAGAGCGCGGCTCGATCCCCGAGGTCTGCGGCTCGCTCAAGGAAGCCCTGGAGAATCTCGACAAGGACCGCGCCTTCCTCAAGAAGGGCGGCGTCATGGATGACGACTTCATCGACAGCTACATCGAGTTGAAGATGGAAGAGGTCATGCGCCTGGCCCTCCATCCGCACCCGGTCGAGTTCGACATGTACTACAGCTGCTGATCGATCCGATCGGCTGACGGCATCGGGGCGCCGGACGGGAGACCGTCCGGCGCCTCTGTCGTTCCGGGCGCCGAAAATTCGGCGGCCAACCATATAACTTTGGTTCGAGAAATCCGTCCCGGTCCCGGATTCACCAAGAGTTTCAAGGCTGCGTTGACAGCGTTTGGCGAGAACGCCCGTCCGCCGGATGTCCCGGTCCTGAGCCCCTCATGTCGATTGAACAACTCGTCTATGTCAGCACCTCGACCGTCCCGCTCACAACGCCGCTCCACGTCGCCGACATCATGGAGGTGTCGTCACGCAACAACAGCGAGCTCGGGATCACCGGCGCCCTCACATATTCCGGCGACCAGTTCATCCAGATTCTCGAGGCGCAGACCGAAGCCCTGGACTGGCTGATGGATCGGCTGCATCACGACCCGCGCCACGACGACATCAATGTGCTGGACCGGATGACGATCCGCGAGCGCGCCTTTCCGGAGTGGTCGATGCTTTTCCCGACCCAGACACCCGCGACGCGGACCATCGTCGCCAAGCTCGTCGCCGATCGCCGTCGCCACGCCCCCGCCTATCGCCAGGCGCTCCTGACCATGGTCCGCGAGTTCAGGCGATCGGCCGGCGGCTACGCCCCACGGTAGAAGCCGCTGTCGTGGTCGATGACATTCTGGGACGGCGTCCAGTAACGCCATCGCTGCATCCATCGCTCGCCCTGCACCAGCCAGGCCTCGCGCTGCTCAAGGTCATCCTCGGCCACGGCCAGGGCGAAGAATTGACGCGCCCGCTCCCTGCAGTCGTCGGCGGTACGGATAGTGCGCAGAGGTCCCATGAACGCTGCCTCTCAGGCCACGCTTACTCAACCCCTAATGGGTACGTTCTCGCCAGGCGAGTATGCCAAAAGTTATATGCGACGCCGGTCTGATCAGGCAGCCAGCACATCGGCGTCCTCGTCCGTCTTGCGACGGAGTTCGATCAGGCGCACGCACCAGATCGAAATTTCGTACAGAAGCACCAGCGGGATCGCGAGCATCAGCTGGCTGATGGGATCCGGCGGCGTGACCACGGCGGCCAGCACGACCACGGCTACGATCGCATAACGACGTCCCTCGCTCATGAGCTTGGAACTGATCAGCCCGGCCATCCCCAGCAGGGTCGTCACGACCGGCAACTGGAAGCACAGGCCGAACGCCAGGATCAGCGAGGTTACCAGGTTCAGGTAGTCCGAGATCTTCGTTGTCAACAGGACCGTGATGCCCTCGCTCGAGATCTGCTGGCTCAGCGAGAACAGCATCACGAACGGCAGCATCACGTAATAGACCAGCGCTCCGCCGAGACAGAACATCACCGGCGTCGCGATCAGGAATGGCAGGAAGGCGCCTTTCTCGTTGCGATAGAGACCCGGCGCCACGAAAGCGTAGAGCTGGTAGGCCAGGACGGGGAAGGCCAGGACGATGGCGCCGAAGCCGGCGATCTTCATCTTGGTGAAGAGTTGCTCCAGGGGCGCGGTGGCGATCAGTTGAACCGCCGCCAACCCGCCGGGCGGGAAGGGCTTCAGCCCTGCGGTGATCTGCAGAAGGTCCAGCGGGTTGCCGTGCTCGCCCTTGGCCACGGCCGCAGCATGGACAGCCGCCGCCGCCTGGAAAGGCTTGATCAGTTCGATCTGCAACTGGGCGGCGAAGAAGAAGCACAGGATGAAGGCGAGGATGAAGGCAGCAACTGACCACATGAGCCGCCCGCGCAGCTCGATCAGGTGATCCATCAACGGCGCCCGCGACGCCTCGATCTCGGCCTCGTCGCGGTCGGTCATGGAGCGGTCTTGGGTTTACGCGGCGCGCGAGGCTTGCCCGCTTTCGCAACAGCCGTTTCGGCGCGCGGCTTCGACGACGCCGTTGTCGCGGATTCGGTCGCACCTCTGGCTTTGGTCTTCGGCTTGGGTGTCTTCACCGGCGCCGCAACCTCGACGGCGAGCGCCGGCTCGGGAAACTCAGGCTGGTCCAGCATCACCGCGCGCGGCGGCGCCTCGACATAGGCGGGGGCTTCCAGTTCGGCCTTGATGTCCTTGAACGCGGCGTTGGCCTCGTCGCCAAGTCTGACCATCCCCTGCCCCACCGGACCCTGGCCGTCACGCAGCGCCTGGACCTCCTTGCGCAGCTCGTCGAGCTCCGACTGCCGGGCCATGTCCTCGAAACTGGCGCGGAACTCGTTGGCCATTCCACGCGCCTTGGCGACCATCTTGCCAAGCTGGCGCAACATTCCAGGCAGCCGCTCGGGTCCGACGACCACGAGCGCCACAATGCCGATCACGAGATATTCGAGGCCCCCGATCCCGGGGCCGAGGCCGCCCATGCGTCAGGCTCTTTCGAGATGCAAACCTAGCGCTTCAGCTCTTCCTTTTCCGCGTCAGTGCGCGGCAGGCTGGATACGCCCTCGGAAGGACCGGCCTTGTCGTCGTCTTTGAGGCCTTCGCGGAAGGCCTTGATGCCCTTGGCGGCGTCGCCCATCAGGCCCGAGATCTTGCCCTTGCCGCCGAACAGCAGGGCGGCGACGACGATGACGATGGCCCAATGCCAGATGCTGAAGCTGCCCACGGAAACGGTCTCCTCGAACGGGCCGAAAGCGACCCGCGTCAAACATACCGCTCCTATAGTCCAGCGGATGGCGACGCGCCAAGGGAAGCTGTAAGTCCGCGCGAATGAGTCACGTCACGATCCACACCGACGGCGCCTGCAAGGGCAATCCGGGTCCCGGCGGCTGGGGCGCCATCCTCCAGGCCCAGGGCAAGACCAAGGAGCTGTGCGGCGGCGAGCCACTGACCACCAACAACCGCATGGAACTGACCGCCGCCATCATGGCGCTGGAAGCCCTCACGCGGCCCTGCAAGATCGATCTCCACACCGACAGCAAATACGTGATGGACGGCATCACCGGCTGGATTCACGGCTGGAAGGCCCGAGGATGGAAGACGGCGGACAAGAAGCCAGTCAAGAACGACGATCTGTGGAAACGTCTCGACGTCGCCCGCGCCCGTCACGAGGTGAAATGGCACTGGGTCAAGGGGCATGCCGGCCATGCGCTCAACGAACGCGCCGACCAGTTGGCCAATCTCGGCATCGAGCGGATGCGCGCTGCCAAACCCTGACGGTTTCCGACGCTGTCGCGGTCAGTCTTGCCGCAAAGCTCTGGAGAGGCTCTAGGTTCGCCCATGACCGACCTGACCCCGATTCCGCCCGAACCAGACGCGCATGCCGACGCCCCTCCGCCCAAGACCCAGCGTGTGTCCGTGGAAGGCACCATCGCCACGGTGTCCGCGATCTCCGCGATTATCGTGGCGGCCGCCTCGATGTTCACGGCGGTCCAAGCGCTTGACGTGTCGCGCACGGCGGCGAAACAGAAGATCTTCGAGACCCAGCTTTCGACCTGTCTGCAGTTCAGCGAGTTGACCGCCCGCGCCGCGTCAGACAGCGAAAAGGCCGCGGCCCTGACCGCCGGTCCGATCGATGACGACACACGCGCCGAGATCACCGCCCGCCTGGAGGCCGGCGATGCGATATCGACATCGATCTACCAACAGTATCTCCAGATGACGATGGTTTTCCCCGACGAGATCAGCGACGCCGCCTACGCGGCCAGCGAGAAGCGGGTCGAGCTCTACAACAAGCAGGTCGAGGTGCTCGACGCCGGCGTCGTCACGGCGCAGGACGTCGCTGGTTTGACGCGGCTGGCGGGCGAGGAGACCGACCTGCTGAACACCGCTTCGGCATCCTGCCGCGACGCGGTCAGCGCCGTGGCGGGGATGAGCTGAAGATCAGCCCTCGCGTCTGACCCTGAGCGACGATCCTTCCAAGCGATCGACGACGACGCTGTCGCCCACGGGCGGGGACTCGCCCTCGATCAGAGCCGCCCATTCCGCGCCCGAGACGAACACCCGTCCGCGTCCGCCGACGAAGGGTTGCACCACCCTGGCCCGCTGACCGACCAGTCGCGCGTCGCGATCGTTGACGTCGGGATGGTCTGACGGATTGACCCGTTGGATCAATTGTCGCGACAGGGCCGTGGCCAGGACGGTCAGGGTCGCGAAGATCCCGACCTCGACGGCGAGACCCATCCGCAGACCCAGAGCCGTCAGGACCGCGACGACGCCCGCCGCGACCGCCGGCCAGAGCAGCCACTCGGTGGACAATGCCGCCTCGACGGCCAGTAGAAGAACTCCGACCGCCAGCCATATCCAGAATGGCTGTGACGCGTACAGGTCCTGAAGCGCTTCCATGGCTCAGAGCTCCGTCATTCGGTCGGCGGAACGGCGGCGCGGCTGGCGCGTGTCTGGGCCGCACGCGGAGACGGGGCCTGCTGCTGGTCCTTGGCCAGACCGACCAGTTCGCCGATTCCGGCGATGGTCCCGACAAGACTTCCCATCTCGGCCGGCACGATGACGGTCTTCTGGGTCGGGTTGCGCGCCAGTTCCGCGAAGGCCTCCACATACTTCTGGGCGACGAAGTAGTTGATCGCGTTGACGTCGCCGCGCGCGATCGCCTCCGACACCATGGCCGTCGCCTTGGCCTCGGCCTCGGCAGCCCGTTCCCGAGCCTCGGCGTCGCGGAAGGCGGCCTCCTTGCGGCCTTCCGATTCCAGAATGGCCGCCTGCTTGGCGCCCTCGGCGCGAGCGATGGCGGCCTGCTTCTCGCCCTCGGCCTCGGTGATCACGGCGCGGCGTTCGCGCTCGGCCTTCATCTGGCGCGCCATGGCGTTGGTGATGTCTACGGGCGGGGTCAGGTCCTTGATCTCGATTCGGTTGACCTTGACGCCCCACGGCTCGGTCGCCGCGTCGATCACGGTCAGCAGGCGCGAGTTGATGTTGTCCCTCTGGAACAGAACCTCGTCCAGGTCCATCGACCCGACCACGGTGCGCAGATTGGTCGAGCACAGCTGGGTGATCGCATAGGGCAGGTTCTCGACCCGGTAGGCGGCGCTCGGCGCATCCATCACTTGGATGAAGACGATGGCGTCCACCTTCACCATGGCGTTGTCCTTGGTGATCACCTCCTGCTGGGGCACGTCCAGGACCTGCTCCATCATGTTCATCCGCCGGCCGATCCGCTCCACGAAGGGAATCAGGATGCTGATGCCGGGTTTCAGGGTCTTGGTGTATTTCCCGAACCGCTCGACGGTCAGCTCTCGACCCTGAGGGACGATCTTGACGATGCTGAAGACGAATATCACTGCGAACACCAGCAACACGACGGCGAAATAGGGCATCCGGAATCCTCCTGGTTCGAGGCTAACCCGACCCGCATCGCCGCGCCACGGAAACCGGAGCCGCAAACGAAAACGGCGGCCCCCCTCGGGAGCCGCCGCGTCGTGCAAAGGCGGTTCGGAAGATTACTCCTCTTCTTCCTCGTCTTCTTCTTCCTCGTCTTCGTCTTCTTCCTCGTCTTCTTCGTCCTCGTCCTCGTCGTCCGAGTCGTCCTCGTCTTCTTCATCCTCATCGTCACCGTCGCCCGGACCATCTTCGTCCTCGACTTCGAAGCCGCCGCCGGCGCAGAGGTCGACCCCCATCACTTCTTCGGTGTCGCCGTCTTCGTAGGTCGCCTGGACGTCCTGGACGCAGTCGTCGCCGACGTCGAAGGTTACTTCAACGCCTGCGCCCGGGGCGATTTCTTCGTCGAGCAGGTTGTCGCCGAAGTCGTCGTTCGACTCGCCCGAGATGGCCAGGCCGACGATGGCGACTTCGCCATCGTTGGTGACGGTCATGGTCGCCTGGGCCGAAGCGCCCGTCGCGAACAGGATGGTGGCGGCCGAGGCCGCCAGGAAAAGTGTCGTCTTCATTCGCAGTCCCCCAAAGTCGGCGGGATGCCGACCGAAGTTCAAAAGAGCGGCCCTGACCGGAATCGCCCGGGCCGTCCCGAAAATGTGTCGGCTTTGCAGCACACGAGGTTAAGTGACGGGACCTGACGATCCCTTCAGCAGGCCACGCCAGCTCCTCGCTGTCGGCTTAGAGCCGTCCATGCAGAAGTCGATGCCGAGCGCCCCGTCGCGCTGAAGTCGGTGGGCGCGTCACGAGGCATTTCGACGCCGCGCCCGACAGCGGGCTATCACGATCTGCGGGATGGCTCAGTCGCACGCGACGCAACGGCCGCACCGATGATTCGTCGCGTCTGGTCCCAGGCGACCGCCAGCATCGCGGCTTCGACCGACATGAAGGCGGCCTCCGCGGCGTCGTCGGCCGCGATCGGAACTCCGCCGGTCCACTCGGCGACATAGTCGATCAAGACATAGTGCCGACCCGCTTCAGGGAAGATGCCGTCGACCACATCGATCAAACCAATGATCCGTGCGGTGATCCCGGTCTCTTCGCCGAGCTCGCGCAGCGCCGCATCCACCGCCCGCTCACCGGCCTCGATCCGGCCGCCAGGAAGGCTCCATTCGCCCATTCGCGGCGGCTTGCCGCGCCGGATGAGCAGGACCTCGTCGCCCTTGAGGCAGACGACGCCGACGGCGGGAACGGGCGTCATCGAAGAATCGATCATGAGACCAGCCTAACGCCTCTTTTGGGTGGCGCGGACGGCGACGCTTTGAGACAAGACCGTATGGTCTCCCCCTCCCCCGACGCCCTCGACGAATTGAAAGCCGCGCTCGGCCCGTCGAGCTGGACCCAGGACCCCTTCGAGATCGCTCCCTCGCTCACCGAATGGCGCAACAGGTGGCAGGGGAACACGCCCCTGATGCTGACCCCGGGCACGACGGCCGAGGTCGCGCGCGCAGTCGAAATCTGCGCACGGCGCGGCGTCGCCATCGTGACCCAGGGCGGCGGCACGGGGCTGGTCGGGGGCCAGGTGCCGTTCGGCGAGGTCCTGCTGACGACCCGTCGTCTACGGGCCGTGCGCGATATCACTCCGCTCGACGATGCGATGACTGTCGAGGCCGGCATCACCCTGCTGGAAGCTCAGCAACTGGCCGCCAAAGCCGACCGCTTCTTTCCTCTCAGCCTCGCAGCCGAGGGCACGGCGACCGTAGGCGGCGTCATTTCCACCAATGCCGGCGGCACGGCCGTCCTGCGCTACGGCATGATGCGGGACCTCGTGCTGGGCCTGGAGGCCGTCATGCCGGATGGTCAGGTCTTCCACGGTCTGAAGCGGCTGCGGAAGGACAACACCGGCTACGACCTGAAGCAGCTGCTGATCGGCGCCGAGGGCACCCTGGGCGTCGTCACGGCCGCGACCCTCAAGCTGTTCCCGATCATGCGCAGCCGCGCGACGGCCGTCGTGGGTTTGGCTAATGCTCATTCCGCCATCCAGCTTCTGGCCCGCGCCAAGGCCGAGACCGGCGGCGGGGTCGAGGCGTTCGAGCTGATGAAGCGGATCGGCGTCGAGTTTGCCCTCAAGCACATCCCCGGCGTCCGTGAGCCTCTGGACAGCGTCCAGCCTTGGTATGTCCTGATCGAACTGACCTCGGGCGAGCCGGGTGCGGCCGAAGCCGGGATGGAGCGCATCCTGACGGCCGCCTTCGAAGAGGACCTGATCACCGACGCCGCCATCGCCCAGAATGAGACCCAGGTCCGTGACTTCTGGAAGCTGCGCGAGGAGCAGTCGGCGGCCCAGCGGCCCGAGGGCGGCGGCTGGAAGCACGACGTCTCCGTGCCCGTCAGCCGCATCGCCGACTTCCTCAACGAGGCGACGGCGGCCGTCGAAGCCTTCGAGCCCGGCGCCCGCGTCTCGGCTTTCGGTCATGTCGGCGACGGCAATATGCACTATGACATCCTGTGCCCGCCAGGCGGCGATCTGCCGACCTTCCTGGGTCGCTGGGAGGCCGGGTCGAAGGTCGTCCATGACGTGGTCGCGCGCTATCAAGGCTCGATCTCGGCCGAGCACGGTCTGGGCCGGCTGAAGACCGACGAGGCCCGCCGCTACAAGACGCCGCTCGAGATCGCGACCATGCAGGCGATCCGCAAGGCCATCGATCCCCAGCGGATCATGAATCCGGCCGTACTGTTCTAGGGTCGGCGCTTCAAACCGTCGCCGAACGAGCCTAGACAGCGCGCCATGCTGATCGTCCTCTCCCCCGCCAAGCGTCTGGACTTCACCGAACCTGCCTCGGACATCCCGGCGACGCATCGTCGGTTCGTCGATGACACCACCAGCCTGTCGAAGACCGCCCGGAACCAGACGCAGGCCGACTTGCGCCGGCTGATGGGCATCTCGGCAGACCTCGCCAAGCTGAACCAGGCCCGCTTCAAGGCCTTCGCGCCGGACTCGATGGACATCGGCATCCAGGCCGCGTTCGCCTTCGACGGAGACGTCTATCAGGGGTTGCAGGCCCGGACGCTGGATAAGGCCAGCCTTGCGTTCGCTCAGGAGCATCTGCGCATCCTGTCGGGGCTCTACGGCCTGTTGCGGCCTCTGGATCGGATCCAGCCCTATCGCCTGGAGATGGGGACGCGGCTGAAAACCAGGCGCGGGTCCAACCTCTACGATTTCTGGGGCGACCGTATTTCGAAGCAGCTGAACGCCGACGCCGAAGGCCAGAAGGACCCGACGCTGATCAATCTGGCGAGCCAGGAATATTTCGGAGCCGTGGACGCTAAGGCGCTGAAGCTACCTGTCATCACCCCCAACTTCCGCGAGGAGAAGGACGGCGAAAGCCGGATCATCTCCTTCTTCGCCAAGAAGGCCCGTGGGACAATGGCGCGGTTCGCCATCGACGAGCGGATCGAAACCGCCGCAGATCTGAAGGCGTTCGATCGCGACGGCTATCGGTTCAACAAGTCGCTGTCGACGGACACCGACTGGATATTCACCAGGGCAGGAAATTCCTGAGTCCGGGTCGCCTTCGCAGTCGCGAAGGGCTAGAGTCGGCTCAAACCAGAGACCCCCGACGCGCGGAGCAGGTGCGGACAGGGGCAAGAAGCGAGAGTGAACGACCCCATGTTCCAGTGGCCCGGCAAGAAAGACGGCTCGGAAACCGAGCGCCCCGTGTACCGCGATCCCAACGACCTCAAGGGCCAGGTGGCCGTCATCTCCGGCTCGACGTCGGGGATCGGCCTTGCGTTGGCCCGCGCTGTCGCCTCGCGAGGCGGCGAGGTCGTCCTGAACGGTCTCGGCGATCCTTCCGAAATCGAGCGAACTCGGGCCGAGCTGGAGGCCAGCTGCGGCGTTCGGGTCCGCTATCACGCGGCCAACATGCTCAAGGGTGACGAGGTTGGCGACATGGTCGCCTACGCCAAGCATCAGCTTGGGCGGCTCGACATCCTGGTCAACAACGCCGGCATCCAGCATGTGGAGTCGGTCGAGAAATTCCCGGCCGACCAGTGGGAGAAGATCATCGCGATCAACCTCTCCTCGACCTTCTACGCCACGCGGGCCGCGATCCCGATCATGAAGGCGCAGGGGCGCGGACGGATCGTCAACGTCGCCTCGGCCCACGGTCTGGTCGCCTCGCCGTTCAAGTCGGCCTATGTCGCCGCCAAACATGGGGTGATCGGCTTCACCAAGACGGTGGCGCTGGAGCTGGCGCAGGACAACATCACCTGCAACGCCATCTGCCCCGGCTTTGTGGAGACCCCAATCGTCGAGAAGCAGATCGCGGATCAGGCTCGGACGCGCGGGATGTCGAGGGAGGCGGTGCTGAAGGACGTGATCCTGGGCTCCCAGCCGACGAAGCGGTTCGTCACGACCGATGAGCTGGCCGGCATTTTCCTCTATCTGGTGTCGGATCTGGGGGCGTCGGCCAACGGGGCCAGCTTCTCCATCGACGGCGGCTGGACCGCCCAATAGGACGATTGCCGGGGGACGATGGCGCTTTTCCAACGCAAGGTCTCCCCGACGTCCGCCGCGCCTGAACCGCCCGCGAGCGGTCGACGACCGATCTCCCTCGCCTTGCAGGGCGGCGGTGCGCACGGGGCCTTCCAGTGGGGCGTGCTGGACCGGCTTCTGGAGGCCGACGTCCTTGATATCCGGGCCGTTACCGCTTCGTCCGCGGGGGCGATGAACGGCGCCGCACTGGTGTCCGGCCTCGCCCACGGCGGGCCCGAGGGAGCGCGTCAGGCGCTCGACAGGCTGTGGCGAGAGACAAACCAGTCAGGCGGCAAGAACGTCTTCGGCGACACCTCGGTCTGGTCCAACGCCATGCAGCCCAACTGGCTTAAGGATTCGCCGCTGTGGCGGGCGTCCGAGACCCTGGCGATGTCGATGTCGCCGTATGAGTTCAACCCCTTCAACCATAATCCGTTGAAGCGGGTGCTGCAGGCGGCGATCGATTTCGAGGCCGTTCGGGCGTCCGAAGTAAAGCTGTTCGTGGCGGCCACGGCGGTGCGGCACGCCAAGAGCCGGGTCTTCTCCTCGGCCGAGATCACGGATCAGGTGCTGCTAGCCTCGGCCTGTCTGCCCCATCTGTTCCAGGCGGTGGAGATCGAGGGGGAGCCGTATTGGGACGGCGGCTACCTGGCCAATCCGCCGCTGTGGCCCCTGTTCTATCAGGACACGCCGGACGACGTGCTGCTGATCACTCTGAACGCCTTCGAGCGGTCGGATACGCCGAGATCGGCGGGCGACATCATGGATCGGCTGAACGAGGTCGTCTTCAACGCGCCGCTGGTGGCCGAGTTGAGGGCCGTAGCCTTCGTGCAGGAGCTGATCGAGGAAGGCCGGCTGACCGACACCGCGCGGGAGCGGTATCGCCACATCCTGATGCACGCGATCGAGGCGGACGGCTGGCTGGGCGACCTTTCGCTGGGCTCGAAATTCAATACGGAGTGGACCTTCCTGAACGACCTTAAAACGCGGGGTCGGGCCGCTGCAGACGAGTGGCTGGTGACCTGTGCGGGTGAGGTCGGAATCAGGTCGAGCGTCGATCTGCAGGCACGCTTCGGCTGATCGACCGGCGTTAGCACTTTGGACTCTGGCGAGTCCGAGTCCAGAGAGTCCAACTGAGCGATATCAGCGAGCTGTCGTGAAAACCTGTGTGCACTCCGCAGGAACCGATCAGCCTACGAAGCCTGCGGCGCGTTTCAGGCGGTCGTTGATGGCCTCGCCCAGACCGGTCGCGGGGATGGACGCGATGGCGATGCCGGAGGGCGTTTCGCGGTCGGCTTCGCGCAGGAGACGGAACAGATTGGCGGCGGCTTCGCGGAGGTCGCCGGTGAGGCTCAGGCTCCATCGTTCCTCGCCCAACCCGGGGCCGAAGCCGAGGAAGATTTCGCCCTCCCCGGCTCCGTTTGCCCCAAGCCGCACGGGGGCGGAAGGGGCATAGTGGCGGGTCAGGCGGCCGGGTGAGCGGTGGCCCTCGCCCGAGCCGTCCAGACGGCCGATCAGGGCTTCGATCTCTTCTCGCGTCACCGAGCCGGGGCGCAGCAACGAGACCCGGCCGTCCAGCACGGAGACGACGGTGCTCTCGACCCCGACGGCGCAGGGCCCGCCATCGAGCGCGGCCGAAGCGGAGGCGCCGGTCTCCTCGATGGCGTCGGCGAAGGTGGTCGGGCTCGGGCGGCCTGAGCGGTTGGCGGAGGGCGCCACCACGGGGCCGCCGAAGGCGTCCAGAACCGCGCGAGCCCTGGCATGGCCGGGCACGCGGACGGCCATGCTGTCCAGCCCGGCGCGGGCCAGATCGCTGACGGCGACCGTATCGCGGCAGGGCGCGACGATCGTCAAAGGACCCGGCCAGAAGGCCTCCGCCAACTTTCGCGCCGCGCTGTCGAAGACGGCGATCCGCTCGGCCGCAACGGCGTCGGCGACATGGGAAATCAATGGGTTGAACTTTGGCCGGCCCTTGGCCTCGAAGATCTTCGCAACCGCCTGGGCGTTGCCGGCGTCGGCGGCCAGGCCATAGACGGTCTCGGTCGGCAGGATGAGCAGATCGCCGGCGCGCAGGGCGGCGACGGCCTCGCCTACGCCGCCGGGCGCGTCGCCAGGGACACGTCCACCCTCACCTGCCGTCCGATCAGTCCGTTCCACGGTCCGCGTGTTCCAATGCCGAAGGCCGCCCGATCCAGCGAGAAGCCACCGGTCATCTGCGCCGTCCGACCGTCGTTGCGCAAGGTCGCGGGGAAGACGACGGCCTGGGTGACGCCCTTCATGGTGATGTCGGCACGCGCGGTGAACCTGGAGCCGCCCGCCGGTTCGAGGCCCGTCAGGCGAAAGGCCACGCGCGGATAGCGACCGCTGTCCAGAAAGCCCGCGCCGACGGCGGTTGCGGTCAGCCGCGCATCATCCATCCTCAGGGAGTTCGCCTCGACCTCGATCGCCACATGCGCGGTCCGGGGCGCGTCGGGGTCGAACCGGATGTCTCCGGTCCAGCGAGTGAACCGCCCCGTCCTCTGCCCGACCGGCGTGCCGACCCTCATCGTGATCGACGATGAGCCCGGAACGACGAGCCAGCGTTCGACGTCGGCCCGGCCAGGGCCTGTGGCCATGCAGGCGGCGGCCCCGATCAGCATCGCGATCAGGGCCATTCGCATCTCAGGGCCGCCGGGGGATCAGCGGGACCATCCGGTGCAGGACATTGTCGCGGTCCACGAAATGATGCTTGAGCGCCGCCAGCACGTGCAGGGCCAGCAGAACGTAGAGCGCCTTCACCCCGGCCTCGTGCAGATCCATTAAGGTTCCGGCCAGATCGCGGCTGCGCTGGATCGGCAGCAGCGGCCAGTCAAAGAGTCCGAACCAGAGGATGTCGCGTCCCCCGGCGCTTGAGGCCGCCCAGCCCAACAGCGGAATGCCGATCAGAAGGACGTAGAACAGGACGTGGGTCGCCTTGGCCGCAAACTTCTGCCAGTCCGGGGTACCGGGCGGCATGGGCAGGGCCGGGTTCGCCATCCGCCAGCCGATACGCGCCAGGGTCAGCACCAGAACCGACAGGCCCAGCGCCTTGTGCACCTGTACGAACTCCCGCGAGATCGGGCCGTCGGTGGCCTCGTGCGCCGTGATCAGCAGGACCTGCGCCAGCACCATCAGGGCCAGCCCCCAATGGAAGGCCAGCGACACGATCGAGTAGCGGTTTCTCGGCTCGGCCATGCGACTCCTCGGGACGGCGTTCGGTACAGCTTGGCGCCGCGCGCGCGTTACGCCAAGCGATCCCTTGCCTGACGCGACGGCATCGTCGCAAGAAGGTCTGACACACAGAGTGACTTGTGTAAGAAGACAACTCTAGTCCGCCGGAGACCTTGCCATGCCTTATCGCGCCCCCGTCCGCGATCTCGCCTTCAGCCTGACCGCCGTCGCCGGCATCGAGGATGTCGCCGCGACCGGCGCCTATCCCGACTATGACGCCGACCTGATGAACGCAGTGCTCGAGGCCGCAGACCAGTTCTCGCAAGAGGTGCTGGCCCCGCTGAACCGCCCGGGTGATCTGGCCGGGGCCACCTACGCCAACGGGTCGGTCACGGCCGCGCCCGGGTTCGCCGACGCCTATCGTCAGTTCGCCGAGGGCGGCTGGACGGGTCTGACCGCCTCGGCCGAGGCCGGCGGGCAGGCCCTGCCCAAGGCGCTGGAACTGGCCGCTTATGAGACGATCCAGTCGGCCAACATGGCGTTCGCCCTCTGCCCGATGCTGTCTCTGGCGGCGATCGAGGCGCTGGAGCAGGTCGGGACCGAGCACCAGAAGGCGACCTACCTGCCCAAGCTGGTGTCTGGCGAATGGACTGGGGCCATGGTCCTGACCGAGCCGGGCGCGGGATCGGACCTCGGGGCGCTGACGGCGACGGCGACGCCGAACGGCGACGGGACCTATGCGCTGAACGGCCAGAAGATCTTCATCACCTGGGGCGACCACGACGCGACGGACAACATCGTCCATCTGGTGCTGGCTCGCCTGCCAGACGCGCCGGCGGGGCCGAAGGGGATCAGCCTTTTCCTGGCGTCGAAGTTCGAGGTGAAGGCCGACGGGTCGCTGGGCGGGCGCAACGACTTCCGGCCCGTGGGGCTGGAGCACAAGCTGGGCATCCACGCCTCCCCGACCTGCGTCATGAGCTATGAGGGCGCGCGGGCGGAGCTGGTGGGTCAGCCGAACCAGGGGCTGGCCCACATGTTCGTCATGATGAACAACGCCCGCCTCGCGGTCGGGGTGCAGGGCGTGGGCGTGGCCGAAGGGGCGTATCAACACGCCTTGGCCTATGCGCTGGAGCGGCGTCAGGGCCGCTCGATCTGGACCGGGGAGGCCAACGCCCCGATCATCGATCACCCCGATATCCGCCGAACGCTGGCGGTGATGAAAGCCAAGATCGAGGCTGCCCGCGCCATCTGTTTCGCCACCGGCGTCGCCGCCGACCTGGCCCAGCACGCGGCCTCCGAGGAAGAGCGGAAGGCGTGGAAGGGTCGCGAAGACCTGTTCGTGCCGATCGCCAAGGCCTGGGGCACCGATGTCGGCTGCGACGTGGCCTCCGACGGAGTGCAGATCCACGGCGGCATGGGTTTCATCGAGGAGACGGGCGCGGCGCAATACTATCGCGACGCCCGCATCACTCCGATCTACGAGGGCACCAACGGGATCCAGGCGATGGACCTGGTGGGCCGCAAGCTGTCGCAGGACGGCGGGGCTTCGGCCAAGGCCGTGATCGCCGAGATGAAGGTCACGTTGAAGGACTTGGGCGGCCTCTATTCGGGCAAGCCGGTGGAGCGGTTCGCCAACGCCATCGACGCGGTCGAGGACGCCACCCTATGGCTGCTGGACGCCAAGGCGGATGCGGCGCGGGGCGCGGACGTGCTGGCTGCGGCGGACGCCTATCTCAGGCTGCTGGGCGACGTGGTCGGCGGCTGGATGATGGCCAAGGGCGCGCTGGCGGCGAAGAAGCGGCTCGACGCGGGCGACGGCGACCCGGCCTGGCTACGGGGCAAGATGGATCTGTACGAGGTCTATGCGGCGAACATCCTGGGCCACGCCTCGAGCCGGCTGGCGGCCGTGGGCCAAGGCGGGGATTTGCTGTCGCGGATTTCGAGGGAAGCGTTGGGGGCGGCGTAAGGCGCCCTTCCGCCTACGGGAGCGGGGTGTCGAGTCGCCGGATCGCCTCGCGGATGAACACCGCGTGGGTGACCACGCCGATCTCCAGCTGTTCGTCGTTGACCCGCACCTCCTGGCTCAGCAGGCCGGCGATGAAGGCCGTCTCCGGCTCCGTCGTGCCGGGGCGTTTGCGCGCGCTCGGCGTCCAGAACACAGGTCCGCCGGAGTTGCCGGGAAAGACCGTGAAATCGAGCAGGAACGTCGGAAACGCCGCGACCGGCGACAGCGGATAGGAGGCGATCCGCCCCACCCTCAGGATCGGAAACCCCGCCCGGTTGGCCGACAGCCCGCGCGGGAAGCCCAGCGACAACAGTTCATCGCCCGGCCCGACCTCATAGGCGCCGAACGAATTCTCGTCCGCCAGCCAACCCAGGGGAATGGCCGCTCGCGCAAAAGCCTCGGGCGCATGGACCTCCATGACCGCCACGTCGCGCTCCGGATGCTGGGCCCACAGGGGTTCGCCCTCGGCGTCGCGGATGACCAGCGGCTCCGGATCGAAACGCCACGTCCCGTCGCCCAGAGACGTGCGCCAGCCGATCCGCGCCTCGGCGTCCGGCATACGTTCAAGAACATGGGCGGCGGTGACTAGGACGACGCGCGGCGTGCCGTCGGGCTTCGGCGCCTGGATCAGAAAGCCCGTACCGACGGTCCGCGTATTCGGCCCCGACGGCTGATCCAGCTGCACCGTCGCCTCGATCAGCCCGACCGTCAGATCCCAGACATGGGCGACGACCGGCGGGGGTGCGGCCTCCTGTGCAGGCGGGACTTCGATCATCGGTTGGCTTTCGTGACGGTCGCGCCCATTTGACGGGGCCGATGCCGGTCGCACAAGCTGCGCCGGTGACTTACAGGGGAGCGACACAATGAACCGCCGCGAATTCGTCGCCACGACCGCCGCCTCGGCGCTGGTCGCGGCCGCCTCCCCCGCCCTCGCCCGTTCCCCCGGAGCCCCGATGTCCCCTACGCCGCCCGTCGCTAAACGAATCCCCGTCGTCATCGAACAACTGGGGCGGACCCGGACCGACGACTATCAGTGGATGAAGGACGACAACTGGCAGGCGGTGCTGCGGGATCCGACCCTGATCAAGGCCGATGTCAAGGAACACCTGGAGGCGGAGAACGCCTATCGCGAGGCCATGCTGGCCTCGACCCGGCCGCTGCAGGCCCTGATGTTCGAGGAGATGAAGGGGCGCATCAAGGAAGACGATTCGTCCGTCCCCTCCCCCGATGGTCCGTGGGAGTATTTCACCGAATACCGCACCGGCGACCAGCACCCCCGCTACATGCGCGTCGAGCGTCAGGGGACCTGGTTCCAGGACGGCCGGATGGTGACCAAGAACTTCATCGTCGCCCCGACGCCTCAGCTGCTGCTGGACTGCAACGTCCTGGCCCAGGGCAAGGCCTACTCGGAGGTCTCGGCGGTCGAGCACAGCCCCGACCACAGCCTGTTCGCCTATGCCGAGGACGCTCAGGGGTCGGAGGTGCACCGCATCTACGTCAAGGACCTGGCGACCGGCGAGGTGCTGCCGGACGTGATCCAGTCGGCGACGGGCAACTTCACCTTCTCGCCGGACAGTCAGTGGATCTTCTGGACCAATCGGGACGACAACGGGCGGCCGGACAAGATCTTCCGTCGCCCGGCGCGCGGCGGCGAGATCACCCTGGTCTATGAGGAGGCCGACGACGGCATGTTCATGGGGGTGGAGCGCACCTCGGATGACGCCTTCATCGTCATCGGCATTCAGAACCAGGAGACGTCCGAGGCGCGCTATATTCCGGGCGAGCGACCGACGAGCGCGCCCCAGGTCCTGGCGGAGCGCGAGGTGGCGGTGCGCTACGACGCCGACCACTGGTCGGACCGCTGGGTGATCCGCACCAACGCCGACGACGCCATCGACTTCAAGATTGTCCAGGTCTCGACCGAACGGCCGGCCCGCGCCGGCTGGACAGACCTCGTGCCGCACACGCCGGGTCGGTTCATCGAGGGCATGGCGCTGGTGAAGAACTTCATCGCCCGCCAGGAGCGCGCCGACGCCAATACGAAGATCGTGATCCGCAGCCGCGAGGGCGACGAGCACGAGATCGCTGTCGACGAGCCAGCCTACGCCCTGTCGCTGGGCGGTGCGTCGGAGTTCGAGACGACGACGATGCGCTATGGCTACAACTCGCCGTCCACGCCGACCTCGACCTACGACTACGACCTGCGGACGCGCGAGCGGGTGCTTCGCAAGGTGCAGGAGGTGCCGTCGGGCCACGACCCGGCGGACTATGTCGTCGAGCGGCTGAACGCCCCCGCGACCGACGGGCAGTTGGTGCCGGTCACCGTCCTGCGTCGCCGAACCACGCGGGTCGACGGATCGGCGCCGGTGCTGCTGTACGGCTACGGTTCCTACGGCATCCCGATGGCGGCGAGCTTCTCGACCAACCGGCTGTCGCTGGTCGATCGCGGCTGGATCTATGCCATCGCCCATATCCGGGGCGGGTCCGACAAGGGCTGGGGCTGGTTCCTGGAGGGGCGCAAGTTCAAGAAGAAGAACACCTTCACCGACTTTACCGCCGCCGCCGATCACCTGATCGCGCAGAGCTATGCGCGTGCGGGCCATATCGTGGCCCAGGGCGGATCGGCGGGCGGCCTTCTGATGGGGGCGGTGACCAACATGCGGCCGGAGCTATGGGCCGGGGTCATCGGCCAGGTGCCGTTCGTGGACGTGATCAACACCATGTCCGACACCACCCTGCCGCTGACGCCGCCGGAGTGGCCCGAATGGGGCAATCCGATCGAGGACGTCGAGGCCTACGACTACATCGCCAGCTACAGCCCTTACGACAACGTCGAGGCCAAGGCCTATCCGGCGATCCTGGCCACGGGCGGCCTGTCCGACCCGCGCGTCACCTACTGGGAGCCGGAGAAATGGGTCGCCAAGCTGCGGCCCGCGACGACCTCGGGCAAGCCGGTGCTGCTGAAGATCAACATGGAGGCCGGCCACGGCGGGGCGTCCGGCCGGTTCGACTATCTGAAGGAAGTCGCTCACGACCACGCCTTCGCGGTCTGGGCGATCGAGAAGGGTTGGGAGACGGCGTGATCCGCGACGCGACGCCGGCCGATCTTCCCGCCATCAGAGCACTGTATGGCCGCGAGGTGTTGCAGGGCACGGCGACGTTCGAGCTGCATCCGCCGTCTTCCGCGGAGATGACGAAGCGATTCGAAGGCGTCCGCGCCAAGGGTCTGCCGTGGCTAGTCGCGGAGGTCGAGGGCGCCTTCGCCGGATACGCCTATGCTTCGCCGTTCCGCCCGCGTCCGGCCTATCGGTATGGCGTCGAAGGCTCGATCTATGTCGAGGAGAGCGCACGCGGTCGAGGCGTCGGGCGCGCGCTGTTGACCGCCCTGATCGAGCGCGCGCGCGATCAGGGCCTGCGTCACGTCATCGGCGCGATCAGCGACAGCGAAACCAGTCAGGCCTCCATCGCCCTGCACGAACGCCTCGGCTTTCGCCAAGTTGGAACCTACGAGCAGGTCGGCTGGAAATTCGAGCGCTGGATCGACGTCCACCTGATGCAGCTCGACCTCGACCCGGCGGGGGCCCCGCCGACGGCGTCCGGCCTCGACCTGACGGGCGGTCTGTCCTAGATCAGGGCCATGGCCATCGCCCGCACCCTGTTGATGTTGCTCGGCGCCCTCGGCGTCCTGCTGCTCGGCGCGGTCCCGCCGGCCATAGCCGACAGTCCGCCGCCGCCTTGTCATGAGATGGCGGCCATGGGGCATGGCGACAGCTCACCGCAACCCGACAAGCCGATGAAGAGCATGGCCTGTTGCGTCGCCTGTATCGCGGCGCCGGGGATTGTCCCGCCGATCCGTAGCGGGGTCGCCGTTCGCGCCGCCCTGCCCCAGCCCGCCGCCCGCGCCCTGCCGAGCGGCCGTCGCCTGACGCCCGAGACCGGCCCGCCCAAGAGCTGATCCTTACAAAGACCGAGCCGGCCGCTCGCGGCCCCGACGACCCTCTTTGCAAGGAGCCATCATGGCTGCCCGATACTTCGCCGCGCTCAGCGCCGGCGCATCCCTTCTCGTTCTCGCCTCGGCCACGCAGGCGCAAGATCGCTCCGGCCACGTGGGCCACGCCGCCCCGGGCCAGTCGCCCACTGACCCGCACGCTGGTCACGCCATGCCGCAGCAGGCTCCGGCGACCTGGCCCATGGACCACTCCGGCCACACCAAGCCCGGCATGGATCACGACGCGGATCATGAGATGACCAGCGCCCTCGGTCCCTGGCCCATGTCCCGCGACGCCTCGGGCACCAGCTGGCAGCCGGATGTCTCCGAACACGGAGGCGTTCATGTGCAGCAGGGCGACTGGTCGATCATGAGCCACGCCCAGTTCAACCTGGTCTACGACACCCAGTCCGGCCCCCGCGGCGACGACAAAACCTTCGTTTCCGGCATGCTGATGAGCTCAGCGAGGCGTGCCTTTTCCGACGGTTCGACGCTGAATCTGCGCGCCATGCTCAGCCCCGATCCGCTGATGGGCAAGGACGGCTTTCCGCTGTTGCTCGCGGCCGGAGAGACGGCAGACGGAATCAATCCGCTGATCGACCGTCAGCATCCGCACGAGCTGGTCATGGAGTTGTCGGCCAGCTATTCGCGCCGCCTGTCAGACCGCGACAGCGTCTTCGCCTACATCGGCCTGCCCGGAGAGCCAGCCTTCGGGCCGCCCGCCTTCATGCACCGCATGAGCGCGATGGATTCGCCGGAAGCGCCCGTCACCCACCACTGGCTGGATTCGACCCATATCGTCTTCGGCGTGGCGACTGTGGGCTGGGTACACGACACGATGAAGATCGAGGCGTCGTCTTTCCGTGGGCGTGAGCCGGATCAGGATCGCTACGACATCGAAAGCCCGGAGCTGGACAGCTGGTCGGTGCGGACGTCGTGGAATCCCTCGCCGGAATGGTCGCTGCAGGCGTCGTACGCGGACGTCACCGCGCCGGAGCAGTTGGAGCCCGGCGAGGACGAGACCAAGCTGTCGGCCAGCGCGATCCATACGCGCCGCCTGGGTCCGGACGGCTGGTGGTCCTCGACCCTGGCCTGGGGCCGCAAGACGAACGAGCACCAGGAATCAAAGGACGCCTGGCTGCTGGAATCCGCCGTCAGTCCGGATGACCGCTGGACGATCTTCGGTCGGGTCGAGCGGATCGAGACGGACGAACTGCTGCCCGCCGTCGGCGGCGGCCACGGGGCGCTCTTCACCGTCGCCAAGGCCTCGGTCGGGGCCGTGCACGACTGGACGATCGCGCCGCGCGTCCACTTGGGGCTGGGCGCCCTCTATGCAATCAATCGCGTGCCGGCGGGTCTGGAGCCGTCGTATGGCGGCGATCCGGACGGCGGCATGGTCTTCGTTCGCCTGAAGATCGACTGACGCTCAGTGTGGGGCGATGTCCGCCGGCGGCGTGGTCAGCCACGGGGCCAGGCGGAATCGCCTCGGTGGATCGCTGACGGTCCGGTGCAGAATGAACCGCTGGGCGAAGGCGACCACGGCGCGGATGGTCTGCTCGTCGAACGGCTTGGAGACCGCGCCCAGCGCCCCGGCGAAGCCGTCGGGGATTTGCTCCGGGTTGGCGGTGAGGAAAATCACGGCCGTCCCGTACTCGCTGACCAATCGGTGGGCGATCTGAGGCCCCGTCATACCGTCCAACAGGTTGACGTCGACGAGAGCCAGCATCGGCCGTTCGCGGTCCGCGATTTCAAAAGCCGAGGCCCGATCCATGGCGCAGCCGACGACGTCGCACCCGGCGTCCCCGAGAACGAGCTCCAGCTCCATCGCCAAGATGGCCTGATCCTCCACGATCATGACCCGGAGGTCAGACGTCTGTTGCAATCCCATCCCCAGCGGCAGCCCGGCAGTCGTAAGGTTACTGTGTCGGTTACCGGACGGTGAAAACGCGCGCTTGGCGATTTGGTTCTCGGAGGGTATCGAAATACCAGTTTTTGCGCCTGGGGGGCGAATGGCCGCGGACGCGGAAGTCAGGATCGCTGAACTCGAGCGACGATTGCTCGGCGGTTACCAGCTGCTTCAGGCGCTGGTCGGCATCCGTCTGCGGAGCGTTCAGGACCCCGAAAGCCGTCGCCATCTGACCTGGCTCAGCGACGTCGTCGCAGCCATGGGGTTGATCAACCGCCGCATCGTCGAAAGCGGGTCGGTCGACTTCGCCGCCTACCTGGACGACGCCGCCGGGTTCTGGCGACGGAACTGCGAGGGGCGCGGGGTCCGCATCGACCTGCGGGCCGCGTCGGCCGCCCTGCCCGAGACCCACGCGGTGCCCCTGGCCATCATCGTGCACGAGCTGATGTCCAATGCGGTGCGACACGCGTTTCCCGACGACCGGCGCGGCTCCATCGCCATCGCCTATTCGCGCGCCTCCGACGGGGTCAGCCTGGTTGTGCGCGATTCGGGCGTCGGGTCAGACGATCTGGTCAAGGGCGATGGCCTGGCTCTGGTCGAGGGTCTCGTCGCTCATCTGGGCGGCGCCATGGTCGTCGAGGCCGCGACCGGCAACGGCGTCGGCATCCGCGTCCATCTGCCGATCCGGCCCGACGTCACCCACTAGCCTTTATGCACGGCGCAAAAACAAACGCCGTCGGGTCCGGCCCGGCGGCGTGATCCATGTCGTCTCGGAGAAGGCGGATGGCTGGGGAACTAGGACTCGAACCTAGAATGACGGTACCAAAAACCGGAGTGTTACCATTACACCATTCCCCAGCAGGTCCGGCGCGCCCAGGGGCCTCGGCCCCGGGGAGGCGGTCGAATACGCCAAGGCGTCGGGGGATGCAACACCCGGTTTTCGGACTATTTCACAAAGCCCGAGAAGGACGCTTGCAGCCCTGAAAACCCATCGCTATAAGCCCGCCTCCAAGTCGGAGTGTGGCTCAGTCTGGTAGAGCACTGCCTTCGGGAGGCAGGGGTCGGAGGTTCGAATCCTCTCACTCCGACCATTTTATTCGGCGCGTCCCGAGCGCCCTTCAGTCCGGTTCACCGTCTGCATTCGCGTCACGAAAGCGGTGCGGGACGTCCAGCGGCTGGAAGGCCAGCGCCACCAGCCCGCACAGAACCACCAACACGATCAGCCCCGCCAGAATTTCCATCACGCGTCCTCCTGCCGGGACAACGCGGGTTGGCGGCGACGGTTGCCGTCAGCCGGCCTTCGAGGCCACATCGGCAAGACGGTTGCCAACGGTCTCGATCGTGCGTTCGCCGAGCGCCTTGCGCCGCGCGAGCAACTCGGGCGAGCCGGCGTCGTAGTCGGTCATCAGCCGCTTCACGAACGATCCGTCGCGCACATCGTCCAGGACCCGGTCCATCGCCGCCCGCGAAGCCTCCCCGATGACGCGCGGCCCTGTCAGATAGGCGCCGTACTCGGCCGTGTTGGAAATCTTGGCGAAAGCCCCGGCGATGCCGCGCTCGTACATCAGGTCGGTGACCAGCTTGACCTCGTAGAAGCACTCGAACCAGGCGACCTCGGGCGGGTAGCCGGCGTCGACCAGCTTCATGAAGGCCGCGTCGATCAGCTGGCCGACGCCGCCGCACAAGACCACCTGCTCGCCGAACAGGTCGCTCTCGCATTCGGCGGCGAAGGTGGTTTCGAGGATGCCCTTGCGGCCGCAACCGAGAGCCGCCGCATAAGACAGGCCCAGCGCATGTGCGCCGCCCGTGGCGTCCTGCTGCACACCGAACAGGCAGAAGACCCCCTCCCCGGCTTCGTAGAGGTCGCGGATGCGAGGGCCGATGCCCTTGGGCGAATCGAGAATCACGTCGAGGTCGGCGCGCGGCGTCACCAAACCGAAGCGCACTGACAGGCCGTGAGCGAAGATCAGGGCGGCGCCGGGTTTGATGCGCGGCTCGATCTCGTCGCGATAGAGGTCTCGGTGCGCCTCGTCGGAGACCATCATGGCTACCACATCGGCGCCTGCCGTCGCCTCCCCGGCGGTCAGGACCGGAAAGCCGTCGGCCTCGGCCCTCGCCCGCGTCGCCGACCCGGCCTTCAGACCCACGATGATGTCGGTTACGCCCGAGTCGCGCAGGTTCAGGGCGTGGGTCCGGCCCTGACTGCCGTAGCCGATGACGGCGACGCGCTTGCCGCGAATGATCGACAGGTCACAGTGGCGGTCGTGGAAGACGGGCAGCGGATTGGGTAGTGTCTGGGTCATGACCGTCCTCATAACCCCTTACTCCGTTGTCGCCTTCTGGAAAGAGGCGGGTCCGCAGAAGTGGTACGCCAAGGACGAGGCCTTCGACCGCGAGTTCCGCGACGCCGGCCGAGCCCTGCACTGGGCCGCCGCGCGGCGGGAGCTCGACGACTGGCTTGAGACGCCGGAGGGGGCGCTGGCCCTGATGGTCCTATTGGATCAGTACCCCCGAAACTCATATCGCGGCACGGCGCACCAGTTCGCGACCGACGGGCTGGGTTTAATGTACGCCAGACAGGCCTGGGCGCGCGGCTGGCCGCAGACGTTCGATGCGGACCTGCGTCAGTTCTTCGTCACCCCGTTCGAGCACTCGGAGGCTCTGGCCGATCAGGACGAAGGGGTGCGCCTCTCGGCCGACATGCCCGAGGTGCTCAAATACGCCCACGTCCACCGCGACATCATCGTCCGCTTCGGCCGCTTCCCGCACCGGAACCGGGCGATGGGGCGCGAGACCACCGCGGAGGAACAGGCCTTCCTCGACGACGGCGGTTTTGGCGGCTGATTTCGGGCCTTAGCGGGCGGCGCCCTGGGATCGTGCTTCGGCCCGGAGGGCGATGAGCTCGGCGCGCGTGACCCCCTCCTCCAACAGCGAACTGTCCATGCTGAGCGTCCCACGATAGACCATCAGGGCGAACCGGTCCTCGTCCCGAGCCCGGGCCAGGACCCTCCATTCACCTTGCGTCCGGCAGGCGCTGGGGCGGCGGATGCGCGAGCTGTTGATCTGCTGAGAGCGGACGCAGAAGACCTGCAGATCGCTGCCGGTGATCTCGACATCGTCGACGGCCTGACCGCGCGGATCAGGCAGGGTTTGCTGGGGAATGTCGGTAGACAGAGCCAAGGCGAAAACGAGTGCGAGCATGATCAACCTCCCTAGGTTGAACTACGCTAACAGCGTTCATCGACGACGTCATCCTAGATTCGCGGCGCGGCGATCGGGCGCGGTTAGGCAAAGTGGCAGCCGATTCGTCGTCCACAGCGAAGTGCCGAAGCAATGCGAAATCGATTCGCCGCGAATCAGGTGCTGGGCCAATCTCGGCTCTATGAACGCCCATGTGATGATCGCCGATCTGGAAGCCCGCACCAGCGCCGCGCCCGCGGACCATCCGGAGTTCCAGTACCTGAACCTGCTGCGCGACATCCTCGACAACGGCGTGCGTCGCGGTGACCGGACCGGCACGGGGACGCTGGGCGTGTTCGGTCGCCAGATGCGGTTCGATCTGTCGAAGGGCTTTCCCCTTCTGACCACCAAGAAGCTGCATCTGCGATCCATCATCGTCGAGCTGCTGTGGTTCCTGCGCGGCGAAACCAATATCCGCTGGCTCAAGGACAACGGCTGTTCGATCTGGGACGAATGGGCCGACACCGACGGCGAGCTGGGGCCAGTCTACGGCAAGCAGTGGCGGTCGTGGGCCGCGCCGAATGGCGAGAGCATCGACCAGATCGCCCGCCTGATCGAGGGGCTGAAGACCAATCCGAACAGCCGCCGCCACATCGTCTCAGCCTGGAATCCGACCGACATCGAGGACATGGCCCTGCCGCCCTGCCACTGCCTGTTCCAGTTCTTCGTCGCCCCTGACGGCAAGGGGGGCGGCAAGCTGAGCTGCCAGTTGTATCAGCGCTCCGCCGACATCTTCCTCGGCGTGCCTTTCAACATCGCCTCCTACGCCCTGCTGACCATGATGGTGGCCCAGGTCGTGGGGCTGGAACCCGGCGACTTCGTGCATACCCTCGGCGACGCCCACCTGTATTCCAATCATCTGGAGCAGGCGGAGCTGCAGCTTACGCGTCAGCCCCTGCCCCTGCCGACCATGACGCTCGCGCCGAAACGCGACCTGTTCGGCTTCGAGCCGACCGACTTCGTCCTGTCGGGCTACGAGGCGCACCCGCACATCAAGGCGGCCGTGGCCGTCTGAGCGGCGCCCGTTTCACGGATAGTCCCAATGTTGTTCCGCGCCCTCGCCATCGGCCTCATCCTGCTCGCGGCCTCGCCTGCGCTGTCGACGGCCCAGACGGCGCTGTCGACCGAGGCTGCCGGGTCCGACCCCCGCCATGTGATGATCCCCGCCCCGGATGGACGGACCATCGATTTGAGCGTCTGGACGGCGCCCGACGAGCGCGGCGTCATCGTCTTCAGCCCAGGCTTCAACTCCACCCCGGCCGCTTATCACCGCATCCTGTCGGCCTGGGTCGGGCACGGCTACTCAGTGATCGCACCGCTGCATGTCGACTCCCTCCAGCACCCGCAGCACGCCGACTATGACAACCGCGCCGCCTTCGCGACGCGCATCATGGACATGGCGGTCGCGCGCAGCGTTGTTCGCGCCACCCATCCCGGCAAGCCCATCATTGCAGCAGGGCATTCGTTCGGGTCCCTGATCTCCCTCATCGAGGGCGGCGCCGTCACGGCTGCAGGCGCTCACGGCGATCCGGACCTCAAGGGCGTCATCGCCCTCTCCTCGGCCGGCGACATCCCCGGCCTGGTGAGCCCGACGACGTGGGAGGGTCTGGATATTCCGCTGATGCTGATTACTGGGGATCGGGACCTTGTGCCCGGCTTCGTCGCGGACTGGCGCGATCACCGCCGTCCGTTCGACGCCAGTCCTGCCGGCGGCAAGACCCTTATCATCTTCGAGGGCGCGGACCACGAGTTCGTCGACAATGCCGACGATTCGGATTTCGCACTGGTGATCGAAGCCACGGAAGCCTTTCTGGACGCCTATGCGACGGGCGATGCCGATGCGCTCGCGCGACTGAA
Organism: Brevundimonas sp. NIBR11; assembly: GCF_027912535.1. NCBI lineage: Bacteria > Pseudomonadati > Pseudomonadota > Alphaproteobacteria > Caulobacterales > Caulobacteraceae > Brevundimonas > Brevundimonas sp. NIBR11. Next base: position 1,271,813 of record NZ_CP115465.1, on the reverse strand, counting down.
CGCGTTGCCCGCGCCGGACGGCGTCTCGATCGAGCGGCGCTGATGCACCTTGCGACGCTGCAGGCGGATGTGCTCCGCATCTCCGACATCTACGCCGCCGAGCATGGAATCGACCGGTCGGGCGACTGGGCCATCCTGAAGCTGCAGGAGGAACTGGGTGAGCTGACGGCCGAGCATCTGCGCGTCAGCGGCCGCGCTCGTGGCGAGGCGGATCCGAAGGCGCTGGCCGACGAGGCGGCCGACGTTCTCGGCATGCTTCTGATCTACTGCGATGGCGCCGGTATCGATATCGAACAGGCCATGCGGGACAAATGGCTGCACTGGCTGGAGGGCCGCTGATGGCGATGCCGCACATCGCGCTCGTCGTCGCCCGCGCTCGGAACGGCGTGATCGGCATGGACGGCGACATGCCCTGGCGCCTGCGCTCGGACCTTCAGCGCTTCAAGGCGATCACGACGGGCAAACCCTGCATCATGGGACGCGCGACGTGGGAGAGCCTGCCTCTCAAGCCCCTGCCCGGGCGGCTGAATCTCGTCCTGTCGCGCGACCTTTCCTACGAGGAGAGCGGCAAGGCCAAGGGCGCGGTGGTCGTCTCCAGCCTGTCCGACGCGCTCGATATCGCCCGGGAGACGGCCGAGGACGACGGCGTGGACGAAATCTGCGTCATCGGCGGCTCGGCCCTGTTCGAGGCCGCCCTGCCCCGCGCCAAACGGCTCTACATCACCGAGGTCGAGGCCGAGCCGGAGGGCGACGTCTTCTTCCCGGCCTTCGACGAATTTCTCTTCCGCGAGGTCGCCAACGAACGGCATGATGCTGGCGATAAGGACGACCACGCCTTCACCTTCCGCATCCTCGAGCGCATCTGAAACAGGAGCCGCCCGCCATGATGACCTCCACCACCAACGAAATCTTCGGTCACAAGGTCGTCCGCCACATCGGCGTCGTGCGCGGCATCACGGTGCGGTCTAGGAACGTCGTCTCCGACGCCATCGGCGGCGTCCAGTCGATGCTCGGCGGCCGGGTCGGCGCCTATGTCAAACTGGCCGAGGTGGGCCGTCAGGAAGCCTTTGACCATCTGGTCGAACACGCGCGCGCCGCTGGCGGCAACGCCATCCTGGCCCTGCGCTACGACGCCACCGAGATCATGCCGGGCGTGACCGAGGTGCTGGCTTATGGAACCGCGGTGGTGGTGGAGCCTCAGTGAGGGCTTGGTGACTAGGGCTTGGGAGGGACTAGCCCCCAACCCCTACTTCCTCACTTCAGGCATCGCATCGGTCCCGCAAGCTCGGTCCCACCAACGGAAATAGAGCCCATAGTTCGTCTTCATGTGAGTGTGATGGCGGCTGTGGTGGGTGGCGGTGATCAGGTGCGAGCCCACGCGCCCGCGCACCCAGCGGTCGGGCCACATCTCCCAGCCGCAGTGATTCATCACCGCCGCGGCCGTCATCACCGTCAGCATGACGGCCAGCATCCAGATGTTGAGCGGGATCAGGAACGTCAGCACCGGCAGGAGCCACGCTGTCAGGGCCGCCTCTGCCGGATCGAAGGCGAAGCTGGCGAAAGGGCTAGGGTCTCGCGCCCGGTGATGGGCGGCGTGGGCCCAGGCGAAGATTCGCCGGTCGTGCAGCAGTCGGTGGGTCCAGTAGTAGTGAGCATCCTGCACAATGAGCAGCAGAAGAAAGCTCAGCGGGAGCCACCAAAGGGGATAGGCGGCCGGATCGAGGTAGAGTTGCGTCCCACCCGCCTTCCAGGCCTCCAGCGCCACGGCCGCCGGGCAGGCGTAGATCGGCGTCGACAGAAGGGAGAACTTGATCTCGTGCAGCATCAATCGCTTCGACGGCCGCTCGCGGTTAAGCCGGGTCCCGATGCCTTTTGATGTTCCCCAAGTGACCCGCCACACCCCGCCCGCGACCAGCAGGTAGCGCGCGCCGATGATCAGGCTGAGCCAGAGGGTGGTGATGAGGACGCCGACGACGGTCATGGGCTCAGCCTAGACCCGGAGCGCTACAGCCCCAAGCCTGCGGCGACCCTCTCCGCGACCGCGTCGAACCGGACCGCCACATCACCATCGACCAGAGGCCGGCCCGCATCGCCGGCGTGACGCAGGGACGCATCCAGCGGCAGGTCACCGAGGAAATCCACACCCAGTCGCCCGGCTTCCGCTTCCGCGCCCCCACGCCCGAAAACGTCGCCAGACATGTTCTCGATCAGGCCGAGCGTCGGGACCTTCACGCGCTGGAACAGCGTGTGGGCGCGACGAGCGTCGGCGAGAGCGACTTCCTGCGGCGTGGAGACGATCACCGCGCCGTCCAGCGGCGTCTTCTGGATCAGCGTCAGTTGCACGTCGCCCGTCCCTGGCGGGAGGTCGACCACCAGCACGTCCAGCGGCGCCTCTTCTGTCCCCCAACGGGTCTGGGTCAGCATCTGGGTGATCGCCTGGGACGCCATCGGCCCGCGCCAGATCATGGCGTCATCGGCCTTGGTCAGCAGGCCGACCGACATGGCCTTCAGGCCGTGCGCCGTGTGAGGGACAATGGCGCCATCCTCATAGGCCGGTTGACCCGACAGGCCGAGCATGGTCGGCAGGGACGGGCCATAGACGTCAGCGTCCAGCACCCCGACGGCCAGCCCGCGGCGCGCCAGGGCCGCCGCCAGGTTCACTGCGACGGTGGACTTGCCGACCCCGCCCTTCCCGCTGGCGACCGCGAGGACGCGCCGGACATGAGCCGGGCGATCGGTCGGTACGGGGGCCTTGGCGCGGGTCTGTTCGACGGCGGCGGGCGACAGGGAGGCCTTTCGCCCGACCGGCGCGGTCTCGGCGGTCAAAACGACGGACACTCGCGCCATGCCCGGCATGGCCTTCAGCGCCGCCTCGGCCGTGTCACGCACGGCGGCGTAGGCGGCGGTGCGGGATGCGGGTACCTCGATGACGAAGCCGGCGCGATCCTCGGCGACCATCAACCCCTTGGGCACGCCGGCGTCGATCAGGCCCTTCCCGGTTTCGGGATCGGGAATGGCGTTCAGCACGGCTTCGACGGAGGCGCGGTCGATCAAGGTCTTTGTCTCGTTGCAGGGAGAGGACGCGCGTTCTATCGCCATCGCCCTTTCCTTGCGAGCGTCCGTGACCCGTCCGCCCATCACATTGATCGCCGGCCCGACCGCTTCGGGCAAGTCGCGCCTGGCGCTTGAGCGGGCGCAGGCGACCGGCGCCGCCATCGTCAATGCCGACAGCCAGCAGCTCTACGCCGATCTCCGCGTCCTGACCGCCCGCCCGTCACGCGATGAAGAACGGCTGGCCGCCCATCACCTGTATGGAACCGTGGATGCGGCCGAAGCTTGGTCGGTCGGGCGCTGGACCCGCGCCGTCATGCCCCTGGTCGACGAACTGCGCAACCAGGGGCGCCCGGTGCTGATCGTCGGCGGCACGGGCTTATATTTCACCGCCCTGACGAAGGGGTTAGCGAACATTCCCGATGTACCGACCGAATCGCGGGACGAGGCCATGGCCCTGTACGACACCGAGGGCGAGGCGGCTTTCCGTCTGCGGCTGACGACGTTCGACCCGCCCGCCGAGGCCGCCATCGAGCGCGGCGACCGTCAGCGCCTGATCCGCGCCTTCGCCGTGGCTCGCGCCACAGGTCGTTCGTTGTCGGACTGGCAGGCCGACACCTCGCCACTGCTCGCGCCGGGAAGCTACGACCGGCTGGTGCTGGAGCCCGACCGTCAGACCCTCTACGCCAACTGCGACGCGCGGGTCCTGACGATGATGCAGGACGGCGCGGTTGAGGAGGTCCACGCCCTGATCGCACGCGACCTGGACCCGGCCCTGCCCGCCATGAAGGCGGTCGGCGTGCGTGAGATCTCCGGCTGGCTGGCCGGCGAGACCGCCCACGCCGACGCCGTCGCGGCCCTCCAGCAGGCGACGCGAAACTACGCCAAACGCCAGCTGACCTGGTTCCGGAACCAGTGCCGGGACTGGCCGAGGACCTAGCCGAACATCAGCGACGCCAGCAGCAGCACGAACAGGATACCGCTGACCGTCTGCCAGAAGCGGATCGGCTCGCGTTCCATCAGCGACAGTTCCCGTTTGGGCGGGGCCGCGATCGCGCTGCCGCTTTCCAGGACGTGGATCAGTTCCTCGACGTCGGCGAATCGATCGCCGGGCCCGACCGCCAGGGTGCGCAGGATGGCCGCCTCCAGCCAGGCGGGCATGTCGGGGCGGTGTTTCGAAGGGCGCGTCGGCTTCTCGAACCGCATGCGGTTGAAGTCTTCCTCCTGGCCTGACGGATAGTCGCCCGCGAAGAGGCGGTAGATGGTCACGCCCAAGGCGTACTGATCGGTCAGGGCGTCGCCGATGGCGCCGGCGAACATTTCGGGCGCCTTGTAACCGATAGTGCCGGGGGCCTCGGCTTCCGCGAACTCCTCGATCTTCGGCAGGCGGGCGACGCCGAGGTCGATCAGTTTCAGCCCGCCATTGGGCTCCAGAATGACGTTGTCGGGCTTGATGTCGCGATGGGCGATCCCCTGGCGGTGTAAGGCAGCGACGGCTTTGGACAGGCGGATGGCGGCGCTGACGCCCTCCGGAATATCAAAGGGTTCGTCGGCTATCTTCGCGTGCAGGGTGCGTCCGACGTAGAGCGGCTGGGCGATGTAGAGGCGGCTCTGGCGGCCCATGTCGAGCGCCAGGGTCTTGCCGACGTACGGACTGTCGATGCGGCGGCCGATGAACCTTTCCCGCAGAAAGGCGCCGCGGGCCCCGCTTTCGGACACGAGGGCTGGCTTTGGGAATTTCAGGACCACCTGCCCCCCGCCCTCCTGGTCGCTGGCCACGAACACGCGGGTGTATTTGCCGTCCGACAGCAGCCGCTCCAGCTGGAACCGGTCGACATTGTCCCCGACCTTGGGCGGCGGCAGGATGGCCAGGCCGGCGGCCTCCGCCCCGATCGCGTCCTGATCCACCGAGCCGATGCGGATGACGTCGATGACGATGGCCGTGGCGTTGTCGCGGGTTTCCTCGGCGCCGGCCTTGTCGACGATGGCCTGGGCGTCGGCCTCGGGCGAGGCGCGACGGGCGAGGAGACGGGTCAGATCCTCTTCGGACACTGCGCCGTGGACGCCGTCCGTGGTCAGCAGCAGCCGGTCGTGGGCCTTCAGCGTCACCGCCCGCACGTCCAGCCTCAGATCCGGCTCGATGCCGATGGCGCGATACAGGACATGGCTCAGCCCCGGCTGGGCCAGGACGTGATCCTCGGTCAGCCGCGACAGGACGCCGTCGCGGAAATGCCAGGCCCTCGAGTCGCCGACATGCAGGGCCGTCGCCTCCTGGCCCCGCATGACTAGGGCGGTGAAGGTCGTGGCCGCCCCTTCCATTTCGGGATCGGACCGCCCCTTGGCGTGGAGCCAGCGATTATAGCCGGTCAGGGCCGCGACGCCGGCGGCCGCTACCCCTTTCAACGGATTCTGGTCCAGATAGCCGTCGATGAAGGTGCGGCCGGCTAGCTCCGAGGCGATGCGGCCGCCCCTCGATCCCGACACGCCGTCAGCGACGATCGCCAGCATGCCGTGCAGGGCCTGTTCGGACGGCGTGCCGAGGTGGACCGCGCCGAAATCCTGATTGTCCTTGCGCGGCCCGAGCGCCGTCGCGAACCCCGCCGCGATCTCGAGCCTGTCGTCCGCATCCATGATCGATACTCCCGCAGTGCAGCAGACTTCACATCACGACTTGGATGCAAGGGCATGAGGCCCTATATTGGATGTGCCGGGGTTCGCTCCGGCTATGGCGATAAACGCGCTTGTAATAAGCGGACCGGACCCGGGTGCGATTCCCGGCGGCTCCACCATTCTTCCCCGCGTTATCGGCGGAGGCTTATGGGGCCGACTAGCATCGACGGACGTGTAAAGAAGACTGCTTTCGCTCGTCCTGGCCCACCGTATCGGGCCATTTTCTAACTGCGAACGATAACTTCGCTGGAGAAGTCCGCCTCGCCGCGTAATGCGGTTCGGTTGATTTCGAATCTTAAGTCCTAGGGGTTCAGATCCTTAGGCGGGGCCGCCGGAGGGCCTGCCAACAGAACCTCCGGCACTTTTCCTTCTTCCGCAGAGCACCCCCGGCCGCTATCTGTCGCCCCGCAGCGAGGATACCCATGGCCGAAGAGACCCCGCCCGTCGACGAGATGCAGTACGAAAAGCTCGCGCAGGACGCCCTGCGCGGCGTGATCCGTTCGGCCCTCGAACGCGCGGCCAGCCCGTCGGGCATTCCCGGCGCACACCATTTCTACATCACGTTCAAGACGCGCGGGCCCGGCGTCTCCGTCCCGCCGGACGTGATCGCCAAATATCCCGACGAGATGACGGTGGTCTTGCAGCACCAGTATTGGGACCTCGCCGTCGAGCACGACCTGTTCTCGGTCATGCTGAAGTTCGGCGGCATGCCCAAGGTCCTGACCGTGCCCTACACGGCCGTGACCCGCTTCTACGACCCGAGCGTCCAGTTCCTGCTGCAGTTCGAGGCCCCCGAGCCGGCGCCGGAACCCGTCGCCGAACTGACCCCGCCGCCGCGCGCCGAGGCGACCCCGTCCGGCGACGACGGTCCGAAAGTCGTCTCCCTGGACCAGTTCCGGAAAAAGTAGGCTTTTCAGCCTGAACCACCGCGCTAAGCTTCTCTCACCTGGGGAGGGCTGCGTGTTTCGATCCGTCGTCATCGTCATCCTGTTGTGGCTGAGCGCCAGCTCAGCTCAGGCTCAGAGCGCGCCCGTCAGTCGTTTCGACGGCTGGGCCTCGGCCATCATCGCCGCCGACTGGCGCACCAGCACGGGCGAGCCGATCCAGGCCTTCGACAATGCGCGACGCGATCTGGTGTCGGGGTTTCTGGCGGCGGGATTCTCGCGCGCCGACATGTATGACGCGACACTTCGGCCGGACGTGACGCCCGTCGTCACGGGAGATGCCGCACTCCGGGGCATCGCCGAGGTCGCGGCTCGGGCTCAGCGGGGCTGCCTGCTCTATTTCACCTCGCACGGCAGTCCCGAGGCCATGAGGTTCGGTCAGGTCCAGAGGCTGACCCCCACCCGCATGGCGACCCTGGTGCGCGAGATCTGCGGAACGCGACCGACGGTCGTGGTGGTCTCGGCCTGCTATTCCGGCATTTTCGTCGACTCGCTCGCCGCGCCCAATCGGATGATCATGACCGCCGCGCGTCGCGACCGGTCGTCCTTCGGCTGTTCGGAGGACGCCACCTACCCCTATTTCGACGGCTGCATCATTTCGTCCCTGCCGACGGCGAGCGACTTCATTGCCCTGGCCAATGCGACGCGCGCCTGCATCAAGGACCGCGAGACCGCCGAGGGCCTGTCGCCGGCGTCCGAGCCCCAGGTCTCGATCGGCGCCGATCTGCAGCTGCTCCTGCCGACGCTCCGGTTCAACCGTCCGCCGGGTTAGGGCTTTCTGGGAAAGACCCGGATCGTGATCCGCTCGCGCTCGCCCTCGCGCCGCTCGACCAGCAGCCGCGCCACCTGAGCATCGTCGTGAAACAGATAGCCTTTGATGGCGTCCAGCAAGGCCTTGGCGAGATTGTCGAGATCCATCCACGGCGGATCGCCCACATGCTCCATCAGGATCTCGACGACATAGTCGCCATAGGCCGGCCGCGACCCACGCCACTCCTTGCGGAAGAACTCGTAGATCAGCGGCTTGTAGTATTTGGCCTGAGTGGTCAGGCCGTCGACCATGACGACGACGGCCTCGCCTTCCTCGCGGGCGCGGACCTTGCCGGAGACGATCCAGTCGGCGGTCACGAGCCGCAAGCCTGCGGAGCCTCGCCTGCCAAGGTGGCGGCAATGGCTATGGGGGTTTCAAGCTGCTCGTCCGTAGCGGGTGAACCGTGTATGTCTTCGACGATATCCATCCCCGATATCACTCGGCCGAAAACGGCAAAGCCTTGACCGTCGGCATTGCGACCACCGCCGAAATCGAGGCTGGGCGCATCCTTGACCACGATGAAGAAGCTCGACGTGGCTGTGTCTGCTCCGTCGCGAGCCATTGAAATGGCCCCGGCAACGTGGCGCAGACCCGTGTCGCGCGAGCGCTCCAGCGGAATAGGACCAAACCCTGGGTCGTCACTGCCCGCCGCAGTCGCGGCTTGGATCACGTCAATGGGATTTGAACTGTCATTGGTTTCGGCGACCACCGTCCGAAAGAAACTACCACCGGTGTAGCGCCCCGCCTGAACGTAGCGCAGGAAGTTGCACGTGGTTATCGGGGCGCGCCTCGCGTCTAATTCCAGGACTACGAAGCCTAGATCGGTGCTTAGAGCCACGACTGGTCTGTCGCTCCGCGACGTCGGAGCGCTAAGGCAAGACGTCAGCAGAAGGAATGATGCGCCAATCAACGCCACGCAGAACCTGTCCATCACTTTCACCACCATGCCTGCGACTTGCCCGGCCCCGCCCTCGTGCTACACCCCCGCGCACCTTCCCGCCACGCCTGCCGAGAGCCCAAAGCGATGACCTCGTACCGCACCGAGACCGATACCTTCGGCCCCATCAAGGTCGACAACTCGAAATACTGGGGCGCCCAGGCCCAGCGTTCGCTGGGCAATTTCAAGATCGGCTGGGAGAAACAGCCCCTGCCCGTCGTGCGCGCCCTGGGCATCGTCAAGCGCGCCGCCGCCGAGACCAACATGGCGCTCGGCAAGTTGGACCCGACAATCGGAAACGCGATCGTCGCCGCCGCCAACGAGGTGATCGAGGGCAGGCTGAACGACCACTTCCCCCTGGTGGTCTGGCAGACGGGGTCGGGCACCCAGTCGAACATGAACGCCAACGAGGTGATTTCGAACCGCGCCATCGAGATGCTGGGCGGCGAGATGGGGTCCAAAAAGCCCGTCCACCCCAACGACCACGTCAACATGAGCCAGTCGTCCAACGACACCTATCCCACGGCCATGCATGTCGCCTGCGCCGAACAGGTGGTGTCGGACTTGCTGCCGGCCCTGAAGCATCTGCACGCCGCCTTGAAGGCCAAGTCGGACGCCTGGGCCCACATCATCAAGATCGGCCGGACACATACGCAGGACGCCACGCCCCTGACGCTGGGCCAGGAGTTCGGCGGCTACGCGCAACAGGTCGCCAACGGCGTCACGCGGATCGAACAGACCCTGCCAGCCCTGATGGAGCTGGCCCAAGGCGGCACCGCCGTCGGCACCGGGCTGAACGCCCCCATCGGTTTCGCCGAGAAGGTCGCCGAACAGATCGCCGAGATCACCGGCCTGCCCTTCACGACCGCGCCGAACAAGTTCGAGGCCCTGGCCGCCCATGACGCCATGGTCTTCTCGCACGGCGCGATCAACACGGTGGCCGCGTCCCTTTTCAAGATCGCCAACGACATCCGCTTCCTGGGCTCCGGCCCGCGCTCGGGTCTAGGTGAACTGGCCCTGCCGGAGAACGAGCCGGGCTCCTCGATCATGCCGGGCAAGGTCAATCCGACCCAGTGCGAAGCCCTGACCCAGGTTTGCATTCAGGTGTTCGGCAACAACGCCGCCCTGACCTTCGCGGGCTCTCAGGGTCATTTCGAGCTGAACGTCTTCAACCCGGTGATGGCCTACAACTTCCTGCAGTCGGTCCGCCTGGTCGCCGACGCGGCCGTCAGTTTCACCGACAACTGCGTCGTCGGCATCGAGGCGCGCGAGGACAACATCGAGCGCGGCCTGAACAACTCGCTGATGCTGGTGACCGCCCTGAACGGCAAGCTCGGCTATGATCTGTGCGCGAAGATCGCGAAGACGGCGCACAAGAACGGCACCACGCTGCGTCAGGAAGCGGTTGGCGGCGGCTATCTGACCGACGCCGAGTTCGACGAGGCCGTGCGTCCCGAGAAGATGATCTCGCCGGGCTGAACTCAGCCCGGCGATTTCTCCACGAATGTGTCGATGACCTTCTTCTCGCCAGCCTTTTCGAACTCGACCGTCAGCTTGTTGCCCTCGATGACTCGGACGGAGCCGTAACCGAACTTCTGGTGGAAGACGCGCTCGCCCTTCACGAAGCCTGACCCCGACTTGGGGTCGGCGGTGGCGACGAGGCGGCCTTCGCCCTCGATGATCGTGTTGCGGGCCGGGCGCGCGCCGGGGGCGCGGGCGGCGGTCACGGCCTGTGCCCGCTGCCAGCCGGGCGACGTGTACCCAGCGCCGAAGACTGGGGTCTCGTCCCAGCGGGACTTCGCCTCCTTCATCCCGGCGGAAGCGCCGTAGTAGCCGGTGTCGCTTTCGGCCTCGACATGGGCGATGGGCAGTTCGTCGACGAAGCGGCTGGGCAGTTGCGAGGTCCAGCGGCCGTAGACCAGCCGGTTCGCCACGAAGGAGATGCGCGCGTCCTGCTTTGCGCGGGTCACGCCGACGTAGGCGAGGCGGCGTTCCTCCTCCAGACCCTTCTCGCCCTTCTCGTCGATGCTGCGTTGGGACGGGAAGACGCCCTCCTCCCAGCCCGGCAGGAAGACCAGGGGGAACTCCAGCCCCTTGGCGCCGTGCAAGGTCATGATCTGCACGGCATCCGACGACGGGCCCCGGTCCAGATCCATCACCAGGGAGACATGTTCGAGATAGGCGCCGAGCGTCTCGAACGACTGCATCGCCTGGGTCAGTTCTTTCAGGTTGTCGAGCCGGGTCGCGCCGGTGACCCGATCGGCCTTCTGCATGTCGGTGTAGCCGCTCTCTTCGAGGACGGTCTCGGTCAGGAGCCAGTGCCGGGTGTCCTGGGCCAGGGCGCGCCAGCGGTCCAGATCGCGAACGAAGGTCGAGAGCGCCGTTCGGGTGCGCGCCTGAAGCTCGTCCGAGGTGATCAGGTCGCGCACCGCCGCCATGGCCGAGACGCCGTTGTGGCGCGCGATCTGGAGGATCTTCTGCACGCTGGTGTCGCCGATGCCGCGCTTGGGCACGTTGACGATCCGCTCGAAGGCCAGATCGTCGTCCTCGGACTGGATCAGGCGAAGATAGGCGTGGGCGTCGCGGATTTCGGCGCGCTCGAAGAAGCGCGGGCCGCCGATGACCGTATAAGGTATGGCCAGCAGGACGAACCGCTCCTCGAAGGCGCGCATCTGAAACGACGCGCGAACAAGGACAGCCATGTCCTTGTAATTCATGCCGCTGCGTTTCGCGGTTTCGATCTCGTCGGCGATCAGCCGGCTTTCGGCCTCGCCGTCCCAGACGCCCCGGACACGGACCTTGTCGCCGGTCTGGTCCTCGGTCCAGAGAGTCTTGCCAAGCCGGTCTCGGTTGGCCGCGATCAGGCCGGAAGCGGCGCCCAGAATATGGCTGGTCGAGCGGTAGTTGCGCTCCAGCTTGACGATCTTCGCGCCAGGAAAGTCCTTCTCGAAACGCAGGATATTGTCCACCTCGGCCCCGCGCCAGCCGTAGATTGACTGATCGTCGTCGCCCACGCAGCAGACGTTGCCGGTCGAAGACGTGAGCAGCCGCAGCCAGAGGTACTGGGCGACGTTGGTGTCCTGGTACTCGTCGACCAAGATGTAGCGGAAGCGTCGACGATATTCCTCGGCAAGGTCAGAATGCTTGGACAGGATCGTCAGGTTGTGCAGCAACAGATCGCCGAAATCGCAGGCGTTTAGCGTCGCCAGCCGCGACTGATAGGCGGCGTACAGCGCCTGGCCCTTGCCGTTGGCGAAATCCTCGCCGGGCGGCAGCTTCTCCGGTGTCCAGCCGCGATTCTTCCAGTGGTCGATCAGCCCGGCCAGCGACTTGGGCGTCCAGCGCTTGGTGTCGATGTTGGCGGCCTCGAGCAGCTGTTTCAGCAGCCGCTCCTGATCGTCGGTGTCGAGAATGGTGAAGGTCGACTTCAGCCCGACGAGTTCGGCATGGCGACGCAAGATTTGAGCGGCGACCGAGTGGAAGGTGCCGAGCCAGCGTAGCCCCTCGGCGGACGGCCCGATCAGGTGGGTGATCCGCTCGCGCATCTCCCGCGCTGCCTTGTTGGTGAAGGTGACGACCAGCAACTCCCACGGCCTCGCCTTCCCCATCGCCAGGATGTGAGCCAGCCGGGTGGTCAGGACGCGGGTCTTGCCGGTCCCCGCGCCGGCGAGAACGAGAACCGGTCCCTCGGTCGTCTCCACGGCTTCGCGCTGCTCGGGATTCAGCCCCGACAGATAGTCCGGAGTCTGATGCGCGAAGCCGCCCGGTCCGCGCGAACGGGCCAGATCGGAAATGCGTGGGGCGGGCAGTGAATCGGTCAAACGAAGGCACTCGGGCACGGAACAGGAGTCGAGAACATAATGAGCACATGCGGCAAAGTCAGGCCCTGACCTTGGTACGGTGGCGGAACCCGCAAGCGTGGCCGGTGTTTCTTGGGCTCCAGGGGACAACCGAGAGGGACCAAACAATGGCTGAGAACACTTCCAGCGGCGGCGGCAACACCGGCCTCGCCTTCATCGTCGGCGCGGTCGTCGTCGTGCTGGCCATCGTGGCCTATTTCGTCTTCGTGCAAGGCGGTATGGGCGGCGACACCAAGAAAGTCGACGTCGACGTGAACTTGCCGTCTGTCGAAGCCCCGAAGGCGGGCTGACCGATGACCGATCCGAACCTCCCGCCGGAGCGCGTCGTGGTGGTGGAGCCCCCGCGTCAAACCACCGTCAACGTCCAGCCAGAGCGCAGCGGCGGCGGAGGCGGCGCGATGGCCCTCATCGTCGGCGCGCTTCTGGTTGTCGTGGCCGTGATCGCCTTCATGGTCTGGAACGGCAATTCCAACCCTGTCGACAAGGTGGCGGACACCAACGTCGATGTGGATGTGAACCTGCCCGACCCACCGAAGCTGGACCTTCCCAACGTGGAGCCGCCGACCCTGCCCTCGCCGGGCCCGGCGCCGTCCAACTGACCACGAAAACGCCCGCCGGATCGCTCCGGCGGGCGTTCTTCTTTGGGCGTCGCGATCAGCGCAGCTGGTAGGTCACCGTGGCGACCACCCGGACACGCTTGTCGAGCGACGTCGATTCCGTATCGACGTCCTCCCGCGCCAGGATCTCGAACGACCCTTGCGTCGCCTGTTTGATCGGGCCCAGCGGGGCGCCGGAATCTTTTGCGAACTGTTCGGCGCCCGACCGGGCCGAGGCGGTGGCCTCCGCGATCATCTCCGGCCGCACCTCGTTCAGCTTGGTGAAGACATAGGTCGGGGCGGTGAAGTCCAGCAGCACGCCCTGGCGCACCAGGTCGTTCAGCGCTCGCTCGGTCTGGGCGACACGGGCGACGTCCGTGGTCCGCACCGTCACGCTCTGGGCGACGATATAGTGGGGCGTGCCATCGGACGGGGCATAGCTCTGCGACTGGGTGTCGGTGACCTCCAGACGGCCGATGGTGATGATGTCGTCGCCATAGCCCTGGGCCCGCAGGAACGTGCGGACCTTGGCCAAATCGCCGTCGATCTTGGCCTGCACGTCCGGCAGGGCCTCGCCGGCGACCGTGAAACGCAGGGATAGGATGGCCAGGTCGGCCTCGACATTGCGCTCGGCGACGCCCCGCACCGTGACCTGTCGGTTGCCGGTGTTGGCGTTGACCACGCCCCCGCCGACGGCGATCCCGGCCCCGATGAGGCCCAGGGCGATGAGGCCGCCGATGATGGCTGGCGGGATAAGGCTGCGGTCGATCTGCACGGTGGTGCTCCGGGTTGAGGAACCCAAGCTGCGCCTTAAATTCAGCGTTCGCCAATGACCCTTTCTGACGCCGCGAACTCCAGCGCCAGCAGGCGACAGGCCGACGCCAGAGGCTGTCGGCCGCGCGTCTCGTCGACCCATGCCAAGAGGCCCGCATGGCTGAGCCCGCGCGCCGTCGCGATCCGATCAAGCACCGCCCAGAATTCTGGCTCCAGCGCCACAGAGGTGGCGTGACCGGCGAGGACGACGGAGCGTTTCTTGAGCACGAGGTCTCCGACGGACGGCTTTAACGGGGGAGTCGGTTGCGATAGGGTAGCCGACTTGTCGCGAGGAGTTTCCATGACGATGGACGCCGCCGTCTACCCCGATGAGTTCGAGGTGCTGCGACCGCAGAGAATCCGCCCCGTCAGGGCCTTGCGCGCGTTCCGCAAGCTGATCCGCGACAAGGAAGACACCGCTCAGGTGTTCGAGATCATGCGCGCCCTGACGGGTCGGTCGGGCGCGAAGGGCTACGGCCGGCTCTTGAAGACGGTCGAGGGCGGGCGGCAAGCCTTCCTGCGCGACGAGCTGGCGCTGAAACTCGACGACCCCGACTGGCTCGGCCGGTTCGGCCCCGGCACCGTTGGCGGCGAGTACAGGGCCTTTCGCGAGGCGCGTGGCTTCACCGCCGACGGCCTGGCAGAAACAGCGCGGGAAGTCGCGCCGGAGATCGACGCCCAACATCCGATCGTCTGGTACTCGCGCCGCCTGCGCGACGTGCACGACATCTGGCACGTTCTGACCGGCTACGGCACCGACGCTCTCGGCGAGGCCTGCGTCGTCAGCTTCTCGTACGCCCAGACGCACAATCTGGGCTTCGGCTTCATCGGCTGGGGCGCGGCGCGAGAGATCCAACGGGAGAAGCGATCGATCCCCGCCCGTCGAGCCGTATTCCAGGCCTGGCGCAACGGGAGGCGCGCGCAATGGCTGCCGGGCCTGGACTATGAGGCCCTGTTCGCCGAGCCGCTGGAGACCGCGCGGGCGCGTCTGGGCATTCGCCCGGCCACCGTCTACGCCGCCGTGCCCCCGGCGGATCGCGCCGCGCTGAAGCTACGCGCCTGACATAGTCGGAACTTGTCAGCAGCGAACGGGATCGGTGTTGCGCCGACCCGGTCGGAGGCGCATCCCAGGCCTTTCCTGTCGCGCGCCGTCCCTTTGAGTCCCCCTTGACCCCTTCCGAACTGCGCAATCCCTCCGCCGGTGTTCTGGCCATCCTCGGCGTCGCGATCTGCGCGATCATCTGGGGCACGACGTGGTACGCCATCACATGGCAGCTGGGGACGGTGGATCCGGTCGCCTCTCTGACCTGGCGCTTCGGTCTGGCGGCCCTGATCATCTTCGTGTGCTGCCTGGCGACGGGCCGGTCGATCCGGCTGGACCGGGGCCAGCATCTGGCGGCCCTGGGCCAGGGCGCCTTCGTCTTCGCCGTGTCCTACACCTTCACCTACGCGGCCGAGGGATATGTCACTTCGGCCATCGTCGCGGTCGTGTTCGCCTCCCTTGCCTTTCTGAACCTCGTTCTGTTCCGCGTCGTCGTCGGCCAGAAGACGTCGCGTGAGGCCTGGATCGGCGCGACCCTCGGCATCGTCGGCGTGGCCGTTCTGTCGGGCGGCGAGGCTCTGGGCGCGGGCTTCGACCAACGCGCCCTGACCGGCATCGGCCTGGCGGTTCTGGCGGTGCTGAGCTCGGCCGTCGGCAATTATTTTTCGTGGAGGGGACAGCAACTCGGCTCGGCCATCCTGCCCCAGACCGGCTGGGCCATGGGATACGGCACGGTCATGCTGGTGCTGCACGGCCTGGTCACGGGCGCGCATTTCACCATCGATCTGTCGCCCGGGTACCTGATCTCACTGGCCCACCTGTCGATCCTCGGATCGGTCGTGGCCTTCCTGGTCTACTTCGCTGTCGCGCGAGCGCGGGGCTATGCCTTGGCCAGCTATATTTCGGCTCTGACGCCGCCGATCGCCATGCTGGTATCGGTTTTGTTCGAGGACGCCCGATTCGAATGGACGGCGCTTCTGGGCCTTCTGCTGGTGCTGGCGGGTCAGGCGCTGCTGATCCGCGCGCCCAAGGCCAGCTAGCGGAACCAGCCGCGTTTCTTCGGCTTCGCCTCGGCCTCGGCGGCCTTTTTCGCCTCGCGTTTTTCCTCTTCTTTCGCGCGTCGCTCGCGCATGGCTTTCCCCTGCCGGATCGCGATCAGGGCGATCAGGCCTGCGCGGGTCCGCGAGGAAGGCCCGGGAGAATAGGTCGCGCCCATGATCAGTCCTCCAGCTTGGTCTGATCCAGAAGCCGCGAGGCCCGCTCCCGTTCCGCCTTCGCCGTATCCCGCTGGGCTTTCGTCAGGCCATGGGCGACACGGTTCGCGGCCGCGCTCTCCTTGGCTGCGGCCTTGTCGCGCGCTTTTCGGGCCCGATTCAGATTGATGATGTCACCCATCGGATCTCTCGCAACCGGCTGTGCACAACGGCGTTTCCACGTCTCACCATTCGACAGGAGACACCCAATGGTAGACCTCAGCCTCATCAAGGAACACCTCGAAGTCGTCGGTTCGGACGGCGGCCACGTCGGCCGGGTCGATCATGTGAACGGCGACCAGATCGAACTGGCCAAGCTCGATCTCGCCGGCGGTTTCAAACACCACTACATCCCGACCAGCTGGGTCGACTATGTCGACGACGACAAGGTCCGCTTGAACCTGACCCAGGACGAGGCCAAGGCCCAGTGGACTGAGAAGCACTAGCCACAGTCCCAGACCTGTCTGCGAATTCACGGAAGGCCCTGCTGAATCAGCGGGGCCTTTCGCCTATCTAGGGTCTGACGGCGCTTTCGCCGATGGGGACAGACACGCCGTGATTCGCTTCATCCTGAATGCCCTGTGGTTCGTCCTCGGCGGCTGGATTTCGGGCCTTCTGTGGCTGCTCGGCGGCGCCGTTCTGGCCCTGACGATCGTCGGCCTGCCCTGGAGTTTCGCGGCCTGGCGGATCGCCAGCTATTCCTTCTGGCCCTTCGGACGGGAGGTCGTCTGGGGCGGTGAGGCCGAGGGCAAGGGCATCGGCTGCTTCGGCATCGGGCTGAACGTTATCTGGTTCGTCTTCGCCGGCTGGTACATCGCCCTGTCGCACCTGTTGATCGCCTTCGCCGAGGCCATCACCATCATCGGCATCCCCTTCGCCCTGAAGGATCTTGAGCTGGCCAAGCTGGCCCTTGCCCCCGTCGGCGCGACGATCCGCGACAAGCCTTGACCGGCGCTAGGCGGAGGACGACGGTGCGCGCGCCGTCCTTTTACAGGAGCCCGTCATGCTGATTTCAACGCTTTTCGCCGCCACGCTCACTGTGTCGCTTCAGATCGCTCCAGCGCAGACGGGGGATATGGCAGTCGCCCAAGCGACCCAGCTTCCGGCCGCCGAGGCTCCCGCCGTCGCGGAGGAACCGGAGGAAGACCGCATGATTTGCCGCACCGAGACGGTCGTCGGCAGCCGCATGCCCCAGCGCGTCTGCATGACGCAGCGACATCGTGAGGACCGGACCCGGGACTCGCGCGCCCTCGCCCAGCGACTGGACGTCCAGAACTCAAACCGCGACCGCATCTACGCGCCTGGAGCGGGTCGTGGCGAATAGGCCTCAGGCGTCGGACGCCGGCGCCTTCTGCCAGGTTTCCCACGCCGCCACGGCCAGCATCACGCCCGTCGTCATCGCGGCCAGACCCAGAGGCGTCGTCAGCGGCACGACCAGCCACAGCGCCGCCAGGGCCACGGCTCCGACCAGCCTCGTCACGGCCCAGCGCTCGAACACCGCGAGCCTGGCCAGCAGCCCGCCGATCATGAACAGCAGCGGCCCGCCGATCAGGACGGCGGCGGCCTCGGCCGCGACGTGGCCGGTCGGATGCATCAGCGACAGCTCGTCCCCTACCGCCGTGACGATGATCCCGGCCACGATCAGGATGGGGCAGTAGGTGTAGGCCCGTCGCGCCAGCTTGCCCGGATCGTCGGCGCCCGCGATGACGTCCGACGCGGCCTCGTGCGAGGCGCTGAAATACAGCCACCACATCGCCAGGGTGCCGAGGAAGGCGACCACGGCGGCCTGCACAACCTCGGTCGTCCAGGTCAGTTCCGAGAAGGTCGCCCCGGTGACCAGCACGGATTCACCCAGGCAGATGATGACGAACAGCCCGACCCGCTCGGCGATATGACCGCCCTCCACGGTCCAGTCAGCGGTCACGGCCTTGCCGAGGCCCGGAACGCGGAACGACAGGGCCGGCGACACATATTCGATGCCCAATGCAGCCAGCCACAACCCGAGCCGCGTCTGCGCCTCCGACAGCCCGCCCGCGATCCAGAAGACCCCGGCCAGCGACGACCAGCAAAGGATGCGCAGGAAGTTTCGGCGTAGCATCGGGTCGTGTCGCACCGCCCACAGCATGAACAGGGTCCGTCCGACCTGGATGGACGCGAAGGCGACGGCGAACCACAGCCCCTTCTCACCGAAGGCTTCGGGCAATGAGGTCGACAGCAACAGCCCCGCGCCCATCAGAACGAACAGGGCGATCCGCACGGGCGCCCGCTCCGGGTCAAGCCAGTTGGTGACCCAGCTGGTGTAGATCCACGCCCACCACACCGCCGCCGCCATCATGGCGGCCTGCAGCGCGCCCAGCGGCGTCAGATGCGCCAGCAGGGTGTGGGAGATCTGGGTCACTGCGAACACGAAGACCAGGTCGAAGAACAGTTCGACGAAACCTACCCTCGCATGGTGTCCGTCGCGCGATCGCAGCAGACTGGTGCTCACTGGAGGTCCCCCCTCTCCGTTGAAGCACCCAGCCTGCCCCGCCGTCTCGGCCGCGTCCAGCTAGCCCTTTGCACGGCCCGGCTTTGGGTTCACTGTGATCGTTCAATGCCTTGGGAGGGGTCCATGCCGTCGCGCATCATCGCCATCGGTTTCACCGCCGTCGTTCTGGCCGCCTGCCAGCCGGCCGCTGAATCAACTGCGCCGACCGAGGCCGCACCGGCCGTCGCAGCGGATCAGGCGGCGCAGGACGCCGTGTGGGCCGCGCTGGAGGAAAAGTATCTCGGCATGGAGACCATGCCCGCTGACCCGATAGACGCACTTGAGTGGCGCGAGGTCCACTGCAACTTCCTGGCCGGAGAAATCGGCGGCGATCCCGAACAGGACCGCGCCGTCAACGCTCGCATCGACGAACTCTGCTCACAGCAGCTCGAGACCGCACGGGCGCTAAAGGCCGCCCGCGCCACCGACACAGCCGCTGTCGCCCGGCTCGACGCCTTCCTCGCCCGCCACAATGGGCAGTAGGCGCATGCTCCGGATCGCCGCCTTCAGCCTGGCCGCCCTCGCTCTCGCCGCCTGCAAGCCCGTCGCCGAGCCCGCAGTTCCGGCCGAGCCCACGCCATCCCCTTCTGCGGTCACCTCGGCCGCCGTCGATCCCTGGACGGCCCAACAGGACCGCTATCTGGCCATGAACGTCCCGCCGTCCGACCCCGTGGATGCGATGATGTGGCGCGGCGTGCGTTGCGATTTCCTCGGCAGTGAGATCGGCGGCGACAACTCCGCCCAAGATCGCGAAATTCAGGTCCGGATGGGCGAGCTTCGCTGCGGCGATGAACTGCTGGCCGAGGCGCGAGAGCTTCGCCGGACCCTGGCCGGCGATCCTTCGGCCGTGGCCCGCCTCGACGCCCTCATCGCGCGTTGGTGAGGCTAACGGTTCGTTAGCGGCGATGGCCGACCCTGCGGGTCGTGCGACCGAACGGCGAATCTCTCGAGACCAGCGACCCCGGCCCGCCCCTGTGGGAACAGGCGGCGGCGATTTTCGTCGTGATCATCCTGACCCAGGCCTTCATCGGCCCCGTCTTCGCCCCGACGCAGGAAGAGACGCCAATCCTGCGTCTGATCTGGCTGCCGGTCTACGCCATCATCGCCGGACTGATCGCCATGCGGCCGAGCGTGCTGGTCCGCGCCTGGCCGGCCTGGCTGATCCTGGCGGTTCTGGTGCTTCAGGCCTTCGCCTCGAAATGGTGGTCGATCGATCCGGGCGTGACCCAGCGCCGGGTCATCGCCATGGCCATCTCCAGCGCCTTTTCCATCTATCTCGGCGTCGCCTTCGGCGGGCGTCACCTGCCGCGCATGCTGATGATCTCGGCCCTGATCATGGGGCTGGGCAGTCTCGTCTTCGTTTTCGCCTTCCCATCCATCGGCGTGCATCAGCTCGAAAACGCCGGCCTCTGGCGCGGCCTCTGGTACGAGAAAAATCAGATGGGTCTGGTCATGTCGGCGGGCGCCGTGGCGGCGGCCGCTTGTCTCGCGTCGGGCGATCCGCGTCGCCTCATGCCGGCGATCGCCCTGGCCGTCTGCGCCCTGCTGGTGCTGGCGACCCAGTCCAAGACCTCCCTGCTCTGCCTGATGCTGGGCGTCGGCGCGGTAGCGGGACTTTGGGCCATGAAGCGCGGAGGCGCGGCCTTTTCCATCGTCGCCATCTGGTTCGGCGTCGTCCTGACGGCGGGCGCGGCCTACGTCTTCATCACCGACCCGGCCATGGTGCTGAAGGCGCTGGGCAAGGATCCGTCCCTCACCGGCCGGACCGACATCTGGGAGGCGCTGATGCGCGAGGTCGCCGAACGGCCGTGGACCGGCTTCGGCTACCAGGCCTTCTGGGGCAAGGATTCCGTCCCAGCCGCCTTCATCCGCGCCGAGACACAGTGGCCGGTGCCGTCGGCCCACAACGGCTGGATCGATCTCCTCATCCAGTTGGGCTGGCCGGGGGCGATCACGGTCGGGATCACCGTCGCCATCGCCACCGTCGTCAGCGTCCTCCGAATTCCCGGCTCCGGCGCGCGCGAGGGCTATTTCGCCATCGGCTACCTCCTGGTCTTCCTGTTGCTCAGCCTGTCGGAGTCCGTGCTGCTCAGCCATGCCAACCTGCCGTGGACCCTGCTGCTGGCCATCCTCGCCCGCGCTCTGGCGTTCGAGCCCGATCCGATCCGTGCTCCGCTTGCGACGGGGCGGCGACGGGCCTACCAGACGGCTCCCCGAATCGCCGCACACTCCGCCCATGTCCGCGTCCAACGCCCCTTCCCTGTTCGATGACATCCCCGAGGCTCCGAAGCCGGCGGCGGCGGAATCCAGTCCTGCGTCCCCATCGCAAGCGGCTCTGAAAACCAAGACGGCCTCCGTGCCTCGCCCGGCCGCCGCCCCATCGCCCGCCAGCGAGCCCTTCGTCCCCAACGTCGGCTATTCCGCCTCGTCGATCGAGGTTCTGGAAGGGCTGGAGCCTGTCCGCAAACGCCCCGGCATGTATATCGGCGGCACCGACGAGCGCGCCCTGCACCATCTGTTCGCCGAAGTGCTCGACAACGCGATGGACGAGGCCGTCGCCAAGCACGCCAAACAGATCAAGGTCGATCTCGACGCCGATGGCGTGCTGTCGGTCTTCGACGACGGGCGCGGCATTCCGGTCGATCCGCACCCGAAACATCCGGGCAAGTCGGCGCTGGAAGTGGTCATGACCGTCCTCCACTCGGGCGGCAAGTTTTCGGGCAAGGCCTATGAAACGTCTGGCGGTTTGCATGGTGTCGGCGTCTCCGTCGTCAACGCCTTGTCCGACATCCTCGACGTCACTGTCTGGCGCGACGGCTTCGAGTGGAAGCAGTCCTTCTCGCGCGGCATCCCGCAAGGACAGATCCAGCAGATCCAGCCGTCGAAGAAGCACGGCACCCTGATCCGCTTCCATCCGGACGCCGAGATCTTCGGCGTGGGCGCGGCGTTCAAGCCCGCCCGCCTGTTCCGCATGGCCCGCTCCAAGGCCTATCTGTTTCGCGGCGTCGAGATCAAATGGACCTGCGCGGCCGAGCGGATCACGGACGCCACCCCGCCGAGCGCCATCCTGCACTTCCCAGGAGGCCTTGCCGACGCTCTGGCCGAACGCGTGGGCGAGCTTGAGACCGTCACCCCCGCCTTCGCCGGCCGCGTGGAGCGCAAGGGCGAGGCCGGCGCCGTCGAATGGGCCGTAACCTGGTCGCCCATCGGTTTCGGCGAGGCCGACGGCTTCGTCCAGTCCTACTGCAACACGGTTTCGACCCCCGACGGGGGCACCCATGAGGCCGGCTTCCGCGCCGCCCTGGTGAAGGGCCTCAAGGCCTATGGCGAGCTGACCAACGAGAAGCGGGCGGGCCAGATCACGGCCGAGGACGTCATCGCTAATGCCGGCGCCCTGATCTCGGTCTTCATCCGCAATCCGGAGTTCCAGGGTCAGACCAAGGATCGCCTATCCTCGCCCGAGGGCCAGCGGCTGGTCGAGCAACTGCTGCGCGATCCGATCGACCACTGGCTGACCGAGAGCCCGAAACAGGCCAACACCCTGCTGGGCTTCGTCATTGACCGGGCGGAGGATCGTCTGCGTCGCCGCAAGGACAAGGACGTCCAGCGCGCCGCCGCGACCCGTAAGCTGCGTCTGCCCGGCAAGCTTTCGGACTGTTCCCGCCAGTCCGCCAACGGCACCGAACTGTTCATCGTCGAGGGAGATTCGGCGGGCGGTTCGGCCAAACAGGCGCGCGATCGCCAGACCCAGGCCATCCTGCCGCTGCGCGGCAAGATCCTGAACGTCGCCTCGGCTACCGCAGACAAATTGCGTGCAAATATAGAGCTTTCGGACCTGACTCTCGCGCTGGGAGTCACTCCGGGTCCGCGCTTTGACATCGACCAGTTGCGCTATGAGCGGGTCGTGATCATGACCGACGCCGACGTCGACGGCGCCCATATCGCGGCCCTGCTGATCACCTTCTTTTATCGCTCGATGCCCGAGGTGATCCGCCAGGGTCGGTTGTTCATGGCCCTGCCCCCCCTCTACCGACTCTCGGCCGGTCCCCTGTCGGAATACGCCCGGGACGAGGCGCACCGCGACGAGCTGATGGCCACCGTCTTCAAGGGCAAGAAAACCGAGATCGGACGGTTTAAGGGTCTGGGCGAGATGATGGCCTCCCAGCTCAAGGAGACCACCATGGACCCGAAGAAGCGCACCCTGGCCCGCGTCACCGTCCCCGAGAGCGAAGACGACATTGAGGATCTGGTCGAGCGGCTGATGGGCAAGAAGGCCGACGCTCGTTTCCGCTTCATCCAGGACAACGCCCAGTTCGCCCAGGCGGACCTCGACGTCTAGGCCACGGTCTCGCGCGGCGTCAGCCCGGCGAGCTTGAGCGTGAGCTGACTGCGCAGGAACCACACCGCCACTAGGCAGTGCAGCGCCACGGACGCCGCCGACAGGCACCAGATCTGCTCCAGCCGGGCCCACGGCTGAGTCGACAACCAGATGGCCGGGCCCGCGAAGGTGATCAGGCGACTGACGCTTCCCCACAGGGCGGGTCGCGTGTCACCCAGCGCCTGGAAGGTGCCCGAGGCGACGAAGATCAGGCCGGTGGCCAGGAAGTTCAGCGAGGCGATCCTGAGGAACATCGACCCCACCTCGATCACCGCCGGATCGTGGGCGAAGGCGGCGATCATCACATGCGGCCAGACCTGGCAAAGCCCTGTCAGCACCAGCATCAGACCTGACGAGATGACCGCCGCGTCCCGCACCGTACGCCTCACCCGGTCCGCTCGCCCTGCCCCGAAATTCTGGCCCGCCACCGGGGCGACGGCGAAGGACACCGCCATTGCCGGCAGGAAGATCGACTGCATCACCCGCGCGCCCACGCCGTAACCGGCCTGTGCCTCGCTGCCGAACTGGCGAATGACGGCGTAGACGACGGCCGTGATGACGAACATCAGAAGGAACTCGCCCGCCGTCGGCAGGCCGATGCCGACGATGCGGCGACAGACGCTCCAGTCGGGCTTCGGCAGCTTCAGCGGATGGGCGATCAGGGTCTGGGACCGGCCGAACACGAGCAGCATGCCCACGAACCCGACGCCCGCCGCGATGGTACTGGCCAGCCCTGCGCCGAACACGCCCAGCGGCATGCCCGTGCCCCAGCCGGCGATCAGCACGGGCGCGAGGATGGCGTTGATGATGATCGTCCCCGACTGCAGCAACATGGTGGGCCGCGCCACGCCTGCCGCCCGTAACGCCGATCCCATGGCGTTGGTCGGGAAGCTCAGGGCCAGGGCCGGCAGGAAGCCGTACAGATAGGCCTTGCCCATGGCCGTGGTCTCGGCGTCCGCGGCGATGGACGCCAGGGCCGGCTCGGCCGCCAGATAGCCGCCGATCAGCGTCACGGTACCCAGGCCCAGAGACAGGATCATGGCCTGACGATAGACGCGCTCGGCCGCGCCGAAGTCCTTCGCTCCGATAGACCGCGCGATCAATGACAGGGCTCCGACGCCCACCATCTGGGCCAACGCCAGACTGAGGAAGAAGGCATTCCCCGCCAGCCCCACGCCCGCGATGGCCGCCGCGCCCAGTCCTGCGACGAAATAGAGGTCGATGATGAAATACAGGGTCTGGAACACCAGGCCGATGCCGATGAACCCCGCCATTCCCATCAGCTTCCGGGTCACCGAGCCTTGGGTCAGGTCTTGTCGCATATCCACAGTCTCCCCCGAATCCGATCTATCACGGATCAGTCGGCGAGGGATTTACCCGGACGTAACTTGTCCGTCAATATTGCCCGGGTATTATCGTCCGCGCTGCAAGACGTTCGTCACTCGCCGACCCAGCGGGTCGCGCGACACCCAGGTCTGGCCCAGGCTGGCGTCGATCATCGGCGAGCAGAAGCGTGAGATCATCATGAAGGTCGGGCGAATGCCGTTCAGGCAGATCCGCTCACCCTCGACCCGCCAGCGCGCCGCCAGCCGACGTCCGTCGGAGAATTCGGCGGTATAGGAGCCGTCGCGGTCGAACCAGTGCTTCACCCAGCCGCCGTCGGGATAGCGCGACAGCACGGTGTTCCCGAAGGCGTCCTCCATCTCGGCCGAGGCCGAAACCGGGGCGGCCACGGCAGCCGCAAGCGCGAGCGCGCCGATCCATTTCCTCATGCCCTATCCCTACGCGGCATCCCAATCCCCGAGCCAATATTAAGGTTCTGTCACGAATATCCAAGCGTCACCGTGGCGTTCGAATACTTGACTCTCACCAGGGGGCTTCTATATCCGGCGCACGTTCGGGACAGGACTGGCTAGACGCGCCACCCGCTCGCCCAGAGACAGGGTGGTTCCGCGCATCTCCCCGACCGCACTCCGATGGTGCGGCCTCCTCGATCGATCCGTCTCGCATCGATCGAACAGTCCCAACCCGGCGCCCGTGGCGACCGGGCCATTGTCCTAAGGACGCATGACCGAATTCTCCCAACTGGGCCTCTCGCCCACGACCCTGCAAGCCGTCATCGACACCGGCTATACGACCGCCACTCCAATCCAGGCCCAGGCCATTCCGGTGGCTCTCGCCGGCCGCGACGTCTTGGGCATCGCCCAGACCGGCACGGGCAAGACGGCCGCCTTCACCCTTCCCCTGATCGAACGCCTGTCCAAGGGCCGCGCCAGGGCGCGCATGCCGCGCGCCCTGGTCCTGGCCCCCACCCGCGAACTGGCCGATCAGGTCGCCATGTCCTTCGAGAAATACGCCAAGGGCACGAAGCTGAGCTGGGTGCTACTGATCGGCGGCGTCTCCATGGGTGACCAGGTCGCGGCCCTGAACAAGGGCGTCGACGTCCTGATCGCCACGCCTGGTCGCCTGCTCGACCTGTTCGAACGCGGCAAGATGCTGCTGACGGGCGTGGAACTGATGGTCGTCGACGAGGCCGACCGCATGCTCGACATGGGCTTCATCCCCGACATCGAGCGCATCTTCAAACTGACGCCGCCCAAGCGCCAGACGCTGTTCTTCTCGGCCACCATGCCGCCGGAGATCACGCGTCTGACCCAGGCCTTCCTGAAGGACCCGACCCGGATCGAGGCCTCGCGCCCGGCCCAGACGGCCGAAACCATCACACAGTATCTGGTCCGCATCCCGACCTCGGACCCCAAGGCCAAGCGCGCCGCCCTGCGCGCGCTGGTCGGCCGGGAAGACGTCAAGAACGGCATCGTCTTCTGCAATCGCAAGTCCGAGGTCGATGTCGTCGCCAAGTCGCTGAAACAGCACGGCTTCGATGCCGCGCCGATTCACGGGGACCTGGACCAGTCGTTGCGCATGAAGACCCTGGCCGATTTCCGCTCGGGCGCGCTGAAAATCCTCGTGGCCTCCGACGTCGCCGCGCGCGGTCTGGACATTCCGGACGTCAGCCATGTCTTCAACTACGACGTCTCGCACCATGCCGACGACTACGTCCACCGTATCGGCCGCACCGGTCGCGCGGGTAAGCTTGGGCAGGCCTTCATGCTGGTGACGCCGGCGGACGACAAGGGGCTGGATAAGGTCCTGAAGCTGATCAAGATGGCGCCGGAAGAGCTGGTGCTGGACATCGACTGGTCCAACCTGGGCGGCAGTCGTCGCCCTGCCCCGTCCTCCTCGGACGAGCGTTCGGAAGGTCGTCCCGCCCGTGGCCGTAGCCGTAGCCGCGGCGAACGCCCGGCCCCAGAACCGATCGGCGAGACCGCTGACGTCGCCCCCTTCGCCCCGGAATCGACCGACGCCGAGGCCACGCCCGCGCGCCGGACTCGCAGCCGCCGCTCGTCCAAACCCGTCGAGGCCGCCCGGGTCGAGGCTCCGCACGCCGAGGTCGCTCCGGCCCCGGTCGAAGAGGCCCCCCGCCCCGCCCCAACCGCCGAACCGCGCCTGCGTCAGGCCGATCGGCGTCCCGGCGGCCGCACCGACCGCGACGCTCCACCGGCCCGCGAGGGCGCCGGCTTCGGCTCGGATATCCCGGCCTTCCTGCGCCGCCCGGTTCCGAGCAAGGGCTGACTAAGGTCCTGTTTCGCCGATTTGACGGCTCCGCTTAACCCGCCGTTACGGATCGTCGGGGTAGGCTGATCCCCGTAGAGCGTTTGATAAAGAACGTCGGTCGGGAAAACAGAATGTCCACACAGGTCCAGACCACGCTCCGAGGGCCGGAAGCCTTCGGCCTCGCCCGTAAGGCGGTCGAGGAGATGGAGCGTGCGGGCGTGTGGCCGACCCCGCTCAATTTCGAGCTGTGGCTGCATTTCCTGGGCGACCCGGATGGGGCGCTCGGTCAGGAAATGACGCGTCTGTTGTCAGTCGGCGACGCCTTCACCGAAGGCACGGCCGAGATGCTGGCCGCAGAATACCTGCCGCGCGGCCGACTGTCCGAGGAAATCCGTGACGCCGGGGCCGTGCTGAACCGCGAGCTGTCGACCGTCTCGGAAGCGATCGCTAAGGCCCAGAAGTCCCAGGCCGCCTATGGCCAAACTCTGGCCGGCGCCTCGACCCAGCTGGAATCGACCTCGGAGCCGTCCGCCCTGCTCGGCGTCGTCTCCAAGCTGACCAAGGCAACGACCCAGGTTCAGGCCGAAAACGCCACCCTCGAGAAGCGTCTCGAAAACTCGACCAAGGAGGTCGCCCGCCTTCGCGAGCACCTGGAGCAGGTCCGTCGCGACGCCATGACGGACGCCCTAACCAACCTTGCGAACCGCAAGGCCTTCGACGAGGAGCTGCTGCGCTGCTGCGACGAGGCCGAGAAGAAGCGCCAGATGCTGAGTCTCGCCGTCATCGACATCGACCACTTCAAGCGGTTCAACGACACCTGGGGCCACCAGACCGGTGATCAGGTCCTGCGCTACGTCGCCAGCGTCATCGGCCGCGTGTCCAAGGCCCCGCGCGTCGCCGCCCGGTACGGCGGTGAAGAGTTCGCCATCATCTTCCCGTCGGAGAGCGCCTCCGTCGTGGAGGCCGCACTGAACACCATGCGCGAGGAAGTCGGCACCCGGGCGCTGCGTCGTCGTTCGACAAACGACGAGCTTGGCGCCGTGACCATCTCCGCTGGCGTTGCCCAGCGTCGTCCGGGCGAGAGCGGGTCCTCGCTGCTCGACCGCGCCGACGAGGCTCTCTACGCCTCCAAGCGCACGGGTCGGAACAAGGTCACCAACGGCGAACGTCTGGAAGAAGCCGCCTGATCAAAGCGATCAAGGCCGACCGCCAATCTGGTGAAACTGCTCGATACAGTCTGCTAGGCTGATTGCATGCGAAGTCTTGCATTCAATATCGCCTACTGGATCCTGTCGATCGCCTACGCCTCGGCGGCGGCATTCGCGGCTCTCGCGCCCGGGCGCGGCGCGACAGGCTGGATCATCCGCCGCTATGTCAAGCGCATGGTCCAGGCGATGCGGGTTCTGGCCGGCATCCGGATCGAAGTGCGGGGCAAGGAGCGGCTGCCGAGCGGCGCCTTTATCATTGCCTCCAAGCATCAGAGCTGGGGCGACGGCTTCGCCACCTACGACCAGTTCGACGACCTGGCCTTCGTCACCGGCGACCACCTGGAGAAATTCCCCCTGCTCGGCATGGTGCTGACGAAACTCGGCGCCATCGTCGTCAACAACTGCGGCGGCCGCGAAGCACGGGATTCGCTGAAGCAAAGCGGCGCCGCGGCCCATGCCGAGGGCCGCACAATCCTGATCTACCCGGAGGGCAACCTGGCCAAGGTCGGGGAGAAGTTCCGCTATCGCTCCGGCGTCTGGCACATGTACCGCGACTTCGACATGCCGGTCGTGCCCCTGGCCTCCAACCTCGGCCTGTTCTGGCCGCAGGAGGAGTTCCGCAAGAAATCGGGCACGGCGACGCTGGAGTTTCTCGACGCCATCCCGACCGGCCTCGGCAAGGAGGAGTTCCTCGCGCGGCTTGAAGGCGTGGTCGAAGAGCGCACCGCCGAACTGATCGCCGAGGCGCGTGGCGGACCCATCGTGCCGAACGTTCTGGTCCCGACGCCGGACGAGGTTGCGAAGGCTAAGAAGGCGGCCGCTACAGCTTGACCTTGGGCTTGCGCGGCTTCTTCGCCGCCGCCTTTCGCAGGGCCGCGTCGATCGACTGACGCGCCCAGGTGACGGCCTCCTCCGGATCGTCGAGGGCGGCCTCCGGCAGCGACCAGTAGGCCATGCTCATCGTCTCGCCATCCTTGGTCGGAAAGGTGAACTGGCGTGAACCGGCCGCCTCCAGAAGCGGCGCGTTGATCTCGTCGGTCTTCAGCCAGACGGTGTCATCGTCCAGCAGGGCGAAGATCAGGCCGTGGGCATAGACCCCGGCCCCGCCGAACATCCGCTTGATCTCGAGTGGACCCAGCGCTGCGAAATGCTCGCGCACCCACTCGCCGAAGTCGGGATCATAGGCCACTCGTCAGGCCGCCGGGACGACCGCGCCGTCGTACTTCCGGGCGATGAAGTCCTTGA
Source organism: Brevundimonas sp. NIBR11 (assembly GCF_027912535.1). Classification (NCBI taxonomy): domain Bacteria; kingdom Pseudomonadati; phylum Pseudomonadota; class Alphaproteobacteria; order Caulobacterales; family Caulobacteraceae; genus Brevundimonas; species Brevundimonas sp. NIBR11. The sequence continues at coordinate 1,242,863 of NZ_CP115465.1, read as the reverse complement.
CCGCCTGGCTGCGCAGCGCCCGCGCCAGGGCCTGGATGCGCGGGTCGTTCTGGTTGTCGGGGCGGGCGACCAGATAGTTCACATAGGGGCTGTCGCCGCCTTCGAGGGCGAGCGCATCGGTTTTTGGCTTCAGGCCCGCATCAAGTGCATAGTTGGTGTTGATCACCGCCAGATCGACCTGATCCAGAACGCGCGGCAGGGTCGCGGCCTCGATCTCGCGGAACCGCAGGTTCTTCGAATTGCTGGAAATGTCGCGGACCGTCTGCAGCGGGTTCTGGCCGTCGCGCAGTGTGATCAAGCCCGACGACTGCAGCAGCAGCAGCGACCGGCCGGTGTTCGACGCATCGTTCGGCAAGGCGACGTCGGCGCCGTTCGGGATGGCGGCGAGCGCCGGGTGCTTGCGGGAATAGGCGCCCAGAGGTTCGACGTGGACGCCGGCCACGGTGATCAGGTCCGACCCGCGCGCGGCGTTGAACTCGTCCAGATAGGGCTTGGTCTGAAAATAGTTCACGTCGATCCGGCGCTCGGCCAACTGGGTGTTCGGCTGAACATAGTCGTTGAAGACCTTGATCTCGATCGGAAACCCTTCAGCAGCCAGCGTCGGCTTGATGAACTCCAGGATCTCGGCGTGGGGCACGGCGGTCGCGCCCACGATCAGCGGCGCCGAACCGTCGGCGGCCTTCTCGGCTCCCTGCCCGCAGGCAGTCAGAACCAGTGCGGCGGCGGCGAGGATGAGGTTGCGGCGAAGCATGGGAGGTCTCTCAAGTCAGCGGTGCGAGACCCTAGCGACCACGGCGTCGCCGATCATCTGCAGAATTTGTACGAGGACCAGCAGCAGAACTACGGTCACCACCATGACGTCAGTCTGGAACCGCTGATAGCCGAAGCGGATCGCAAGGTCGCCCAGCCCGCCCGCGCCGACCACGCCGGCCATGGCCGTGTAGCTGACCAGGGCGATGGCCGTCACCGTGGCCCCGGCGATGATACCCGGCAGGGCCTCGGGCAAAAGCGCGCGGGTCACGATCTGGAAGGTCGAGCCGCCCATGGCCTGCGTCGCCTCGACGACGCCCTTGTCGACCTCACGCAGCGCCGTCTCGACTAGGCGCGCATAGAAGGGCGCGGCCCCGACGACCAGCGGCGGAATGGCCCCCGCCACGCCCAGGGACGTCCCGACCAGCAGCACCGTTACCGGCAGCATGACGATCAGCAGGATGATGAAGGGCACCGACCGCAGGATGTTGACGATCAGCGACAGCACGGCGTTGATCACCGGATTGGCCGCCAGCCGCCCCTTGCCCG